>NZ_JBBCKX010000003.1:0-328546 GCF_037153115.1 Pantoea sp. USMM079
TGCGTGCGCTTTACGCCCAGTAATTCCGATTAACGCTTGCACCCTCCGTATTACCGCGGCTGCTGGCACGGAGTTAGCCGGTGCTTCTTCTGCGGGTAACGTCAATCGATGAAGCTATTAACTCCACCGCCTTCCTCCCCGCTGAAAGTACTTTACAACCCGAAGGCCTTCTTCATACACGCGGCATGGCTGCATCAGGCTTGCGCCCATTGTGCAATATTCCCCACTGCTGCCTCCCGTAGGAGTCTGGACCGTGTCTCAGTTCCAGTGTGGCTGGTCATCCTCTCAGACCAGCTAGGGATCGTCGCCTAGGTGAGCCATTACCCCACCTACTAGCTAATCCCATCTGGGCACATCCGATGGTGTGAGGCCCGAAGGTCCCCCACTTTGGTCCGAAGACGTTATGCGGTATTAGCTACCGTTTCCAGTAGTTATCCCCCTCCATCGGGCAGTTTCCCAGACATTACTCACCCGTCCGCCACTCGTCACCCGAGAGCAAGCTCTCTGTGCTACCGTTCGACTTGCATGTGTTAGGCCTGCCGCCAGCGTTCAATCTGAGCCATGATCAAACTCTTCAATTTAAAGTTTGATTTGCTGCAACAAGTGCAGCGATGCTCATCTGTAAAACGTCATAATGAATTTCATTATGTGTTCACTCGTGAGACTTGATATTTTTTACGTCCGGAGACGCTGATATCAATCCTGCGAGTGCCCACACAGATTGTCTGATAAATTGTTAAAGAGCGGTGCAATCAGCGCCTTAAGCTGCTGTTGCGAGGTGGCGTATATTACGCTTTCCTCCTTCAGAGTCAAACACTTTTTTCAGCGTTTTTCTCCGGCGGGATGAATTTCTTCACTCCCTGCTGAGCCGCCTGCGTTGCCGCTTTGCCGTCTCAGTGGTGGCGCATTATAGGCAGGTTCTGAGGAAGCGCAAGGGCAATTTTCAAGTTTTTATTCGTTCGCTTGAAAATTGCACAAAACCGCCTAAATCAGCCCTTTTTAATGCGTCCAGGCAGCTCTGACAGGCTGTTAAGCACCCAATCTGCTACATTTTCCCCTTCAGCGGTGACCGGCTTACCAGTACGCACCAACACTTTCGTGCCCACACCTGCTGCTGCTGCTGCCTGCATATCTTCTATTTTGTCACCTACCATATAAGAAGCAGTCATATCGATGTTCAGATGCTTCTGCGCAGAGAGCAGCATACCCGGCTGCGGCTTACGGCAATCACATACCTGGCGATACTCTTCTACTGTTGCATCTGGCAGATGAGGACAGAAATAGATGCCATCCAGATCGACATCACGATCCGCCAGCGACCAATCCATCCATTCGGTGAGCTGCATAAACTGGTCTTCGGTAAACATGCCGCGCGCAATACCGGACTGGTTGGTCACCAGTATCAGCGCGAAGCCCATCTTCTTTAGCACCTGTAACGCTTCAATGGTGCCATCGATGAATTCAAAATTATCGATTTCGTGAACATAACCATGATCGACATTCAGGGTGCCATCACGATCCAGGAAAATAGCGGGGACTTTGTTCGACACGTAGAAACTCCTGCTGCAAATAATGCCGCACAGTATCGCATGATTGCATATATAGAGAGAACGGCAGATTGAATGACTTCGATTGATTTAGCCGTCTGGATGCCTTAACATCCATCCAAATTTCACGCAGCGCAATCGCGTGAAACCCGATACACCACGGACAACGCAACACGATAACTATTAAACTAATGATTAAACTCGAAAACATTACCAAAGTGTTCCAGCAAGGTTCACGCACCATTCAGGCGCTTTCCAACGTCAGCCTGCACGTGCCTGCTGGACAGATTTATGGCGTCATCGGTTCTTCCGGTGCCGGTAAAAGTACGCTGATCCGCTGCGTTAACTTGCTTGAGCGTCCAACATCAGGACGCGTTCTGGTTGATGGTCAGGATTTGACTGCCCTCTCCTCCTCAAAACTGACGCTGGCACGCCGTCAGATTGGCATGATTTTCCAGCACTTCAATCTAATGAACTCACGTACCGTAGCCGGTAACGTTGCGCTGCCGCTTGAATTGGGCAACCTGTCACGTGAGCAGATCAAAAACCGCGTAACTGAACTGCTGGAGTTAGTTGGACTGGCGGACAAGCACGACAGCTGGCCTGCGAATCTTTCGGGTGGACAAAAACAGCGTGTGGCGATTGCGCGTGCGCTGGCCACGAATCCAAAAGTTTTGCTGTGCGACGAAGCCACCAGCGCCCTCGACCCAGCAACCACGCGTTCCATCTTAGAGTTACTGAAAGACATCAACCGCCGTCTGGGGATCACTATTCTGCTGATCACTCATGAGATGGATGTGGTGAAACGCATCTGCGATCAGGTTGCTGTTATCAGTAATGGCGAACTGATTGAGAAAGACAGCGTCAGTGAAGTGTTCTCACATCCTAAAACGCCACTGGCTCAGCAATTCATTCAATCGACGCTGCATCTGGATATCCCAGACGATTACCAGCAACGTATGACACCGCAAGCCACAGCTGAAAGCGTCCCGCTGTTGCGTCTGGAGTTCACCGGCAAATCAGTAGATGCGCCGCTGCTGTCAGAAGCTGCTCGTCGCTTCAATGTGAATAACAACATCATCAGTGCCCAGATGGATTATGCCGGCGGCGTGAAGTTCGGCATCATGCTGGCCGAGATGGATGGCAGTGAAACAGACACACAGGCAGCGATTGCCTGGCTGAAAGAAAATCATGTGAAAGTAGAGGTACTGGGTTATGTCTGAAGCGATGCTGTGGTTACTGACGCGTGGCGTCTGGGAAACGCTGATGATGACCTTCGTCTCTGGTTTCTTTGGTTTTGTACTCGGCCTGCCCGTCGGCGTGCTGCTGTATGTCACTCGCCCAGGGCAAATTCTGGCCAATGGCACACTTTATCGCGTGCTCTCAGCGGTGGTGAATATCTTCCGTTCAATCCCCTTCATTATATTGCTGGTGTGGATGATTCCTTTCACGCGCATGATTGTCGGCACCTCCATTGGTTTGCAGGCTGCAATCGTGCCACTGACAGTCGGCGCCGCACCTTTCATTGCGCGTATGGTCGAGAATGCGCTGTTAGAGTTGCCAACCGGTTTAATCGAAGCCTCACGCGCGATGGGCGCGACTCCCCTGCAGATCGTACGTAAAGTGCTGCTGCCAGAAGCCCTGCCTGGTCTGGTGAATGCCGCTACAATTACTCTGATTACGCTGGTCGGCTATTCCGCCATGGGTGGCGCGGTCGGCGCAGGTGGCTTGGGTCAGATTGGCTATCAGTATGGTTACATTGGTTATAACGCCACTGTGATGAATACCGTGCTGATTTTGCTGGTTGTTCTGGTGTATCTCATTCAATTCTGTGGCGACCGCATTGTCCGTGCTGTGTCACATAAATAAGTAAACAACATCAATAGTCCTCTATTAAGGAAGGGATATGTCTTTCACATTTAAAAAGATTGCCGCTGTGGGTGCTCTGATTGGCGCAATTGCGCTGGCAGGATGCGATCAGAAAGCTAAAGACCCAAACCACATCAAAGTGGGTGTGATTGTCGGTGCTGAGCAGCAGGTTGCTGAAACCGCAGTGAAGGTCGCTAAAGAGAAATACGGTCTGGATGTTGAGCTGGTGACCTTTAACGATTACGTGCTGCCGAACGAAGCATTAAGCAAAGGCGATATCGATGTTAACGCCTTCCAGCATAAGCCTTATCTGGATCAGCAGATCAAAGACCGTGGCTATAAGCTTGTGCCAGTGGGTAACACCTTCGTTTATCCGATTGCTGGCTATTCAAAGAAAATCAAATCACTGGATGAACTGCAAAACGGTGCACAGGTTGCGATTCCTAACGATCCAACCAACCTCGGTCGTTCACTGCTGCTGCTGCAGAAAGTCGGCCTGATCAAACTGAAAGATGGCGTGGGCCTGCTGCCAACCTCTCTGGATATTGTTGAGAACCCTAAAAACCTGAAGATTGTTGAGCTGGAAGCACCACAGCTTCCACGTTCACTGGACGATCAGCAGATTGCGCTGGCGGTGATCAACACCACTTACGCCAGCCAGATTGGCCTGACACCTGCGAAAGATGGCATCTTTGTCGAAGATAAAGATTCTCCTTACGTGAACCTGATCGTTAGCCGTGAAGATAATAAAGATGCGGAAAACGTGAAGAAATTTGTTCAGGCATATCAGTCTGATGAAGTTTCTGAAGCCGCGAACAAAATCTTCAACGGTGGTGCAGTTAAAGGCTGGTAATTTTCGCCTTTGATGCCATCCAGGGCGGCTTCGGCCGCCCTTTCTTTTTGCTGACTTGTTATTTAATCCCGTCCTTGTTTCAATAACGCCACTTTTTACTACTGAGGATGTTGCCATGCGTTTTTTACCGCTCTGCTTGTTAGCATTGATGCTAACCGGGTGTGTCCGTGAATATCACCCAATAAGCAGTGCTCCCGCCCGCCCGCAACAGTCATCCAGCGAACCAGAACGCAAGCCTGCTCCACGTCCTGCACCGGTAAAAATTTATACCGATGCCACCGATCTGGTCAGTAATCCGTTCCGCGATCTGGGCGAAGTCTCTGCCGATGATTGCCAAAGCAGCAGCCAGGATTCGCCACCGAATATCAATACCGCGCGTAAGCGTCTGCAGATTAAAGCAGCCGGGATGAAAGCGAACGCGATATTGCTGCATAAATGCGAAATCGTCACCAGCACGCCGGGCTGTTATCGTCAGGCGATTTGCCAGGGCTCAGCACTGAAAGTTTCCAATCAATGAGTGATTTTGCCTTTGCGCAAATCGGCGTCATTCGTTCGCCGTGGAAAGAAAAATTTGCCGTACCGCGCCAGCCTGGGCTAGTTCAGGATGGCGGCGGCGAGTTGCATCTCCTGCCGCCTTATAATCAGCCAGAAGCGGTGCGCGGGCTTGAAGCCTTCAGCCATCTTTGGGTGCTGTTTGTTTTCCATCAGACCATGGAAGGCGGTTGGCGCCCAACCGTGCGCCCTCCTCGCTTAGGCGGCAACGCACGCATGGGAGTCTTCGCCACCCGATCCACCTTTCGCCCTAACCCCATCGGCATGTCGCTGGTCGAATTGAAAGGCATTCGATGTGAAAAGCAGCAGGTGATTCTGCAACTCGGTAGTCTGGATTTAGTCGATGGCACACCGGTAGTCGATATCAAACCCTACCTGCCGTTTGCTGAAGCCCTGCCCGATGCCCGCGCCGGCTTCGCGCAGAGCGCACCGGATGCCACCATGCCCGTGCGTTTCTCTGCTCTGGCGAAGAACCAAATCCAGCAGCAGAAAAACTATCCCCATCTGGCACGTTTTATCGCCGACGTTTTAGCGCAGGATCCCCGCCCCGCTTACCGTAAAGGTGAAGCGGAAGATCGTGAGTATGCTGCCTGGCTACTCGACTTTAACGTGCGCTGGCGTATCGATGAGATCGGCACAGAAGTGATCGCTCTCGATCCACGCTAAAACAAGCTTTTGAGTGAATGATCTCGCTGGTACACTAGCCGCCAGAAAATTTTTTGTCCGTGTCCTTCCGTACAACTGGAATCGTAATCAATGCGTACTACTCAATATCTGCTCTCTACTCTGAAAGAGACGCCATCCGATGCGGAAGTGATCAGCCACCAGCTGATGCTGCGCGCCGGTATGATCCGTAAACTGGCTTCTGGTCTTTATACCTGGCTGCCGACCGGTGTTCGCGTGCTGCGAAAAGTTGAAAACATCGTACGCGAAGAGATGAACAACGCGGGTGCGATTGAGATCTCCATGCCGGTGGTTCAGCCTGCCGATTTATGGGAAGAGAGCGGCCGTTGGGAGCAGTACGGCCCAGAACTGCTGCGCATTAAAGATCGCCACGAGCGTCCGTTCGTGTTGGGTCCAACTCACGAAGAAGTGGTCACCGATTTGATCCGCAACGAGCTGAGCTCGTACAAGCAACTGCCGCTGAATCTGTATCAAATCCAAACCAAATTCCGTGACGAAGTGCGCCCTCGTTTTGGTGTGATGCGCTCACGTGAGTTCATCATGAAAGATGCATACTCCTTCCACACCTCACAGGAATCCTTACAGGAAACCTATGATGCGATGTATCGCGCTTACAGCCAGAGCTTCAGCCGTATGGGGCTGGATTTCCGTGCGGTGCAAGCGGATACCGGTTCGATTGGCGGTAGCGGCTCTCACGAATTCCAGGTACTGGCGCAGAGCGGTGAAGATGATGTGATCTTCTCCAGCGAATCCGATTACGCCGCTAACATCGAAAAAGCCGAAGCACTGGCGCCAGCGGGCGAACGTCCGGCTGCGACTCAGGCGATGACGCAGTTCGCGACGCCAAATGCCAAAACGATTGCCGAATTGGTTGAGCAACATCAGATCCCGGTAGAAAAAACCGTGAAAACGCTGATTGTGAAAGGTGCGGAAGAGAGCGGCCATGCGCTGGTTGCCTTGTTGGTTCGCGGCGATCATGAACTCAACGAAATCAAAGCCGAGCATCTGGATATCGTTGCCTCTCCGCTGGAGATGGGCAGTGAAGAAGCGATTCGCGCCGCCGTTGGCGCAGGTTTTGGTTCTATCGGCCCGGTTGGTCTAAGCATGCCTGTGATTGCTGACCGCACCGTTGCCAAGATGAGCGATTTCTCTGCAGGCGCCAACATTGATGGTCAGCACTTTGCCGGCATCAACTGGCTGCGCGATCTGCCAGAAGCGCGCGTAGAAGATATCCGTAACGTGGTTGAAGGCGATCCGAGCCCGGATGGCAAAGGCACGCTGCAAATCAAACGTGGTATCGAAGTCGGTCACATCTTCCAGCTGGGTACCAAGTACTCTGACGCAATGAAAGCGGCAGTACAGGGTGAAGAGGGCCGCAACCAGAACATGACCATGGGTTGCTACGGCATTGGTATCACCCGTGTTGTCGCCGCGGCCATTGAGCAGAACCATGACGAACGCGGCATCATCTGGCCAGCCGCGCTGGCACCGTTCGAAGTGGCGATTTTGCCAATGAACATGCAGAAATCGTTCCGTGTGAAAGAGTTGGCTGAAGAGCTTTACAGCCAGCTGCGTGCCAAAGGCATTGATGTGATTCTGGATGACCGCAAAGAGCGCCCAGGCGTGATGTTCGCTGATATGGAACTGATTGGCGTGCCACATACTATCGTCATCGGTGACCGTAACCTCGATAACGAAGAGATCGAGTACAAGTCGCGTTCATCCAGCGAGAAGCAAATGATCAAACAGCACGATATTGTCGAGTTCCTGGCAAAAGCGCTGAACAAGTAAGACTAAAACGCCTCCAGCTGGAGGCGTTTTTCATTGCACTTTTCCCCGCATCGCTTTCACATTACTGCGCCGTGATTTCCCTTCGAGCCGCCGCTCTTTAGATGCACGCGTGGGTCGTGTCGCCCGCCGGGTTTTTTCCACCGTGGTTAACTCACGAATCAGATTGATCAGCCGCTGCAGGGCCGCCTCGCGATTCATTTCCTGGCTGCGATACTCCTGAGATTTGATGATCACCACGCCTTCTGCCGTAATCAAATGGTGGCTCGCAGCCAATAGGCGTTCCTTGTAGAACGGTGGCAGCGAAGAGGCATGGATATCAAAACGCAGATGGATAGCAGTAGACGTTTTATTCACATGCTGCCCGCCCGCACCTTGTGCACGAATGGCACTGAGGTCGACCTCGTTGTCTGCAAGTGAAACTGAACGCGACAGCACGATCATCTGTCACCTGCCTTTAAGAACGATGTTGTGTCGCGGAATAACCTGTTCATCAACTTAACCTTTTGTGCGCCGCCTTCCTGCTTAAGGCCAGCGCTGTGTGTCACTTTTACATTTTTCTTTGCACAGATCGCGGCTTCCCCTGGCTGATTTCCATGAAAATCCTGTGATATAGTCGCTTATCAACCAGAGTATTTAAGCTCTGCTGAGGAGGTGTATGTGCAAAAGTATTGTGAGTTAGTTCGCCAGAAGTATGCCGAAATCGGCAGTGGCGACCTGGGGTATGTGCCAGACGCGATAGGTTGCGCGCTAAACGCACTCAACGATATTGCCGCTAATTCTGCGCTAAACTCTTCTGTCAGGGAACAAGCAGCTTATGCTGCTGCTAACTTATTGGTGAGCGACTATGTTGACGAATGAAGCCTACAAACCCATCAACTGCGATGACTACGATAGCCTCGAGCTCGCCTGCACCAAACACTGGACGCTGTCTTTGGAGTTAAAAAACGGCGATCAGCTTAAGGCGAAAGCCGTTGACATGGTCTCACGTAAAAACGTGGAGTACCTGACGGTCGATCTCTCCGGTGAAACCCGCGAACTGCGTCTTGACCATATCGCCAGCTTCAGTCATCCCGAGCTGGGCACCGTCATCGTTAGCGAAGACGAATAACTACCACATTCGGGCGGGAATGCTATCCCGCCCCCCTCGCTTACGGCTTCAGCGAACTGTAATACGCCGATAAATCTTCCATATCCTGATCGCTCAATCCTGCCACAAACGCTTTCATCACTTCTGCCTGACCACCGCTACGCTCCCCTTTTTTATATGCCTGCAAGGAGTGCAGCAGGTAAGGCGCATGTTGCCCGGCAAGATTGGGATAAAGCGGCACAGCACTTTTCCCTTCCGCACCATGACACGCCAGGCAGGTTGCTGCTTTTTGCGCGCCTGCATTCACATCGCCGTCGGCAAAAGCCGGCAACGCTGCGGCCAGCAATGCTGCCGCCATCCAGTGTTTCATCATTGCTCTCCATCTTATTGTTGTTGTAACCAGATCGCTTGCCAGCCTTGCTCATGACTGGCCGCACCTTCGTGGGTGACAAAGATTCCCGGTGCACAGATCAGCGTCTGGTTGTAGTAAATCAAGGGGATACGCTCCCGCTGCCAGGGTGGCACACCTAATTCCTGCCACAATTTTTTTATCTCGCGGCCTCCGGCGCGGCCCAGCAGATGATAATAGCCGCTGGCCTGAAAACGAACGTTGATCGATTCGTCCTCGGTGGGATGACGCAAGGTGGTGATCGCCGGGTTTGCCTGTAATACGCCTAAATTCTCGGGCAGCCGCAGCAGTTGTTCACGATCATGCCAGGTTAGCGAGTGCTGACTCAGCGATGCATGCGCGTTAAGCCAATACAGCCGCTGTCGATACCGGCGGAGTGTAAAGGCAGCAAAACTCAGGCTGGGATTGGCATCTTCACGGCTACACATCACTTCATCGGTGATACGTTTTAAGGCATCACGTGAAGGCATCGCACCGCCCTGCTGTGCAATCCAGCGACGCAAAAGCGCATGGCGTCGCGCTTCGCTCATCGTCAGCAATGGCGGAAAATGCAGTGCGCCCTGTTCATCAGTGAGCTGGGCCAACTGTTCTGCCAGCAGTTCATCCAGCAATTGCTCCTGCTCACCACACAACGCGGCACTGCGGGCGCTGGCGGCGCTAAAATGTGGCCAGCGCGTCTGCAGCAACGGCAGAATGTCCTGACGAAGAAAATTACGGTCATAGCGGCTGTCGGCGTTACTTTCATCCTCGATCCAGCGTAAGCGGTGCTCCGTCGCATAGGTTTCGAGTTGCTGACGACTGATATCCAGCAACGGGCGCAGGTGCGAATGTTTTCCCACCTGACGCTGGATGGGCATCGCCGCCAATCCTGCTGGACCACTGCCCCTTTTTAACGCCAACAACAGCGTTTCACACTGATCGTCAAGGTGCTGAGCCGTAAGTAAGTGCTCACCGGGTTGCAGCTGTTGAAACAGCGCCTGATAGCGTGCCTCACGCGCGGCAGCCTCAATACCTTTAGCATGGCCATCCACCTGAACGCGCAACACTTCGCAGGGAATCTGCCACTGCTGACAGATTTGCAGGCAATGTGACGCCCAGCGCTCCGCATTTGGGCTTAATCCATGATGGACGTGCAACGCGCGCACCTGCAGCTGTGGCATCAGGCGTTGCCAACTCACCAGCTGATGCAGCAGTACGGTGGAATCCAACCCGCCACTGAACGCCAGCACACAGCGGGCGTCGGGTTTCAGTAACGAAGCAAGATGGGAAAAGGACATAGCGTAATCCGTCAACGCGAACCGCCTGATTGCGGCCCGCAGCGGTGGCTAGTTTACGCTTGATAGAGCTCCAGCGGCAAACCGTCTGGATCCGGAAAGAAAGTGCACGCTTTGCCGGTCAGGGCATCAATGCGGATGGGTTCGCACACCACGCCTTTCGCAGCCAACGCGGCAATCGACTGTTCAACATCATCAACACAAAACGCCAGATGACGCAGACCGCAGGCTTCCGGCCCACTGACGCGTGGCGGCGGCGAGGGGAACGAGAACAGTTCGATGGTATAAACTCCGTTCAGTCCCAGATCCCCTTTCCACGAATCACGCTCGGCGCGGTAATACTCACCCAGCAAATCAAAACCTAACACGTCACAGTAAAACGCCTTACTGCGCTGATAATCGGTGGCAATAATGGCAATGTGGTGGATCTGTTTTATCTGCAGCATAGCGGCTCCTAAAGAATCAGCCGCTAAGCCTACGTGCTCGGTAGCGCGCTGAAAAGAGGCAATTGTCCGAAGTTAAAGGCTGTTTTCCTCACGGAGCACGCGCACCAGATAGCGCCCATCATCGGTGAGCGTTGCACCATGGATATCGGTTTCAAATCCAGGATAGTGCCGTCCAATCGTGCAGAGCATCAGCAGAAAATCGAGCACCGCGCGACTCTCCTCCGTGATCATTTCGCCTGGCATCACCAACGGCACGCCCGGCGGATAAGGCAGAATCATGTTAGCAGAGACCCGGCCCACTAACTCACGGATATCGACGGTTTCGACTTGCCCCTGCACCTGGCGCTGGAAGGCCTGATGCGGCGTCATTTTTGATTCAGGTAAAACGTCGAAAGCCTTAAGCATCAGGCGTGGCAGATCGTGTTGTCTAATCAGATTATGAATGCCCTGCGCCAATGTCTGGATACGCATATTGCGATAGAAGTCGGGGTCTTCCGCGTAGAGATCCGGCAGCATGTTTTTCACCCGCAGATTAAGATCGTAGGCGCGTTTGAATTCAGTCAGACCACGCAGCACGCTCATGGCTTTGGTTTTATCGATGCCGATACTGAACAGGAACAGCAAATTGTACGGCCCGGTCTTCTCTACCACCACGCCGCGCTGATCGAGGAACTTCGCCACCAGCGCCGCAGGAATGCCTTCATCCGCCATTTTCCCCAATTCACTCATTCCGGGCGTCAGGATGGTGACTTTGATCGGATCGAGGTACATGTGATCACGATCGGCATGGGTGAATCCATGCCAGTCCTCTTCGCCTGGCTGGATCGGCCAGCACTCAGCTTCATCGATCTGCTCAGGCTGCCAGATGTCGAAGAACCAGCCATCGCACTCTTCACGCAGTCGCTGAATCTCACGACGGAAGTGCAAAGCGCGCTCAACTGAGCGATTGATCAATCGCTTTCCCGGATTACCGCGCAGCATCGCCGCCGCCGTTTCAATCGATGAGACAATCGCGTAACTCGGCGATGTGGTGGTGTGCATCATGTAGGCTTCATTAAAGGTGTCGTGGTCGTAATCACCTTTGATGTGAATCAGCGAGGCCTGCGAAAACGCCGCCAGCAGTTTGTGCGTCGACTGCGTTTCATAAATCACTTTGCCGGGAATACGCTCCCCGCTCATACCACTTTTGCCGCTGTAGATGGGATGAAAGTTGGTATACGGCACCCAAGCCGAATCGAAATGAATCGACGGCACATCCAGCGTCTCTTTGATGTACTGGGTGTTATACAACAGGCCATCGTAAGTGGAGTTGGTGATGACGGCATGCACCGGCCAACTGGCGCGTGGTGTCTGATTAACTTTCTGCTGAATGCTGTCGCGTGTGAATTCCCGCTGCGGGATCCCCCCTAAAATGCCCAGCGCATTACGCGTCGGCTTGAGCCAAATCGGGATGATGTCGCTCATCATCAGCAGATGGGTGAGTGATTTGTGGCAGTTACGATCGATCAATACCGTGCTACCTGCCGGCGCGGCATACATCCCAACAATTTTGTTCGAGGTTGAGGTGCCATTGGTCACCATATAACTTTGTTCAGCGCCAAAAGTACGTGCCACATACTCTTCTGCTTCGAGGTGCGGGCCGGTGTGATCGAGCAGAGACCCCAGTTCGGTGACGGAGATGGAGACATCCGCCTTGAGCGTGTTTGCACCGAAGAAGTCATAGAACAGGCTGCCCACCGGGCTTTTCTGGAAGGCGGTGCCGCCCATGTGGCCTGGCGTACAGAAGGTGTATTTGCCCTCTTTCACATAGGTGAACAGCGCCTTGGTGAGCGGCGGCATGATTTTATCGATGTACTCATCGGTGTACTGCCGAATGTGCAATGCGATGTCGTCAGCGGCATTGAGCGCGTACTCAAAGAATTGCAGCGCCATGCGCATTTCGTTAATGCTGACATCCATCTGCGAATGGGTGTTAATAAAGGCATACAGCGGCAGATATTCGTTGAGCTGGTTGATGTCGCTGCACAGCGCCAGACTGTAATCGTCCCAGTCAAAAACCACGCCGCAGATACGCGGGTTGTGTTCTATCAGTTTCAGCAGGTCGCTGGCATTGTTGGGATAGACGGTCTGGAACCCTTGCAGCTTGAGGGCTGCGTCCAGTTCACGAATCGGTTCATCTTTGTAGAACGCGCCGTGCGGTCCCATGATCGCGATAATATTCAATGCTCACCTCCTGTGGTGTTATGGCACTGAATAAGGATAGCGAAAAGTGAGAGGTGAATGTTCTGGAATGCGTTGTTAATGGGAGTCTTGTTGTTTAGGGGGGATTGCTGTCAATTGGGTGCCAGGGCCAGAAAAGGCCAGCCCGATCGCAAAGGAATAACGCATCCATGCAGATCGGCCGGGCCATCCGTGGCCCGGACGCTTTGCTCTTCGGGCTAGCCTTCTCTGGCCGGTTAGAGCTTCATGGCTGCCCAATTCATAGCCGTCTGAACGATCTCGCTCGGTAATCAGCGGGCATAAAAAAAGCGGACCGGAGTCCGCTTTTCTTGATGAGCAAGCCAGCTTACGCGTAGCCGTAGCTCATCAGGCGCTGATAACGACGGTTAAGCAGCTCTTCAGTGCTCAGTACGTCGAGATCGGCCAGATCCGCCAGCAGTTGCTTTTTCAAGCTTGCCGCCATATCCACTGGTTGACGATGCGCGCCGCCCAATGGTTCAGGGATGATCGAGTCGATCAGCTTCAGCTCTTTCAGGCGATCGGCGGTGATGCCCATCGCTTCCGCAGCCAATGGCGCTTTATCAGCGCTTTTCCACAGAATAGAAGCACAGCCTTCCGGTGAAATCACCGAGTAGGTGCTGTACTGCAGCATGTTCACTTTGTCGCCCACGCCAATTGCCAGCGCACCACCGGAACCGCCTTCGCCAATCACGGTACAGATGACCGGAATTTTCAGACCTGACATTTCACGCAGGTTGCGTGCGATGGCTTCAGATTGTCCACGCTCTTCGGCGCCCACACCAGGGTATGCACCCGGGGTGTCGATGAAGGTGATCAGTGGCATTTTGAAGCGTTCAGCCATTTCCATCAGTCGCAGCGCTTTACGATAGCCTTCTGGTGCTGGCATACCGAAGTTACGACGGATTTTCTCTTTGGTTTCACGGCCTTTCTGATGGCCAATGACCATCACCGGACGACCATCAAGACGGGCAATACCGCCGACAATCGCTTTGTCATCGGCATAAGCGCGGTCGCCAGCCAACTCATCGAAATCATCAAACGCGTTGCGGACATAGTCCAGCGTGTAAGGGCGCAGCGGGTGACGCGCGAGCTGCGCAACCTGCCATGCCCCTAAATCGGAGAAGATTTTACGGGTCAGCTCAACGCTTTTTTCGCGCAGACGCTGCACTTCTTCATCCAGATTAATATCGTGTTTCTCATCCGAACGGCCAATTGACTTCAGCGAGTCGATTTTCGCTTCCAGTTCTGCGATTGGCTGTTCAAAATCCAGGTAATTAAGACTCATAATGTTCCTGTTTTAGTCAAACTCCAGTTCCACCTGCTCCGATCCTACTAACGACCGCAAATCGTTGAGTAAACGATCGCTGGGCGAAATACGCCACGCTGCACCAAAGCGCAGCTTCGCCCGCGCATCTGCTCTCTGATAATAGAGATGCACCGGAATGGTCCCGGAGCGATGAGGCTCCAGAGACTGGCGGAGACGGTTTAAAAGCTGGTCATCAATTTGCCTGTCCGTCAGCGAGATAGCAAGTCCGCGCGCGTATTTTTCCCGCGCTTCGTCGATGTCCATCACTTCTCGAGCGGTCATTTTAAGGCCACCGCTAAAGTCATCAAAGCTGACCTGTCCACTGACGATCAGGATACGGTCTTTCTCCAGCAACTGCTGGTATTTATCTAACGCATCGGTAAATAACATCACTTCCAGACGACCAGAGCGATCGTCGAGAGTACAAATACCAATTCGGTTGCCGCGTTTCGTGACCATCACGCGAGCGGCAATCACCAGCCCCGCCGCGATGGTTACTTTACCACGATCCGTCGGATGCATGTCCTTCAGGCGCATGCCGCCAACGTAGCGATCAATTTCTTTAAGATACTGATTAATTGGGTGGCCGGTGAGATACAAACCCAGCGTCTCACGCTCACCGTCCAGTTGAATCTGTTCCGGCCATGGCGTGATGTTGGTGTATGACTTCTCCACCTGTTCAGGCTCTTCGGCCAGCACGCCAAACATATCTGCTTGTCCGGTCGCTTCCGCTTTTGCGTGCTGATCCGCAGCTTTCAATGCATCGCTGAGCGCGCTCATCAAGGCTGCACGATGCGGACCGAGGCGATCAAAAGCTCCCGACATGATCAGCTTTTCCATCACACGACGGTTAATCTTTTTCGTATCGGTGCGAGCGCAGAGATCAAACAACTCTTTGAAGTAGCCGCCTTCATTACGTGCTTCGATGATGGCTTCAATCGGCCCCTCACCCACGCCTTTAATGGCGCCGATACCATAGACGATTTCGCCTTCATCATTCACATGGAACGGATACAAGCCAGAGTTGATATCGGGCGGCAGCACTTTCAGGCCCATGCGCCAGCACTCATCCACCAGGCCAACGACCTTCTCGGTGTTGTCCATATCGGCGGTCATTACCGCTGCCATAAATTCTGCCGGGTAGTGCGCTTTCAGCCACAGCGTCTGATAAGACACTAAAGCATAGGCTGCCGAGTGCGACTTGTTAAAGCCATAACCCGCAAACTTCTCTACCAGATCGAAGATCTTCATCGAGAGTTCACCGTCAACACCCATGCTTTCTGCACCGTCCTGGAACACCGAACGTTGTTTGGCCATCTCTTCGGGTTTCTTTTTACCCATTGCACGGCGCAGCATATCCGCGCCACCCAGGGTATAACCCGACAGCACCTGAGCGATCTGCATCACCTGTTCCTGATACAGGATGATGCCGTAGGTGGGTTCCAGTACCGGCTTCAGGGTTTCGTGCTGCCACTGAATATCCGGGTACGAAATTTCTTCACGGCCGTGCTTACGGTCAATGAAGTTATCAACCATGCCCGATTGCAGCGGTCCCGGGCGGAACAGTGCCACCAGTGCGATCATATCTTCAAAGCAGTCCGGCTTCAGACGCTTGATCAGATCTTTCATGCCGCGTGATTCAAGCTGGAAAACCGCTGTGGTTTCCGAGCGTTGCAGCATATCGAAGCTTTTCTTGTCATCCAGCGGGATGGCGGCGATATCAATCGGCTCCAACCCTTCTTTGGCGCGGCGCGGGTTAATCATCTTCAGCGCCCAGTCAATGATGGTCAGCGTGCGCAAGCCGAGGAAGTCAAACTTCACCAGGCCGGCGTATTCCACATCATTTTTATCAAACTGGGTTACCGGGAATTGGCCATTCTCATCACAGTAAAGCGGCGCAAAATCAGTGATTTTGGTCGGTGCGATAACCACCCCACCGGCGTGTTTACCGGCGTTACGTGTGACACCTTCCAGCTTGCGCGCCATATCGATTAGCGCTTTGACCTCTTCATCTGCCTCGTAGATTTCCGGCAGCTGCGGTTCCGCTTCAAAGGCTTTTTCCAGCGTCATGCCGGGATCCGGCGGGATCAATTTGGAGATGCGATCCACAAAGCCATACGGATGCCCCAGCACACGTCCTACGTCGCGGATAACCGCTTTCGCCGCCATGGTACCGAAGGTGATGATTTGAGAAACCGCTTCGCGCCCATACATCTCGGCGACATGATCGATCACCTGATCGCGCTTCTCCATGCAGAAATCGACGTCGAAGTCGGGCATGGAGACACGTTCCGGGTTAAGGAAACGTTCGAACAGCAGATCAAATTCCAACGGGTCGAGGTCAGTGATTTTCAGCGCATACGCGACCAGAGAGCCTGCACCCGAACCACGGCCCGGCCCAACCGGGATACCGTTATCCTTCGACCACTGGATAAACTCCATGACGATCAGGAAGTAGCCAGGGAAGCCCATCTGATTGATAACGTTGAGTTCAATCTCAAGACGTTCATCATATTCTGGCCGCTTCTCTGCACGCACCTTGTCATCCGGGAACAGGAATTCCAGACGCTCTTCCAGCCCTTCACGAGACTTCATGACGAGGAAATCTTCAGTCGTCATTTCCCCGGTGGGGAATTGCGGCAGGAAGTATTCACCCAGGCGTACCGTGACGTTACAACGCTTAGCAATCTCTACGCTGTTTTCCAGCGCTTCCGGGATGTCCGAGAACAGCTCGCACATCTCCTCTTCGCTGCGCATATATTGCTGAGGACTGTAATGACGTGGGCGTTTTGGATCGTCCAGCGTGAAGCCATCATGAATCGCCACGCGAATTTCATGGGCGTCAAAATCTTCTTCGTTGAGGAAACAGACTTCGTTGGTGGCCACCACCGGCACACCTTCGGCAATCGCTAACTCAACGGCGGCATGCAGATAAGCCTCTTCATCGGCGCGTCCGGTACGCGTCAGTTCGAGGTAATAACGATTGGGGAAATGTTCCTGATAGAAACTGAGGCACTGCGACACCAGCGCACTGTTGCCGCGCAGTAGACTGCGGCCAACATCGCCCTTGCGTCCACCGGAGAGCAGAATGATGCCTTCACCCAGTTCAACCAGCCAGTCACGGTCAATAATCGGTCCGGCAATGCCATATCCACGCTGATAGGCACGCGAAATTAACAACGTAAGGTTCTGATAACCAGTGTTGTTGGCGGCAAGAACCGTGAGTTGTGTCAGCTCATCGCCCATCAACTCGCTGGCGACGTGGAAATCCGCACCAATAATCGGTTTGATGCCTGCATCGTGCGCACTGCCGTAAAAACGCACCAACCCACAAAGGTTGATGTAATCGGTAATCGCAATCGCCGGCATACCCAGCGCAGCCGCCTTCTTGACCAATGGCTTAGTTTTCGCCAGGCCATCGACCATCGAATAGTCGCTGTGTACGCGCAGATGTATAAAACGAGGTTCAGCCATATCAGTTTCCGATTAAAACAGCGTCAGGCTATTAAAGCGCAGTCGGCTGACGCGCGGCCAGCACATCAGCATCAATCAGGGCATTACGCACCGGTGCAAAGCTGCGGCGATGATGTGGCGTGGCACCAAACTGAGTCAATTTTTCCATATGCAACGCAGTTGGGTAGCCTTTGTGCTGGGCAAATCCATATTCCGGGAACAACAGATCCAGCTCGGCCATTTCACGATCGCGCGTGACTTTCGCGATGATCGAGGCTGCACTGATCTCTTGTACCAGGCTATCGCCCTTTACCACCGCCTGCGATGGCATGGGCAATGCCGGACAGCGGTTGCCATCGATCAACACAAAATCAGGCGTAACAGGCAGACCCGCTACCGCACGCTGCATCGCCAGCATAGTGGCGTGCAGAATGTTGAGTTGGTCGATCTCTTCAGGCTCCGCACGGCCGAGGCTCCAGGCTAGCGCTTTCTCTTTGATCTCATCATACAGCGCCAGCCGACGCTTTTCGGAAAGCTTCTTTGAGTCGGCCAGCCCTTTAATCGGATTCGCGGGGTCAAGGATGACTGCTGCGGTGACAACGGCGCCGACCAGCGGACCTCGCCCCACTTCATCCACGCCAGCAATGCGCTGTGCGTTTGGGTAGATAAACTCAGTCATTGGCAATCTCCAGTACGGCGTCCGCGGCTTGCTCATCAGCATTCCAGCGAATCTGTTGATGCAACTCGTTGAAGGTGTTCAGCAGGTCATCGCGCTCTGGTCCGGCATGCAACAGAGGTTCCAGCGCAGCCGCCAGTGCCTCTGGCTGGCACTCTTCCTGCAACAGCTCTTTGACCAACTCCCGACCCGCCAGCAGATTGGGCAGTGAAACGTACGGCGTTTTCACCAAACGCTTCGCCAGCCAGAAGGTAAAGGGTTTCATGCGGTAACCGACCACCATCGGACACTTCGCCAGCATGCACTCCAGCGCAGCAGTGCCGGATGCGAGAATCGCCGCATCGCTGGCGATCATCGCCTGACGGCCTTTGCCATCCAGCAAATGCATCGGTAGCTCGGGTGCCACTTCAGCTTTAATCTGTTCAAACTGTTCGCGGCGTTTGGCATTGACCAGTGGCACCACGATTTCCAGCGCGGGATAACGCTGACGCAATAACTGCGCCGCACGCAAGAAATCCGCACTCAGCATTTCCACTTCTGCACCACGGCTACCCGGCAGCAAGCCCAGACAGATCGCATCCTCCGCGATGCCTAACTCACGTCTCGCCGCAGATTTGTCTGGCTGCAGCGGCATGGCATCTGCCATGGTGTGGCCGATAAAGCGGCAAGGTACGTTGAATCGATCGTAAAACGCTTTTTCAAACGGCAGAAACGCCAGTACCAGGTTGGTATTGCGGCCAATTTTGAACACGCGTTTTTGTCGCCATGCCCACACGGAAGGACTGACGTAATGAATGGTGCGAATTCCTGCGCGCTTCAGGCTGCCTTCCAATGTGATATTGAAATCTGGCGCATCAATGCCAACAAACACATCCGGCTTGAGTTCGGTGAAGCGCTGCGTTAAATCCTTGCGAATTTTCAGCAAGCGGCGCAAGCGGCCGAGCACTTCAACAATGCCCATCACCGCCAGCTCTTCCATCTCATACCAGACTTCACAGCCTTCAGCCTGCATCAGCGGACCGGCAACGCCGACAAAGCGGGCATCGGGATGACGCGCTTTGAGCGCACGGATAAGACCTGCACCAAGAATATCGCCGGAGGTTTCTCCGGCGACCAGGGCAATCGTTAAGGGACGCACTGACATGGATTAACGAATCAATCCACGCGTCGAACGGGCAAAGAAGTCATAGAAAGGCTGCACTTCGCTGTGTTGTTTTGCCAGCTCTTCAATCTCTGGTTTCACTTCATCCAGCGTTTTACCACTGCGATACAGCAGTTTGTACGCATTGCGAATCGCGTGCAGTGCTTCTTTGCTAAAGCCACGGCGTTTGAGGCCTTCGATGTTGATACCGAACGGTGTCGCGTGGTTGCCCTGCGCAATAACGTACGGTGGGACATCCTGCGCGACGCCTGAACAACCGCCAACCATAACGTGTGCACCAATGGTGCACCACTGGTGGACTGCCGTCATCCCGCCGATAATCGCGAAATCATCCACGGTGACATGGCCACCCAGCGTGGCGTTGTTGGCAAAGATGCAACGGTTACCAATGACGCAATCATGCGCGATATGCGCATTGACCATCAGCAGGTTATCACTGCCGACTTTAGTGAGGTTGCCACCCTGCGTGGTGCCACGGTGAATAGTCACACTCTCGCGGATGCGGTTGCGATCGCCGATTTCAACACGGGTCGGCTCACCAGCATATTTCAGATCCTGGTTCACTTCACCAATCGAAGCAAACTGATAGATCTGATTGTCTTTGCCGATACGCGTGTGGCCGTTCACCACCACGTGCGATTTGAGCACCGTACCTTCACCAATTTCCACGTTAGCGCCGACAAAGCAGAACGGGCCGATGTGAACATTGGCGCCGATGACGGCACCTTCTTCAATAACGGAACTGGGATGAATATTGGCGGTTGAATCAATCACTAATTATGCCTCCCGGCTACGGGCACACATCATGGTCGCTTCACAGACAATCTTGCCGTCTACAGTTGCCACGCCTTTGAAGCGCGTCAGACCACGACGAGTTTTCTCGAAGGTCACTTCCATGATCATCTGATCGCCCGGTACCACTGGACGTTTGAAGCGGGCTTCGTCGATACCGGCGAAGTAGTACAGCTCGCCGGGTTCCAGTTTTCCAACGCTTTTGAACGCCAGAATACCGGTTGCCTGCGCCATTGCTTCCAGAATCAGAACGCCTGGGAAAATCGGCTTACCAGGGAAGTGTCCCTGGAAAAACGGTTCATTAACAGAAACGTTCTTCACCGCACGCAGATATTTATGCTCTTCAAATTCCAGCACGCGGTCAACCAGCAAGAACGGATAGCGGTGCGGCAGCAGTTCTAAAATCTCTTCGATTTTCAGAGTATGCGTTTCAGTTGTCAAAATACTCTTCCTGTCCTAAAAAATCTGATGGCAATAATAACACGGCCTGCACAGATCAAAATGATCCTCCGCAGGCCGCAAATCAGTTCGGTGGCGTAACGCTTTCCTGAGAGACCTTCTAACGCTTTCGGGTTAAGCCGAAGTTGTAAAAAGGCACGCTGCTTTATTATGAAAGCGGGTCGCGAGCGATGCGTTTAGTCGTCTTTGCCGACCTTACGTTCGATGGCTTTTAAGCGTTTGCTTATTTCATCGATATTCATCACCAGCGCTGCCGTTTTACGCCAGGTTTTGTTGGGTTGCAGTGGGATACCCGATGAGTATACCCCAGGCTCTGTGATCGGGCGCATTACCATGCCCATGCCCGTTACGGTCACTTTGTCACAGATTTCCATATGGCCGTTAATGACGCTGGCGCCGCCAATCATACAATAACGTCCAATCTTCAGACTACCCGCCATGATCACACCGCCCGCAACGGCCGTGTTATCTCCAATCACAACGTTGTGCGCAATCTGACACTGGTTGTCTATGATAACACCATTGCCGATCAGAGTGTTATCCAGTGCACCGCGATCGATGGTGGTACAAGCACCAATTTCAACGCGATCACCAATTACCACGGTTCCCAGCTGTGGAATTTTCACCCAATTGCCACGGTCGTTAGCATACCCGAAACCATCGGCACCGATCACGGTACCCGACTGAATCAGACAATCCTGACCAATCTCGATCTCATGGTAAATCGTCACGTTAGCCCACAAACGTGAGCCGCGACCGATACGCGTCTGTTTACCGACAAAACATCCTGCGCCAATCACGACGTCGTCGCCCAGCTCAACGCCAGACTCGATCACCGCATTCGCGCCCACCGAAACGTTCTTACCCAGCGTCGCTGTCGGATCGATCACCGCACTGGGCGCGATATTCTGCGCGGGCTGCGGCGTTGTGTCCAGCAGTTGTGCCATGCGAGCGTACGTTAAGTAAGGATTTTTCACCACCAGGGCAGCGGTTTTACACCACTCCAGATCCGCTTCCGTCAGCACCACGGCTGAAGCCTGGATATGAGCGAGCTGCTCGCGGTAGCGGCTGTTTGCAAGAAAAGTGATTTGACCAGTGGTGGCGGATTGCATAGAAGCAATGCCGGAGATGGCGATATCGCCATCTCCGTGCAATTCTGCATCCAACTGCTGGGCTAAATCAGCCAGTCGAATTGATGACATCAATTATTTAACCTGTTTTACAACGTCAGCAGTAATGTCTTTAGCATCAGCAGAGGAGTACAGAACGGCCTGAGAATCCAGCACCAGATCGTAACCATCGCTTTTCGCTACAGACTGAACAGCGGTCTGGATTTTAGCCAGCAGCTTGTTACGCTCCTGCATCTGACGAGTCTGGTTGTCTTTGTCGAAAGCCTGCGCTTTCTGTTCAAAAGCAGCACGCTCAGAAGCAATCTGCTTCTCTTTCTTGGTGCGGTCGCTGGCCTTCATGGTTGACGCATTACGCTGCAGATCCTGGATTTCGCCCTGGATTTTCTGCTGCTGCGCCTGGAGGTCAGAAGCACGGCTTGAGAACTCACCCTCAAGCTGTTTAGCAACAGCGGCACGCTGCGGAGATTGCTGGAAAACCTGGCTCAGGTTCACGACGGCGATTTTATCGGCCGCCTGGGCACCCGCAGAAGCAGCTAATGCAACACCCAGAGCAGCAGCACAGAACAACTTTTTCACTATAAACTCCTTACCTCAACGTGTGTGTTTGCAGCGTGTCACGCTCATGCGCGACACGGATGCAAGACGGTATTTTCACTTCCTTGTTCAGAGCCTTACCAGGTTTTACCAATGTTAAACTGGAACTGCTCTGACTTGTCTCCCTCGACTTTCTTCATCGGCTGAGCATATGAGAATACCAGCGGACCTAATGGCGACATCCATTGCAGGGCAACACCCGCAGAGACACGAATGTTATTCGGATCGCTGTAGTCCGGAATGCCCGCCGCACGCGTTTCTGCGGTGTTCTGCCATTTGGTATCCCAGACGGTACCGGCGTCCATAAACACCGAAGTACGAACTGAGTTAGCGTATTTCTCGCTCAGGAACGGCGTTGGTGTGATCAGCTCAAGGCTGGCAATGGCCATCGCGTTACCACCCACCGCATCATCTGACTTACAGATACCGTTTGGATCTGTCAGCGTACAGGTTGATGAGCCGTCATTCAGATAAGCCGCTTTCGGACCAATGGTATTGGACTGGAAGCCACGAACCGTACTTGAACCACCGCCGTAGAAGTTCTCATAGAACGGCATCTCTTTTCCACCGAGCCCGTCACCATATCCGACACGGCCACGTCCCAGCACCACCCAGGTGCCATCACGATTCAGCGGCACGTACTGCTGGCTATCCAACGTCGCTTTGTAGAAGGCGTTGTCAGAACCCGGAATGGTCACTTTGCCGTTCAGGTTGGTACGGTTACCCTTGGTTGGGAAGAATCCACGGTCCAGGGTGTTATACGTCCAACCGTAGTTGAAGGTGAAATCATCTGCTGAGAAATCACCATCATCATTCAGACCCTGATGGCGTCCAACCGAGTCCAGATAACGCCACATCGCAACCTGCGGCTGCATGTTGGACAGGTCGTTATGCACATAACCCAGGCCCACACGCAATGTGTTGTTTTCGTTAACCGGGAAGCCCAACGTGCCGTCCACACCATAACTTCTGTTGGTGTAGTCTGACAGGTCAGCATCGTCCGCTTTAAAGTCGTTATAGAATACGCGGCCACCCAGGCTTACACCGTCAACCGTGAAGTACGGATCGGTCAGTGAGAATTCAGCGTAGGTCTGGTAATCGTTTTTAGTACCGCTGATGCCAACGGTATTACCGGTACCGAGCCAGTTTTCCTGGGTCACACCCACCTGGAAGCTGACGCCACTTTCAGTACCGTAACCTACACCAAAGTTGAAGGTACCGGTGTTACGCTCTTTCACCTTGTAGACGACATCGACCTGGTCCGGAGAACCTGGCACGCGCTGGGTGTCCACATCAACGGTTTCAAAGTAACCGGTACGGTTCAGACGCTCTTTACCCTGATCAACCAGGTCGCTGCCCAACCATGCGCCTTCCATCTGACGCATCTCACGGCGCAGCACGGAATCTTTCGACGTATCGTTACCTTCGAAGCGCACTTTACGCACGTAATAACGGTTACCGGCATCCACATTGATATGCAGTTTAACGGTTTTGTCTGCATCGTTAATTTCCGGTTGTGTCACCACACGCGGATAGGCATAGCCATAACGACCCAGCAGTTTTTTGATGTCGTCTTCCATCTGGGTGACTTTGGTGCCGTTGTACAGCTCACCCGATGGAATACGCGTCATCTTTTCGATTTCCGCAGAGTGGCCCGCCATGCTGCCGTTCACGATCACGCCGGCAATCTTATACTGATCGCCTTCGTTGATGTTCACAGTGATGTAGATGCCTTTTTTATCTGGCGTCAGGCTCACCTGAGTGGAATCGATGTTGAAGCGCGCATAACCGCGATCCAGATAGAAGCTACGCAGGGTCTCAAGATCCCCGGCCAGCTTTTGTTTCTGGTATTTACGATCGCCAACCACGTTCCACCATGGCACTTCATCACGCAGTGAGAAGCGCGAGATCAATTCGTCAGAGCTAAAGGCTTTGTTGCCAACGATGTTGATCTGCTGAATCTGAGCAGACACGCCTTCCTGGAAGACGAATTTCAGATCCACGCGGTTACGGGGCAGCGGTGTCGCAATCGCTTTCACGCTGGCGGTGTATTTACCGACGCTGTAGTAGAAGTCTTCCAGGCCCTTCTCAATCGAAGAAAGCGTGGTGCGGTCGAGTGCTTCACCGACGCGCACACCAGAAGCTTCAAGGTTCTGCTTCAGCTGATCTTCTTTCACCGCTTTGTTGCCGGAGAAAGTGATGCTGGCAATGGTCGGACGCTCTTTCACCTGAACAATCAGGGTTGTTCCATCACGCAGAACCTGAACATCTTCAAAGTTACCGGTGGCGAACAGAGAGCGAATGGTGTTTCTGACGTCATCGTCAGAAATGGTATCACCGACACGTACGGGCATGCTGAGCAGAGCCGCGCCGACGGCGACTCGCTGGAGACCTTCGAAATGAATGTCCTTCACTACGAAATCGTCTGCACCGTAAACGGTGGCGCTGCTAAACAGCAGCGACGCTATGAGCAACTTTTTCATCGCCATCGTTGTTATGCGTTTTCCTAACACATCCCGCGCCTGTCCGCAGTCCAGCTATTACAGACGTGAGAAATCATTGAAAAGTGCAAGCCCCATTAATAACACCAGCAGAATTGAGCCAATGCGATAACTGAAGTCCTGAACTCGCTCGGACACCGGTCCACCTTTGATCTTTTCGATCGCCAGAAAGAGCAGATGTCCACCATCTAATACCGGCAGAGGGAACAGGTTGATGATCCCCAGATTGACGCTGATCAGCGCCAGGAACATCAGATAATAAATCACCCCGTATTCCGCTGATAACCCTGCACCTTGCGCAATCGAAATTGGCCCGCTCAGATTATTCAGCTTCACATCCCCGGTAATCAACTTGCCCAGCATTGAGACCGTTAACTTCATCAGTTGCCAGGTTTTGACACTGGCTTCACCGATAGCGGCAAAGGGCCCATACTGCCTAACCGTTTTATACTCATCCGGCAGCGGAATGACGCGCGGAATCACTCCCGCAAAGCCTTCCGCTTCATTGCCCGGTTTCGCTTCTGGCGTTAACGTCAACGCCACGAGTTCGCCGTTACGTTCCACATCCAGCGCCATGTTTTTGCGCGGATTATCGCGTACCTGCGCCGCAAAAGCCTGCCATTGTGTTAACGGCTGACCATCGACTTTAACGATCCTGTCGCCTGCTTGCAAACCGGCAGCGCTGGCCGGCGAATTTGCCTGCACTTCAGCTAAGGTCGTTTCGATTTGTGGCCCACGAGGACGAATCCCTAATGCCACAACCGGGTCCTGTTTATCCGGTTCGAACTGCCATTCGCGCAAATCGACCTGCTTCTGCTGCGTGGCATCTTCACCGAATTGCGAGACGGTAAGCGTGGTACTGCTGTCGCCGATTTTTCCGATCAGCGCCATGCGCACTGCATCCCAATCAGGCGTTTCGATACCATCTACCGCTTTAAGTTCCATACCGGAGGTAATTTGCGCTTCAGCCGCGACGGAACCGTTCAGAATTTCGCCAACAACCGGACGCACACCGGGAACGCCGTGGATAAAGACGACCCAATAAGCGAAGACGGCAAAGATGAAGTTAGCAATGGGGCCGGCCGCAATGATCGAAGCACGCTGCAGCACAGTTTTATTGTTGAAGGCCTGATGGCGGAGTTCAGCGGGAACGCTCTCTACGCGTTCGTCGAGCATTTTGACGTAGCCGCCAAGCGGGATCAGGGCAATGACGTATTCCGTGCCCTGACGATCGCTACGACGCCACAACGCTTTGCCAAAGCCAATCGAGAAACGTTCGACTTTGACACCGCAGCGGCGGGCGACCCAAAAGTGGCCGAATTCGTGCACGGTGATCAGTACGCCAAGTGCCACGATAAAGGCGACAAAACTCCAGAGTATGCTCAACATTGTCGCTAATCCTCAGAGGGTGCGGAACACCAGCAGCAGCAGGCAGGCAAAAACCGGCACCGCAGCGGTCAGGCTGTCGATACGATCGAGGATACCACCGTGACCCGGAATCAAGTTACCGCTGTCTTTGATGCCCGCTTCACGTTTGAACATGCTCTCGGTCAGATCCCCCAGAACCGAAGCCAGCGTAGCAATAACGGCACAGATAATCAGCGTACCCGGCGCCACAGAAAGCGGAGCCAGCAGCGCAAACAGCCAGGCGATAATCGCGGATGACAGCAGGCCGCCAAAGAAGCCTTCCCAGGTTTTACCCGGTGACACTTTTGGCGCCAGCTTATGTTTACCAAACAAACGGCCAAACATGTAAGCGCCAGAATCTGCGCCCCAGACCAGCAGCATCACAAACAGCAACCACCATGCTCCCGCAAAGTGATCGGTGTCGTAATGATACTGGCGCAGCGCCATCATGCCCCAGAAGAAGGGAATCACGGTCAGGATGCCGAATAACACGCGGAGTGGGCGCGAAGTGCGCCACAACGCTGCAGAGGCAGGATAAAACAGCACGAGAAACAGGGCGACAATCCACCATCCCAGCGCGGCCCAAAGTGAGCCCTCCATCTGGAACTGGTGCAGATTGCGTTGATAGGGTTGCAGGGTGAACAGCATCACTGAGAGCAATAAACCGCATAACACGGCGAGCCAGATACGCTGCTGACGTGTCTTCATACCCGCCAGCTGCCCCCATTCCCAGGCGGCAAGCATACAGATGATGATAGTGGTAATCGCAAATCCGGACAGCGGTAACCAAAACAGAGCAGCGATCACCAGCGGAATCAGAATAAACGCGGTGATCAGACGAGACTTCAGCAAAGGTTACCCCCAGATTGCTCAGGCGCCGCCTGGTGCCGCGCCGCCAAAGCGTCGCTCCCGCGAAGAGAATGCATTCAGTGCACCTTCAAAAACGTGTTCATCAAAATCAGGCCAAAGAACATCGGTAAACCAAAACTCAGCATAGGCGATCTGCCACAGCAGGAAGTTGCTAATCCGATGCTCTCCCCCGGTCCTTATCACTAAATCCACCGGCGCCAGCTCCTGCATACACAGATAGGGAGCCAGACTTTCTTCGGTTATCTGGTCAGGACGTAATAAACCTTCCTGAACCTGTTCAGCCAGTTTTCTGGCACCCTGGATAATATCCCAACGGCCACCATAGTTGGCAGCAATGTTGAGGGTGAGTCCATTATTTTGCTGAGTCAGTTCCTCGGCGCGACGAATGCGTTCCTGAATACGATTATTGAAACGACTGATATCGCCAATCACGCGCAGACGCACGTTATGCTTGTGCAGGCTTTTGACTTCGCTGTCGAGCGCCCAGACAAACAATTCCATTAAGGCCGTCACTTCCTGTACCGGTCGGCTCCAGTTTTCACTGCTGAACGCATAGAGCGTGAGCGCTTCCAGTTTATGGCTGACCGCAAAGCTGACGGCCCGGCGTACTGATTTTACCCCGGCTTTGTGGCCTGAAATACGCAGTTTGCCCTGATTTTTTGCCCAGCGACCATTACCATCCATAATGATGGCCACGTGACGTGGCGTGCAGTACGACTCGTCATCGATTGTGTTGTGATTGTTGGACGACATAACGCGTAATAATTCCTTTCATCAGAAATGCTGTGGTTTCTGAATACATTGCGCCTGCGGCAAACCCCGGCATCGCTACCAGATGACATCGAAACAATGTCGGGCCGAAAAACGCGAGCGAGCGACTATACCATTTTCACCCTGAGCGAACAAATAGCGGGAAGTATCAACCTGCTAAACGAAAGCGTGGTAGCAATTCTGTGGCACAGATACGCGCTAACCGATCGATCTCCATCACATCCTCAATGCTGCCCGGCTCCTGGCATATCAGGGACGCCAGCACTTCGCTGTTGATGGCGGCGATGTCGGTAAAGCGAATCTGATGCTGCAGAAATGCCGCAACGGCCACTTCGTTTGCCGCATTCAGCGTGGTGGTGGCGGCCTGCCCTGTTGAGCAAGCATCGATTGCCAGCTTCAGGCAGGGATAGCGCTCATAGTCCGGCTCAGCAAACGTCAGTGACTTCATTCGCGTGAAATCGAGTGGCGTTACGCCGGCCGAAATACGTGCTGGCCATGCCATGCTGTGCGCGATAGGGGTTCGCATATCAGGCGATCCCAGCTGCGCCAGCACACTGCCATCGCAGTAACGCACCATGGAGTGAATCACCGACTGCGGATGCAGGATGACTTCCATCTGTGCGTCAGTGGCATTAAATAGCCAGCGGGCTTCAATGTATTCAAGACCTTTATTCATCATGGTGGCCGAATCGACGGAGATTTTACGCCCCATTGACCAGTTCGGATGTGCACACGCTTGATCCGGCGACATAGCGGCCAAATCCGCTAATGGCGTGTCACGAAAAGGACCACCCGATCCCGTAAGGAGAATAGAATCAATGCCATTCTCTCGCAGATCAGCGTACCCCAACTGATGCTGTATGGAAGCGGGTAAACTCTGAAAAATGGCGTTGTGCTCGCTGTCGACCGGCAACAGCTGTGCCTTGTGATGACGCACGGCCTCCATAAACAGGCGGCCGCACGTGACAAGTGACTCTTTATTCGCGAGTAAAACGGTTTTGCCAGCACGAATTGCGGCAAGTGTGGGCTGCAGCCCGGAGGCGCCAACAATAGCCGCCATCACCTGATCCACTTCATCGAGTGCCGCCAGCTCGCAAGCCGCCTGAACGCCGGAGAGCACTTCGGTAGGAAGATTCAATGCTCTCAGTCGCTCACGCAGCGCTTGTGCGGAGGCTTCATCAGACATCGCCGCATAGCGTGGGGTAAATTGCTGACACTGTTCAGCCATCAGCGCTACGTTTTGACCCGCCACCAACGCGGTGACCTGGTACAAGTCTGGATTGGCTGCGATGACTGCCAGTGTGCTGGTACCAATCGAGCCGGTGGAACCCAGCAGAGTTAATCGCTTCATCATGCTATCCCTGTGACGTCGTGGATCGTGCCTGCAACAGCGCCAGGCACAATGTAAAACGCCGCCAGAGTCGCACAACGTCTCTGAACGGCGTTTTATACCCGTCATACTTTAAGTTGCAAGTGTGTTGGCTAAGCTCATCACCCCAGTCACTTACCTGAGTAAGCTCCTGGAGATTCATTCCCTTGCCGCCTTCCTGCACCCTGAATTATTTTGGGTATAGGTAATCTGATGGAATTAGAAATCCATCAGTTCCTTTTCTTTTTCGGCCAATGCGACATCAACATTTTTGATGTAGCCATCGGTCATTTTTTGGATCTCATCCTGCGAGCGACGTTCGTCGTCTTCGCTGATCTCTTTGTCTTTCAGCAGCGCTTTGATCTTGTCGTTAGCATCGCGGCGCACGTTACGAACAGAAACACGCCCCTGCTCCGCTTCACCACGCACGACCTTGATCAGATCTTTACGACGCTCTTCGGTCAGCGCTGGCAGTGGCACACGAATATCGGTACCGGCTGAGCTTGGGTTCAGACCCAGGTCAGATGCCATAATCGCTTTTTCAACGGCCGGGCTCAGTGAGCGGTCAAACACGTTGATTTTCAGCGTACGAGAATCTTCTACCGTGACGCTAGCCAGCTGACGCAATGGCGTAGGTGTACCGTAGTAAGGCACCATAATGCCGTCGAGCAGTGAAGGCGAAGCACGACCGGTGCGCACTTTGCTGATTTGGTTTTTGAATGCTTCCACGCATTTTTCCATGCGCGTGTCGGCATCTTTTTTAATGTCGTTAATCACGTTAAAACCCTTGGATTCGGTTTGACCTGGCCATTTCCGGGCAGCCCGGAAGTGGTATCGATAAACATCGATCATCCTGAAAGCTGCGCGATGCCACTGCATCGCGCCAACAGAATATACCTTATTTTATCTTGCGTCGGGTATTAATGCGTAATCAGAGTGCCTTCTTTTTCACCCATCACTACGCGACGCAGTGCGCCAGGCTTGTTCATGTTGAAGACGCGGATCGGCAGTTGATGGTCGCGAGCCAATGTAAAGGCCGCCAGATCCATCACTTTCAGCTCTTTATCCAGTACTTCGCCATAGGTCAGCTGTTCATACAGCGTCGCGTCCGGGTTTTTCACCGGATCATCTGAATAAACACCGTCAACTTTGGTCGCTTTCAATACCACATCGGCTTCGATTTCGATGCCACGCAGACAAGCGGCGGAGTCAGTGGTAAAGAACGGGTTGCCAGTACCGGCGGCGAAAATCACCACGCGGTTATTGCGCAGCAGGCTGATCGCTTCTGCCCAGCTGTAGTTATCACACACGCCATTCAGCGGAATCGCGGACATCAGACGCGCGTTAACATACGCACGGTGCAATGCGTCTCGCATTGCCAGACCGTTCATCACGGTTGCCAGCATACCCATGTGATCGCCGACCACACGATTCATGCCTGCCTGTGCCAGGCCAGCGCCACGGAACAGGTTACCGCCACCAATAACCACACCCACCTGGATGCCCAGCTCAACCAGCTCTTTCACCTCTTGCGCCATACGGTCAAGCACGCTCGCGTCAATACCAAAACCTTCGGCACCTTGCAGTGCTTCGCCACTCAGTTTTAGCAGGATACGTTGATATACAGGTTTTGCGTTGGTCGCCATGGTCAATTCTTCCTGGAAGATATGATGAATGAGAAGTTAAATCTGATCGATCATCCGCTTAGCGAACGAAAAAAGCTATTGGGATGAGACTGAAAAGTGGTCCACGCAAAACGCAGACAAAAAAGAACCGCCTTCCGGCGGTTCTTTCGGAGCATTAAGACTGTTTGGACATTGCAGCAACTTCTGCTGCGAAGTCAGCTTCAACTTTCTCGATGCCTTCGCCCACTTCGAAGCGGATGAAGTTAATCACGTCTGCGCCTTTCTCTTTCAGAGCCTGGCCAACAGTTTTGCTTGGATCGATAACGAAAGCCTGACCGGTCAGAGAAACTTCGCCGGTGAATTTCTTCATGCGGCCTTCAACCATTTTCTCTGCGATTTCTTTAGGCTTGCCAGACTGCATGGCGATGTCCAGCTGAACCTGGTACTCTTTCTCAACCACATCAGCAGACACGTCTTCTGGCTTAACGAATTCTGGCTTGCTTGCCGCAACGTGCATCGCAACTTGCTTGCTCAGCTCTTCATCAGCGCCGGTGGTAGAAACCACTACGCCGATACGTGCGCCGTGCTGGTAGCTGTTCAGCTGAGCACCTTCCAGGATAGCAACACGACGGATGTTGATGTTCTCACCGATTTTAGCAACCAGCGCTACGCGTTCTTCTTCGAACTGCGCTTTCAGAGCTTCAACATCAGTCACTTTACCAGCAACAGCTGCATCCAGCACTTTGTCAGCGAAAGCCTGGAAACCAGCATCTTTAGCAACGAAGTCAGTCTGGCAGTTAACTTCCAGAATCACTGCGAAACCATCAGCGATTTTGGTTTTGATCACGCCGTCAGCAGCAACGTTGCCTGCTTTCTTAGCGGCTTTGATCGCGCCAGATTTACGCATGTTCTCAATCGCCAGCTCGATGTCGCCGTTCGCTTCGGTCAGCGCTTTTTTGCAATCCATCATGCCTGCGCCAGTACGCTCACGCAGTTCTTTTACCAATGCAGCGGTAATTTCAGCCATTCCAGAATCCTCGATTCGTCTCTGTGTGCGTTAACACTGTCAGAAACTTGTTGCGGAAAATTTACTCTGCCCCGCTTACCCGAAAGAAGCGTGACAAACTTAGATAAATAAAAGGGGCCTGTGCGGCCCCCTTAACAGATAACATCTGATGTCTAAGGGCTCTTAGAAAGAGCGAACCTTATTAAGCTTCAGCAGCTTCTTCAGCCTGCTCAGCCAGATCCTGTGAACGGCCTTCGCGCACGGTGGTCGCAACAGCAGTCAGGTACAGGCTTACAGCACGGATCGCATCGTCGTTACCTGGGATAACGAAATCAACGCCATCTGGATCAGAGTTGGTATCAACGATAGCAAATACTGGGATACCCAGGTTGTTTGCTTCTTTGATTGCGATGTGTTCGTGGTCAGCGTCAACAACGAACAGTGCATCCGGCAGACCGCCCATATCTTTGATACCGCCCAGGCTGTTTTCCAGCTTGGCCAGTTCACGAGCACGCATCAGTGCTTCTTTTTTGGTCAGTTTGTCGAAAGTACCGTCCTGAGACTGAGTTTCCAGATCTTTCAGACGCTTGATTGACTGACGAACAGTTTTCCAGTTGGTCAGCATACCACCCAACCAGCGGTGGTTAACGAAGAACTGGTCGCAGCTCAGAGCTGACTCTTTTACCGCTTCGGCAGCAGCGCGCTTAGTACCAACGAAAAGGATTTTGCCTTTACGTGAAGAGATCTTCTGCAACTCAGCCAGAGCTTCGTTGAACATTGGTACAGTTTTCTCAAGGTTGATGATGTGAACCTTGTTACGAGCACCGAAGATGAATGGCTTCATTTTCGGGTTCCAGTAACGGGTCTGGTGACCAAAGTGAACACCAGCCTTGAGCATGTCGCGCATTGAAACAGTTGCCATGATTACCTCTAAAGTATGATTGGGGTTGGGCCTCCATGTATCCCATACAACCGACCTCTTTCAAGGCACCCCGGCGTATGTGTCGATACATGTGTGTTTTAGTACACATAATGAGTTTTATGCGTTTCCTGCCAGCCAACGAAACGAAGGTGACAGAGAATCGTCGGCGCGCTTTATACCATAACGCGCAGGAATACGCCAACAGTTGTTAGCAGCGTGAGCGAGGAGTCATCCCGATTTGGCAGCCTAATGACTGACTGCTAACATGACTGCCACAGAACTCATTATTGTCGAAAATGTCGGCAATTGCGGATTATTTAATGGCCATTTCAATCAAAACCCCTGAAGAAATCGAAAAAATGCGCGTGGCGGGCCGTCTGGCTGCTGAAGTGCTGGAAATGATCGCCCCGCACGTGGTGCCGGGTGTGACCACAGGTGAACTCGACCGCCTCTGCCACGATCACATCACGAATAAGCAGCAGGCTATCTCAGCCTGTCTTGGCTATCACGGCTTCCCGAAATCGGTGTGTATTTCGGTTAACGAAGTGGTGTGCCACGGCATCCCGAGCGATGACCGCGTTTTAAAAGATGGCGATGTGGTCAACGTTGACGTCACGGTGATCAAAGACGAGTATCACGGCGATACCTCAAAGATGTTCATCGTCGGCAAACCGACTATTCAAGGCGAGCGCTTGTGCCGTGTCACCCAGGAAAGCCTCTACATTGCGCTGCGTCTGGTTAAACCGGGCATCCGCCTGCGTGAGCTGGGCCGTGCGATTCAGCAATATGTTGAAGCACAGGATTTCTCTGTGGTACGTGAATACTGCGGCCACGGCATCGGCAAAGGTTTCCACGAAGAACCACAAGTGTTGCACTATGATGCCGATGACGGCGGCGTGGTGTTGCAGGCGGGGATGACCTTTACCGTTGAGCCGATGGTCAATGCCGGTGATTATCGTATCCGCACCATGAAGGATGGCTGGACCGTAAAAACCAAAGATCGCAGCTTGTCCGCGCAGTATGAGCATACTATTGTGGTGACAGAAAACGGCTGTGAGATTCTTACGCTGCGTGAAGATGACACCATTGCTGCGGTGCTCGAAAACAACGCGTAACGTTCTTCAAGACAGTACCAGGCCGGCATAATGCCGGCCTTTTTTATGGCGCTTACGAGGCATGTCGATGAGTGGTAGCGTGACCGAAGCAGTACACAAAGGCCTGACTGATTCCCCCGCCAGCTGGCCCGATGAAGCCCTGACGCGTGACAAATTAAAACTCTATCTGGAGCAATTCCAGCAGCATCTCGGTATGGCCTTTGATGCCGGTACTGACGTTGAATCACTGATTGATGCCCGCACGCTATTTATCGATCGTCTGTTGCGCCGACTGTGGCGTTTCTACGGCTTCGATAAAATGAAAGAGATTGCGTTGGTTGCGGTGGGCGGCTATGGCCGTGGTGAACTGCATCCGCTCTCCGATATCGATGTCTTGATACTCAGCCGCCAGCCACTGGATGATGCGGCCGCGCAACGCACCAGCGAACTCCTGACGCTGATGTGGGATTTAAAACTCGAAGTTGGCCACAGTGTGCGCACGCTGGAAGAGTGTTTACTGGAGGGGTTGTCCGATCTTACTGTCGCGACCAACCTGATCGAATCCCGCATGCTGACAGGCGATGTCGCCCTGTTCCTTGAGTTGCAGAAGAACATTTTCAGCGATGGCTTCTGGCCGTCCTCTCGCTTTTTCGCGGCCAAGATTGAAGAGCAGCAGGAACGTCATCAGCGCTATCACGGTACCAGCTACAATCTCGAACCCGATATTAAAAGCAGCCCGGGCGGCCTGCGCGACATCCACACCTTACAGTGGGTGGCGCGCCGCCATTTCGGTGCCACCACCATGGATGAGATGGTGGGGTTTGGCTTTATCACGGAGGCCGAGCGTAATGAAATTAATGAATGCCAGGAGTTCCTCTGGCGGATTCGCTTCGCGCTGCACTTAACGCTCACACGCTACGACAACCGCTTGTTGTTTGATCGCCAGCTCACCGTGGCACAGCGGCTCAACTATCTCGGCGAAGGCAATGAGCCGGTTGAGCGCATGATGAAAGATTTTTACCGGGTGACGCGCCGCATTGGTGAGCTCAATCAGATGCTGTTGCAGCTGTTTGATGAAGCGATCCTCGCGCTCTCCACCACCGAGAAACCGCGCAGCATTGATGATGATTTCCAGCTGCGCGGCAATTTGATTGATCTGCGTGACCCCACGTTGTTCGAACGTGAACCGCAGGCCATTCTGCGCATGTTTTATGTGATGGTACGTAATGAGAGCATCACCGGCATTTACTCCACCACGCTACGTCATTTACGCCATGCGCGTCGTCATCTGAAGCAGCCGCTGTGCCAGATTGCCGAAGCGCGAGACACCTTTATGGCGATTCTGCGCCATCCGGGCGCGGTGAAGCGGGCGCTGGTGCCGATGCATCGCCACAGTGTCCTTTGGGCGTATACGCCGCTGTGGGGCAATATTGTCGGCCAGATGCAGTTTGACCTGTTCCATGCTTACACGGTGGATGAGCACACCATTCGCGTCCTGCAAAAGCTGGAAAGTTTCGCCAACGAAGCCACGCGTCCGATGCACCCATTGTGTGTAGAACTCTGGCCGCGTTTGCCACAGATCGAACTGCTGCTGATGGCTGCCTTGTTGCACGATATTGCCAAAGGGCGCGGCGGTGACCACTCGATTCTGGGGGCGCAGGACGCGCTTGATTTTGCCGAATTGCACGGGCTCAACTCGCGGGAAACGCAGTTGGTGGCCTGGCTGGTGCGCCATCATCTGTTGATGTCGGTCACCGCCCAGCGCCGTGATATTCAGGACCCGACGGTGATTCAGCAATTCGCTGAAGTCATGCAGAATGAAAACCGCCTGCGTTATCTGGTGTGTCTCACCGTGGCCGACATCTGCGCCACTAACGAAAGTCTGTGGAACAGCTGGAAGCAGAGCCTGCTGCGTGAATTGTTCTTCGCGACCGAAAAACAGCTGCGTCGCGGTATGGAAAACAGCCCGGACTTGCGCGAACGCGTGCGTCATCATCGCTTACAGGCTCTCGCGCTGTTACGGATGGAAAACCTTAACGAAGAGCGCCTGCACCATATCTGGAGCCGCTGCCGTGCTGACTATTTCCTGCGTCACACGCCGAATCAACTGGCATGGCACGCGCGTCATCTGATCGACCATGACCTTACAAAGCCGCTGGTGCTGGTCAGCCCGCAGGCCACTCGCGGCGGGACTGAAATCTTTATCTGGAGCCCGGACCGCCCTCACCTGTTCGCCGCAGTAGCCGGTGAACTCGACCGCAGAAACCTGAGCGTGCACGATGCTCAGATCTTTACCAGCCGCGACGGCATGGCGATGGATACCTTTATTGTGCTGGAACCGGATGGCAGTCCGCTGGCCGCCGATCGTCATCCGATGATTATGCAGGCACTGGAGCAAGCGATTACTCAAACCGAGTGGGTGCCGCCGCGCACGCGTCGCCAGTCTGCACGACTTAAGCACTTCAGTGTCGATACCGAAGTGAATTTCCTGCCGACGCACACCGATCGTCGTAGCTATCTGGAACTGGTCGCGCTGGATCAACCAGGCTTGCTGGCGCGTGTAGGGGAAGTGTTTGCCGACCTCGGTGTGTCACTGCACGGCGCGCGCATCAGTACGATTGGCGAACGAGTTGAGGATCTTTTCATCCTGGCGGACAGCGAACGGCGCGCACTTGATGTCGAAATGCGCAATGTGCTGCAACAACGGTTGACAGAGGCCCTCAATCCAAACGATAAAGTGTGACCGCAATCGATTTATCGACTTAATTCTCTGTGTCAGCGCGACGCTGGCACCCGTATGACAGACTCAGGAAATTATTATGCAACAGTTACAGAGCGTTATTGAATCTGCCTTTGAGCGCCGCGCCGATATCACGCCAGCCAGCGTGGACAGCGTGACCCGTGAAGCCATCGAACAGGTTATTGGCCTGCTGGATAGCGGCGAACTGCGCGTGTCTGAAAAGATCAACGGAGAGTGGGTAACGCATCAGTGGCTGAAGAAAGCAGTGCTGCTGTCGTTCCGCATCAATGACAACCAGGTGATGGAAGGCGCAGAAACCCGTTTCTACGACAAAGTCCCAATGAAGTTCGCGAACTGGGATGAAGCACGCTTCAAAAATGCGGGCTTCCGCGTTGTCCCACCTGCTGCCGTGCGTCAGGGCGCTTTCATTGCACGTAACACCGTGCTGATGCCTTCTTACGTCAACATCGGCGCTTACGTTGATGAAGGCACCATGGTTGACACCTGGGCCACCGTGGGTTCTTGCGCGCAGATCGGCAAAAACGTTCACCTGTCTGGCGGCGTCGGCATCGGCGGTGTTCTGGAGCCACTGCAGGCTAACCCAACCATCATCGAAGACAACTGCTTCATCGGCGCACGTTCTGAAATCGTTGAAGGCGTGATCGTGGAAGAAGGTTCAGTCATCTCCATGGGCGTTTACATCGGTCAGAGCACCAAAATCTACGATCGTGAAACTGGCGAAGTGCATTACGGCCGCGTGCCAGCGGGTTCAGTGGTGGTATCGGGCAACCTGCCGTCTAAAGATGGTAGCTACAGCCTGTACTGCGCCGTAATTGTGAAGAAAGTGGACGCTAAAACGCTGGCGAAAACCGGCATCAACGAACTGCTGCGTACCATCGACTAAGTCGGAAATTAGTCCGGTTACCCTGCCAACGGGCCTGTATTCGGGCCCGTAATTTTTTCTTTACACTCTCACCCAAACAACCTGCTTCGCGCCGCGAATTAACTGGTGCGTTTATTTTTCAAACAGTTCATAATCCGCGCCAGTTAACTCCGGTCGCGCACTGTTCATCCCGGTTTTTGTGTCTACAGTTGATTAAGTATGCCGTAAGCGTTCCGGTTGCTGCGTATCTGCCGCATCCCGAATGATGATGATAGTCCTGCGCGCTCACCCACTCTTAGATGGAATATAAACGCTATGTACGACAACCTGAAAAGCTTAGGTATCAGCTCTCCTGAAGACATCGACCGTTACAGCCTGCGTCAGGAAGCCAGCAACGACATTCTGAAAATCTACTTCCGCAAAGACAAAGGTGAATTCTTCGCCAAAAGCGTGAAATTCAAATACCCGCGTCAGCGCAAAACTGTCGTCGCCGATCACACCAGCCAGGGCTATAAAGAAGTACAGGAAATCAGCCCGAACCTGCGTTACGTGATCGACGAACTGGACCAGATTTGCCAGCGCGATCAGGTGGAAGTCGATCTGAAACGCAAAATCCTTGCGGATCTGCGTCATCTGGAAAACGTGGTATCCAATAAGATCGCTGAAATTGAATCCGATCTGGATCAACTGACCCGCAACGGTCGTTAATTTCCTCCCCCGCGTTCCCAGGGCCAGCTTATGCTGGCCTTTTTTTTGCCTTAATTCAGTTTTATCTGGTCCTTTTTCACCTATCTGAATTCATAATCCCTGGCTAGTATCGGGTTATGTCTGACTTCAGGTATCACAAAAACCATGCAATTTGCAGCCATCACCTCAGGACAGCGCGGTCTGGATGTTCATATCGCCGGTGACCTCGCGCAAAAAATTCTCTCTGGAACGCTAAAGGCTGGTGATGTTCTGCCCAGCGAAGTCGAGTTGTGCAGCCACTTTGGCGTCAGCCGAACTGCCGTGCGTGAGGCGCTCAAACTCCTCTCTTCGAAGGGATTAATAGAATCGCGTCCCAAACTCGGCACGCATGTACGCGATCGCACATACTGGAATCTGCTTGATGTGCAACTGCTGGAATGGATGCAGGGCATCGAATCTACGGCAGAAATGTATCAACAGTTTCTGGACTTCCGTGAGGCTATCGAACCGCAGGCTGCCAGACTGGCTGCGCTACACGCTACGCAGGCACAACGCACCGAACTTTCTCTGTTATTTCGCGAAATGATCGCTGTTTGCGCTGCGAGTAAATTCGATCTTGCTCGCTGGCTGGAGGCAGACAGTGCCTTTCATCGCCTGATCTTTCACTCTACCGACAACTGTTTTTACATCCCGTTCGGTAATTTGCTGGAAACCATCTTTAAATGCTTTTTTACCTGGCCTTCCAGCGCGCAGGATATTTTTTTGGACGAACACCGCAAGATTTATGAAGCGATCATGATCGGCGATGCCGATGCGGCGCACAGGGCGTCGATGAATCTAATGCTTAACAGCACACAGCCTCGGCTATAACTTTCCCCTCACCGATACGTGGGTGGGCGCGATAACAACCACAGATCACGCAGCGCTTCTCTTTCCGCACCGCGCGCTGCTGGGCTGATAGGGGCCGTCGATTGCGTTTCGATCGCGCGATGAATCCAGGGCTGAAAACGGTCGCTGTTCAGGCTGCGATCCGTGAGCGAGAGCAGTGGAATCAAGCGCAGACTGACACGATCGCGATTTTTCCATGGCCAGGTTTTGCTGTCATCACTAAACGGTGCCATATAATTCAGCGCACTCAACAATGAACCGCTCTGCTGTTGATAGTGCCAAAGATCGCCCGCGCCGCTTCGCTGTGCCAGTTGCGCGAGGCTGGTCAGAGCCTGCAAATTAAAATAGCTATAGTGGAACGAGCGTGTGCGTACCAGTTCCATTGGCTGCGTTCCGTCCGCACGAATTTGCCCGGCGATTTTATCCTGAGCTAAAACCACCATCTGCTTAATCACCTGAGGTTGATGCAAATACCACGCGATGCCCGCCACCTGTGCGGCATACCAACTGCCATGGTTATTAGGTGCATCACGCTCGCCTTGTGCCAACTGACTGTGCAATAGCCAGCCGAGATAATCGCTAAACCATGCATGTATCGCAGCCTGATCCTGCGGGTGCCAGCCGGGCGAATCGTGCAGTAGCTGCAGTGCATCCACTATGCGCGTGGCAAAGTAACGCCCATCCAGCACACCGGTGTGCCGGCCCTCAGCCTTACCGGGCACACCCTGAGCATAATTAAGATTGGGATTCATGCGGGTGGTGGGATCGATGAACCAGCTGCGAATCATCGATTGGGCTTTGGCTGCATAACGGGTTTCGCCGGAGAAATACCAGGCAAGCGCCAATGCCTGCACGTCTGCGGTGAAACGAGCCAGACGCACACCATCGCTTTGGTCGTTTTTACTCGCCGGATTGACCGCACCATCACGGCGTTCCCATGGCAAGCCATTGGGCTTGTCGGGATTCGGCCACCAGTAGGCACTCAGGCTGAGATAATCATGGCGGGAACCGCTGGGAGGTAACATCCCTTTCTGCGTCACGCTGGGATTGGGCTGATCAAGCGCGCGATCGGCAGCCTGCTTGAGTTGCTGCCACGCCTGCTCAGTCTGTGGCGCAGCCTGATGATTTTGCAGCGCAGTTCGCGTCTGTTGCATCTCTTCGCCAGATAAAAAGGCCAGCGAAACAGCTTTGGCATGACAGGTCGCGGTCATCAGCAAGCCGGCCAACAGCCAGATCAGGCGCACATTCAAACGGGGCATCTTCCTCTCCCGGCCCTGCTAAGGGTTAGCTCTGTTCATCCAGTTGCAGCGCCACATACAGCAACAATCGATCGTCAAAATTGCCGAGGTTTAATCCGGTCAGCTCGGAGATGCGGTTCAGGCGATACTCGAGCGTATTACGATGGATAAATAGTGCGCGTGCCGTGGCGCTGGGCTGCACGTTATGACTGAACCACGCCACCAGCGTACGTCGCAATAATCCATTATTATCATTGGCTTTGAGTTTCGCCAACGGGCGCGCCAGTTCATTCGCTTGCCAGCCACCGCGCAGGCTATCCAGCAGTACGGGCAGCACCAAATCCTGATAGAAGAAACTGCGCTGTTCCGGCATGCGCTGTTTACCCACCATCATGGTGGTGCGCGCCGTACGGTAGGAACGCGCAATACTGCCGGGACCGGTAAAGAAATTACCCAGCGCGATGCGCATTCGCACCTGCCCACTCTCTTTCATACGCTGTAATAACTGATCCACGCGACGGCGGTGATCGTCTTGATCGTAACGGCCGTGGGCATTGAGCGCCGGCTTCAACACCACCATTTCAGTGAGTGAAACGATAGCAATCAGGTTGTCACGATCCGGCGTTGTCAGCAGAGTTTGTAAATGCTGCAATTCCGACATCGCACTGTCAACGCCAAGCTGGCCGCTGTCGACTTCCACCACCGCCACCACGCGCGGTTGATTGAGATCGATGCCCAGGCGCTGCGCCCACTCGCTCAACGCCGGTGAAAGCGTATCGCTACGAATCAGGTTCAGCACCAGCTCTTCGCGCAAACGGCTATCCTGCGCCAGCATGTGCAACAGTCGCGCTTGTTCCAGCATCATTTCGGCGGTCATACACACCAGTTCACCGTAGTGACGCAGCGCTGCCGGCTGGCCGGTCAGGCCAATTACACCGACAATCTCACCATCAATACGCAATGGCAGGTTGATGCCAGGACGCACGCCGTGCAGATGTTTCGCCACGGCCTCATCAATGTCCACTACCCTTCCCTGCGATAACACCAGCAACGCACCTTCGTGCAATTCGCCAATACGCTCACGATCGCCGCTGCCAATAATGCGGCCGCGTGCATCCATCACGTTGACATTACTGTCAATAATTTGCATGGTGCGGGCAACAATATCCTGAGCCAGTCGCGCATCGAGATGATAGGTGGCCATCAATCACTCCAGAGAAAGGGAAGAATTGACAGAATACGCATCCCACGCACGGCTGGCATTGTGCAACTGCACATAGCCGGATAGAGAATACGGGAATTGCGGTAGGCGTCACATTGCGAAACGGACATCTGCACAATGTGGACCACACTAAAAAGGTGTTGATGCTAGCCAGGAGCGCAGCTGCGCCAGACAAAAACAAAAAAGGCGAGCCGAAGCTCGCCTGTACTCAATTATCTAAGACTTACTGCATCAGCAGATAGAGGCTGCTGTCGCCACGCTGCACGTTCAGGGCCAGCACGGACGGTTTGGTGTCGAGGATTTTGCGCAGTTCACCAAGGTTGGCAATCGCCTGCTGGTTAACGCCCCTAATCACGTCACCTTTCTTCAGACCAATACGCGCTGCAGCACTACCTGCCTTCACATTATCCACGCGCACGCCTTTCTGGCCGTTGCTGTCGATGTTGCTCAGGTCGGCACCTTCAATGCCGGTGTAGATCGTGGCGGACTGCACTTTTTCCTGCGAGCTCTGCTGCAGTTCAACCGTAATCGTCACCGGTTTACCGTCACGTAACAGACCCAGCTGCAGTTTAGTGCCCACTGGCAGTGAACCCACTTCTGCACGCAGTGCGGCAAAACTGGTCAGCGGTTTGCCATTCATCGACACCACAACATCGCCGGCTTTCACACCCGCTTTTGCCGCTGCCGAGTTAGGCAGGACCTGGCTCACAAAGGCACCGCGCTGGGCATCGACTTTCATCGCTTTCGCCAGCTCAGAGTTAAGCTCGGTACCCATAATGCCCAGCTCGCCACGCTTCACCTGACCATACTCGATCATCTGCGCCGTCAGGTTTTTCACCATCGCGCTTGGGATAGCAAAGCCGATACCGATATTGCCACCGTCTGGCGCCAGAATCGCGGTGTTAATCCCAATCAGTTCACCGTTCAGGTTCACCAGCGCACCACCAGAGTTACCACGGTTGATGGCGGCATCGGTCTGGATGAAGTTCTCGTAGTTCTCGACGTTCAAGCCGCTGCGGCCCAACGCTGAAACGATACCGGAGGTCACCGTTTCGCCGAGTCCATACGGGTTACCGATTGCGACAGTGTAATCACCGACACGTAAGTCATCGGAGTCAGCGATCTTAATCGCCGTCAGGTTCTTGGCGTCCTGCAGTTGAATTAGAGCAATATCAGACTGCGGATCTTTACCAATCACTTTGGCGTCATAGCGACGGCCATCGCTCAGCTGCACCTGAATTTTGGTGGCGTTATCTACCACATGGTTGTTGGTGACGACATAGCCTTTATCGGCATTAATCACGACACCCGAACCGAGTGCACGGAATTTTTGCTGCTGGGTGTTGGCGCCGCCGTTGTCACCGCCCTGGCTACCATCACCGCCGCCCTGGCACATTGGCGAGCTTTGGAATGGCGAACCGTCCTGGCAGAATGGCGAGTTATCACCAAAGAATTGCTGGAATTGCTGCGGCATGCGCGGGGTTTTCACCGTGGTGCTGCCTTCAACGCTAATACTCACCACGGAAGGCATCACTTTTTCCAGCATCGGCGCCAGGCTTGGCAACTGTTGGTTCGAGGAGGAAGCACTTTCCGCCGCGAAACTGACAGGGCTCAATGCCATGCCCAGACTAAGCGCCAGCGCACTTAACATTAATGTGCTTTTTTTCATTTGTCTGTGTCTCTCTAAGATTTACGGCCAGACCATTGCTGTGGTCGTGATGGTGAGATTAAGTTTTTAGCGCGAAGTTCCTAATAAAGTTTTGGGCAAAGGTAAAAATTTATTCTTCATCTTTACAAAACTCAGCTTATTCCACGGCCATCAAACGACGATACTCATCCCACGCATAATTGTCTGTCATTCCGCTGATATAGTCCTGAATCAAGCGCGAACGGTAATAACGCTCCCACAACAAACGTTGATATTTATGCTCGACAATCAGTGTACGCATCTGCTGCTGATAAGCTTTGCGATGTTTTCCTGAAAGCTTATGAAACAGTCGCGTTTCTATCGGATATTTCGGCAGAAAATCGTCGTTCATCAGCGTAGTAAATTGTTCATAATCCAGCAACATTAATGACTGATAGATTTCCAGCAACCCTTTTATTACCCGATAACCTTGTAATTCGAGTTGCTCAACTTCCGGATGATTAAATACCTGCTGGCGCGCCACGGTTTTAAATAATTTCAACAGACGGCCTTCATCACCGTCATCTTCCAGCAGCGCATGATTGAAATTTCCTTCAAAAATAGCCGGGAGATTATCGACAAAACGGCGCACGGCATGGCTAACCAACACATTTTGCACGTTAACCCGTAATGACATGAAAAATTGATCGCTCAGGCTACGGCGTTTTTTCTGGTTGGCTTCTTTCCATGCCTCGCTCACTGTGCGACTGAACGCATCACCACTATTTACCGTCCCCCAGGCTTTGAGCAGAGACTTATACAAGGTCTCAACATCAAAAATGTCTTTTTCGACCGCATCATCTAAATCGGCAATACAGTATGAGATATCGTCCGCGGCTTCCATAATCCAGGTGAGTGGATAGCGATGATGCTCCTTAATATGGGTCGCAGCGCGTAAGTCAGCCACATATTCACGCTCGGACAAATAAAAACCAGGCTTCTTCATCAGCACGCTAAATTCTGCCGGCTTATCGCCCTGCCACCATGCGGGGGCGGTGTATTTTAAAATACAGGCCACCTGCGCATAGCTAAGATTGAGCTGCAGCAGCGTATGCACCAGGCGAATCGCCTGCGCATTGCCTTCGAAGTGGCACAAATCCTGACGAATCATTGCATTTAGCTGGTCAAAATCAGTGCGCTGATGCTCATCTGCCACGCCCGCCACCAGCGGGTCCACGAGTTCTAGAGGCAGATTGTCGTCAAACCAGTCATTGATCGCGGCTTCACCAAAGTGACCAAACGGCGGATTACCCACATCATGCAGCAGGCAGGCCATCTCAATCAGACTCTCAAACGCGCCTTCAAACTCATCCAGCCCGTAATTTGCCAGTCCACCGCCCTGCGTTTTCAGGTATTGCAGGATCTCTTTGGTGATATAGCGCCCGGTTTGCTGCACTTCCAGCGAGTGGGTCAAACGTGAACGCACCGCTGCATTACGCTCCAGAGGAAATACCTGAGTCTTTTGTTGCAGGCGGCGGATCGCGGCAGAATTGATGATGCGGCCACGGTCACTCTCAAAGTGCCGTGTAATAAAGTATTCGCCCTCTGGATCTTTGCGGCTGGTATAAGGGCGGGTGAAACTGATCTTATTTTTGAAATTGATCGGCGCCATCATTACCCCTTATTTTTTGGTGAATTCATCCTCTGCCAGCCATGGTAGACTATGCCTCACTTTTAAGCTTTACATCCATAACTACAGCGAGATTCTTTATGAAAGCAGGCATTATTGGCGCGATGGAGCAGGAAGTCACCCTGCTGCGTGACAAAATCGAAAACCGTCAGACGCTGACGCTGGCTGGTTGTGAAATTTATACCGGCACGCTGAACGGTGTTGAGGTTGCTCTGCTGAAATCAGGCATTGGTAAAACCGCGGCGGCGCTCGGCACGACCCTGTTGCTGGAGCTGTGCAAACCCGACCTGGTGATCAATACCGGCTCTGCGGGTGGTCTGGCCGCTTCACTGAAAGTGGGCGATATCGTGGTTTCCGATGAAGTGCGTTATCACGATGCCGACGTGACCGCATTTGGTTACGAACCGGGTCAGATGGCCGGTTGCCCGGCAGCCTTTGTGGCGGATGAAAAACTGATCGCCGCTGCAGAGCAGGTGATTAAGCAGCTGGATCTCAACGCGGTGCGCGGCTTAGTGGTCAGCGGTGATGCCTTCATCAACGGTGCTGAGCCACTGGCACGCATTCGCACCACCTTCCCACTGGCGATCGCCGTGGAGATGGAGGCCACCGCCATCGGTCACGTTTGCCACCAGTTCAAGGTGCCGTTTGTGGTGGTGCGCGCGATTTCCGATGTCGCGGACAAAGAATCCCACCTGAGCTTTGATGAGTTCCTGGTTGTTGCCGCTAAACAATCGTCGCTGATGGTTGAAAACCTGCTGGCACAACTGGCGCGTGGCTAAATATTGGCTACTGGGGCTATTGCTGATCGGCAATAGCCTGTTTGCCGCTGCCCCACGCGTTATCACGCTATCGCCCCATCTCACTGAACTGGCTTTCGCAGCGGGCATTACGCCGGTGGCGGTGAGTGCTTATTCGGATTTCCCGGCGCAGGCCAATCAGCTGGAGCAGGTGGCAAACTGGCAGGGCATCAACGTTGAACGCATCCTGCAACTGAAACCGGATGTGGTGCTAGCCTGGCGCGGCGGCAATCCGCAGCGGCAGATCGAACAACTGCAACGTCTGGGCATTAAAGTCGAATGGATTGATCCGCAGACCATTGATCAGATGATTGATGCGTTAGCAGCGCTCAAACCGTGGAGTCCACAACCTCAGCAGGCAGAAGCTGCCGCAAAGGCACTACGTCAGCAAGAGGATGATCTGCGTAAACAGTATCAACAGCGCACGCCAATTCCACTGTTTCTGCAGTTCGGCCAGCAGCCGCTGTTTACAGCCTCACGCAACACGCTGCAAAACGAAGTGATCACGCTATGTGGCGGTAAAAATATCTTTGCGGACAGTCGCGTAAGCTGGCCACAGGTGAGCCGCGAGCAAGTGCTGGCGCGCCATCCCGAGGCGATTGTGATTGGCGGTGACCGTGCGCAAGCCGCGAATATTGTGAAATTCTGGCAGCCACAACTGACGGTGCCGGTGATTGCCATTAACGATGACTGGCTGAGTCGACCGGGTCCACGTATCCTGCTGGCAGCCAAACAGCTGTGTGCAGATTTACATCCGGCGAAAAATAGCACCAAAAAAGATTAAAGATTCGGCAAAAATTGTCGAAAATCAAAATACAAGGCACTGCGGCCACGTATGCTCAGTGCCCTTTTTGCGCAACGCGCAACTTTTGACTTCACCAGGAATTATCAATGACCAGAGCACTGCTCCTGGCCATAGGGCTTGCGATGGCTGCGCCAATTGGCGCGGCGACCTCCACCGGCTCTATTGCCGTCACGTTGACCATATTTTCCCGCTGCGATATCTCACGGCAAAGCGAACAAACATTGCCATCGATTGATTGTGGACGTCACTTCAGTGCACAGCCGCGCGTGACCGAAAGCGTGTTAAAGCGCGATGCGAAGCGTCGTGAGTCGTCACGATTAGTGACCGTAGAGTGGTAACGTTCTGACCGCCAGAACGGCGGTCAGAAAAGGGGATCAGATGCTGAAGGAAGAACCACAACCGCAAGTCGTTTTCGCGTTAGGGTTTGTCACGATAAAACGTGAACCCTCAAGACCTTCGGTATAATCAACCGAACCGCCCACCAGATACTGCAGGCTCATTGGATCAACCACCAGCGCCACGCCCTGCTTTTCAATGGTCATGTCGCCGTCATTCATTTGATCGTCAAAAGTAAAACCGTACTGGAAACCACTGCAACCGCCACCGGTGATGTACACGCGCAGTTTCAGCTCAGGATTCTCTTCATCCGCGATCAAATTTTTCACTTTTTTCGCTGCTGCTTCAGTGAATTGCAAAGGCAGCGCTGCTACGTCGTCACTCATGTTTTACTCCGGGTAAACGTCCAGGTCAGAAAACGACCTTAATTTCACTATTATCTGCCAGCCGCCCAGTGCAATCAAGTACTGCGCTTGACACTGTGTGCCGCCTGCGCTGCGCTAAAGTATAGCTTTAAAAGGCTTTCGCACCCGCTTGCCTTTCTAATCGGGCGACTCTTCCCTTAGAATGGCGCCAGAATTTTTTTCCAGAACAGCAGGAGCCGAGCAATGAGTAAGTCTGAAAACCTGTATGCCGAAGCGCAACGCCTGATCCCTGGCGGTGTGAACTCCCCGGTACGTGCTTTTACCGGTGTGGGCGGCGTGCCGCTGTTCATCGAACGCGCCGACGGCGCTTATCTGTATGACGCCGATGGCAAAGCCTACATCGACTATGTCGGTTCATGGGGCCCAATGGTGCTGGGGCATAACAACGCCAATATCCGCAATGCGGTGATTGAAGCGGCATCTCGTGGTTTAAGTTTCGGTGCCCCAACCGAAATGGAAGTGAAAATGGCCGAGCTGGTGTGTGAGCTGGTGCCAAGTATGGATATGGTGCGCATGGTGAACTCCGGCACCGAAGCCACCATGAGCGCGATTCGTCTGGCTCGTGGCTTTACCCATCGTGACAAGATCGTCAAATTTGAAGGCTGCTACCACGGCCACGCCGACTGTCTGCTGGTGAAAGCAGGTTCCGGCGCATTGACCCTGGGCCAACCGAACTCACCGGGTGTTCCGGCTGATTTCGCTAAACACACCCTGACCTGCACTTACAACGATCTGGCTTCAGTACGCGAAGCCTTCGAGCAATATCCAGAAGATATCGCCTGTATCATCGTTGAACCCGTTGCGGGCAATATGAACTGCATCCCACCGCAACCGGACTTCCTGCCGGGCCTGCGTGCACTCTGTGATGAGTTTGGTGCGCTGCTGATCATCGATGAAGTGATGACCGGCTTCCGTGTGGCGCTGGGCGGTGCTCAGGCTTATTACGATGTCACGCCGGATCTGACCTGTCTCGGCAAAATCATCGGTGGCGGCATGCCGGTGGGCGCATTTGGTGGTCGTCGTGATGTGATGGCTGCACTGGCACCAACGGGTCCGGTTTACCAGGCGGGAACGCTTTCCGGTAACCCGATTGCCATGGCGGCCGGTTTTGCTTGCCTGACGCAGATTGCTCAACCGGGCACGCACAGCACTCTGACCGACCTCACCACCCAACTGTCTGAAGGCTTGCTGGCAGCGGCAAAAGCAGAAAACATTCCGCTGGTGATCAACCACGTTGGCGGCATGTTCGGTATCTTCTTTACCGATGCCGAAAGCGTAACCTGCTATGCCGACGTGACAAAATGCGACGTTGAGCGCTTTAAGCGCTTCTTCCACCTGATGCTGGAAGAAGGTGTTTACCTCGCACCTTCTGCTTTTGAAGCGGGCTTTATGTCGCTGGCACACAGCCAGGAAGATATTCAGCGCACCATTGATGCGGCACGCCGCAGCTTTGCGAAGCTGTAAGCCATTAGCGGGCGCCAGGAATGGCGCCCCTTCATTAATGTGCCCGGCTGTCCCTTGAGGCACAACCTCCCCTAAAGACACCCTTGCCGTTCGTTCGCATCGTTATGCTCAGCTACACGCATACACCCATTTCCGTTAGGTTGCACAATTATGCGCAGCTGCCCTGTAAGCGCCGATTGACGTAGGTTGCGCGTTTATGCGCGACGCAACAGCCAGATAAAATACGGCGCGCCAAAGAAGGTCGCCATTAAACCTGCAGGGATCTGATCCGGGAACGCCAGCATCCTGCCGCACCAGTCTGCAAACACCATCAATCCGCCGCCTAATAATCCCGCCATCAACACCTGCGGTAATGCGCGCCTGAAGCCCAGCATGCGCACGATATGCGGCGCCATCAAACCGACAAAACTCAACGGGCCGATGGTCAAGGTGGCCGTGGCCGTTAACGCCGCCGCCAGCAGCAGCAGGGCCAGACGCGAACCTGTTAATGCCATCCCCGCTGAACGTGCCGTCGCACTACCCAGCGGCAGCAGTGTGAGCCAGCGGCTCGCCAGTGGCGCGAGCGCAATAAATACGATACCCACCACGGCGCTTTGCACTGCCTGCGGCATATTGATGTTGTAAGTCGATCCTGAAATCCAGCTCAGCAGGCCGCCCATACGCGGATCGCCGCTCGCCATTAACACCATCAGCAAGGTGACAAAAGCACTGTTAAGCGCCATGCCCGCCAGCAGCATGCGCTCGGGTGAGAAGCCTCCGCGACTGGCGACCAGCATAATGACCAGCAGCGTCAGCGCCGCGCCTAATGCGCCAGCGGGCAGCAACCACGCCACGGCGTCACCCGGCACAAAGAACATCATCACAACCACACCACAGGCCGCGCCGGAACTGATGCCTAACACTTCCGGACTGGCCATCGGGTTGCCAGTGAGGCGCTGAATCAACGCACCTGCAACACCCAGCATCATCCCCACGACTAATGCCGCCAGCACGCGAGGTGCACGCCACGGCAGCAGTTGATGCAGCATCTCACCACTCACCCACGTCCAGCTGTGTGCATCACGACCAAAGGAGATGCCGATAACGCTCAGCAGCGCCAGCACCCCAAGGCCAATGCCACACCACAGCACCACCTTCTGGCGCTCTGCCGGCACCTTGTCGCCCATATTCATTGCCGGTGGAACCGAGCCGGTACGTAAACGCGGCAACAGCCACAGCAGAATCGGTACGCCAATCAACGCGGTCGCTGTGCCGGTGGAAACCTCGCGCCAGTGGCTGGTCAGCCACAATACGCACTGATCGGCCAGCCACAGCAGTAAGGCACCAATCAGCGGAGCCAGCAGCATACGGCTGAGTAAGCGACGCCCCCCGAGCATTTTCGCCAGCAGTGGTGCAAACAGCCCGATAAAACCGATAATCCCGGCGACGTTCACCAATTGCGCACTTAACAGAATCGCCAGAGCGAGTGCGCCGACACGCGCAGCAGACAGTGCCAGACCGAGATTTTTTGCTACGCCGTCATCAAGCCCCATGAGCGTCAAGGGGCGCAGCAATGCCAGCGCCACGACAAAAGCCAACAGCAGACGCGGCCACAGCATGGCGACGTTGTGCCCATCCATCTGATTCAGTGTGCCGGTGCTCCACAAGAACATATTCAGCAGCTGATCATGATTGAAGATGGCAAAGATTTGATTCACCGAACCGGCATACAGGCTCAGGACCAGCCCGGCGAGGATCAGTGTCACGGGTGACAGCCGTTTGCCCCAGGCCACGCCAAATACCAGGATGCCCACCAGCACTGCGCCCGCCATCGCAGCAAATTGCTGTGTCAGCTCACCACCCGGCAAATGCCAGAGCGTGGCGACCGTAATACCGAGCTGTGCACCGGATGACACACCCAACGTGGTCGGTTCCGCCAGCGGATTGCGCAGCACCTGCTGAAACAGTAAACCGGCCAATCCGAGACCCGCCCCCACCAACAGCGCCAGCGCCAGACGCGATAACAGGCTGTGATGGAACACCACCTGTTGGATAATGTTGATGTCCGGCGCAAAGAAGGCTTGTGACCACTGCGCCGTTGGCAGCGCGTCACGCAGATTGATAAAGGTCAGCGCCAGCGCCAGTAAAAACATGCTGCTTAGCAGCATCACAGGAAAGAGACGATGGCGCATCAGTGCGACTCCAGCGCGTGTTCCAGCACGCGGACAAATTTCAGCGCTGAATAGGTCGCGCCGTAATACCAGACGGCAGGCACACGCTGGAAGCGGCCCGCGCGGATAAACGGCAGCGCCTGCCACAGCGCAGTTTTCATCACCTGCTGCATGTCACGATCGTTATCGTGATCAAAACAGATCACCTGCACATCGCCGACATCGGCTAACCGCTCAAGCCCAACCACGGCACTGCCCCAGAAATTGGTTTCACCCTGCCAGGCGTTACTCAGGCCAAGGATTTCCATCACTTCGAGGAACAGACTGTTGGTGCCAAACGTGATGGCGTGACGGCTGTCCATCAATGACATCAACAGCACCGGACGATCTGCCCAGGGTTTGAGACGTTCGCGCGCTGCCGCTAGCTGCTCATCCAGGAATTGCAGATGCTGTACCGCCTGCGCTTCCCGGCCCAGCCGGGCACCGAGCGCATGCAGTGATTTACGGGCAGTACTTAACGGTTTACCGTCCCCGCTATTCAGATCAAAGCCCATGGTCGGCGCGATGCGATCGAGTTTATCTAATCCCGGACCGTAGCCGTTGGAGTGCAGGATTAAGGAAGGTTCGAGCTGCGTCATCAGTTCCAGATTGGGTTCGGTGCGCAGGCCGAGATCGATGGTGCTGGCGGATAGCATCGGCTCGCCAACCCAGATGTTGTAGTTGCGCAAATCAGCCACACCGAGCGGCGATACACCGAGCGCCATCAGTAGCTCAACGGGTAGCCATTCCAGCGCCAGGATGCGCTGCAGATCGGGTGTTGCCGCACGCAATGGGGCAACGTTCATCAGTGGCGTCAGTGCCAGCGCCGTCAGCAAGCGACGGCGTGAAATGTTGAACATGGCGAGGCCTCAGTAAACAAAACTGACGGGAGCACCGCCTTGTGGATGGGGCAAGATGCCCATCGGAATACCGTAAATATTACCCAGCACATCGGCCTGCATGATCACCTCAGGTCCCCCTTCCGCGATCATTTCGCCGCCGCGCAGCGCCACCAGGCGATCGCAATAGCGCGCAGCCATGTTAATGTCGTGCAGTACAGCAATCACCGTCAAGCCACGCTCGCGGCTGAGACGTTGAATCAGAGCCAGCACATCCACCTGATGCGCAATATCCAGTGCGGAAGTGGGTTCATCCAGCAACAGGCAGCGGCTATTTTGCGCCACCAGCATTGCCAACCACGCACGCTGGCGTTCGCCGCCTGACAGACTGTCCACCAGACGCCCGGCAAACGGTTTTAGTCCCACCAGCGTAATCGCTTCTTCCACGCGATCGCGATCTTCCTGGCCGTAGCGCCCAAGCGCACCGTGCCACGGATAACGACCAATCGCCACCAACTCACGCACCGTCATCCCTTCTGCCGCCGGTAACTGCTGCGGCAAATACGCCACCTGCCGCGCAAAATCTTTGCTGCCCCAGTTCTCCACCGCATCGCTATTTAACAGCACCCGGCCTTCACTCGCCGCATGGTGCCGACCCAGCATTTTCAGCAAGGTGGATTTGCCAGAGCCGTTATGACCGATCAGCGCCGTGACTTTACCCGGCGCGAAGGTGAGTGAAAGTGGCTGCAGCAACGTGCGTCCAGGTACGCGAAAGCTGACATTATCCAGCGTGAAGGTGGTTTCTTCGTGATGCGGATGCTGCATGGTGATCCCTGATTAATAAGCACAAAACAGATCTGATTTTGAAGAAAGCGGCCCTGAGGCCGCCCCTAATCACAACATTGTTCGCCCTGACAGAATCAGAAGCGGAAGGTCGCCGTACCGACGATTTGACGTTCAGCACCCCAGTAGCAGGCGTAATCACGATAGCAGCTGGCAACGTATTCACGATCGAACAGGTTGTTGATGTTCACACCGACAGAAGAGCCCGGTAAACCGAAACGACCGAGGTCATATTTCAGCGCCGCGTCGACGGTGGTGTAGCTGGCTACCGCAAAGTTCTGGTTAGCATTGGTGCCACTCGCGTACAAGCCTTGGCTCTCACCCACGTAACGCACACCTGCGCCTAAAGTCACGCCTGATAGTGCTGTTTCATGGAAGGTATAGTCACCCCACAGTGAGGCCATATGCTTCGGCACCTGCACCGGTGTTTTGCCCTTCAGCACAGTGTCTTCGGTATATTCCGCATCGGTATAGGTGTAAGACGCCGTCATGTTGATGTTGGCGTTCAGCGCCGCCTTGGCTTCCAACTCAACACCGCGTGAACGGATTTCACCGCTCTGAATGCTAGCAAACTGATGCGTTGGATCAGGATCGGCCGTAAGGTTCTTGGTTTTTGTCAGCTCATATACTGCTGCCGTCAAGACGACTGGGCGATCTTTAGGTACATACTTCACACCAGCTTCATACTGTTTAGCGCGTGAAGGATCGAATGCCTGGCCTTCCCAGGTTGAACCCGAGTTTGGAATGAACGCTTCGCTATAACTAAAGTAAGGTGCGATACCGTTATCGAATACATAGTTCAAGCCGCCGCGCCATGTAAAGGCTTGATCATTCTGACGATCAACAGAACCGGCAACACGATCATATACGGAGGTCATAGCGTAATCGTAACGACCACCTAAGGTCAGCACCCAGCGGTTCCATTCCATTTGATCTTGAGCATAAAGGCCTGTTTGGCGCTGCTTATTGAGATGCTGATAAGGGTCGGTATAGGGGAACGTGGTGTCATCACCATATTGCGGGTTAAAAGGGTTCAGACTGTTGGCTGTACCGAATTGAGCATCAATATCATTACGCATGCGTTGGAAATCCACCCCAAGTAGCAAGGTGTGTCCAACCGCACCGGTATCAAATTTTGCCTGCGCTTGAGTATCCACAGAGAACTCATTCAGCTTCTCGTCTGATAATGCTGAATAACGTGTAATGTTCCCAGCAGCCTCATTGTAGCCAAAGCCATAAATACTTCGGTAATTGGTTCTCAAATCCGCGTAACGCAGATTCTGGCGCACCGTCCAGGTATCGTTAAAGCTGTGTTCGAAGTTGTAGCCCACCATCTTGGTGTTACGCGAGATCTTGTTGCTGTCTTCGCCTTCATCAAAATTGGTTGGCAACTTATAACTGCTGCCATCCGGGCGGGTAATGCCTACCACGGTGCCCTGACGCGGCAACCAGCCGTAATAACCGGTTTCTGGCTCGTTCTGGAAATAGGTCAGCAGGTCAAAGCGGGTATTGGCATCAGGACGCCAGCTGAACGAAGGCGCGATGGTGTAGCGCTTCTCTTTGTTCATCTCCTGCTGCGCATCAGCGCTGCGGGCCTGGCCCGTCAGGCGATAGCTGTACACGCCGTCATCATCCAGAGAACCGCCAAAATCGAAGCCCGTTGAGTACAGGTTATCGGTGCCCATCTGGAACTGGACTTCACGCAGTGTTTCCTGCGTTGGGCGCTTGCTCACCAGCGACACCACGCCGCCTGGGTTACTCTTGCCGTACAGCACCGACACCGGGCCACGCAGCAGTTCCGCACGCTCAAGGAAGTAAGGATCAATGGCGAACTCGGAGTAGTTATCCCCCTGCAGCTTCAGGCCATCAAGATATTGGTTAGTGTTGGTTTCGCTAAAGCCACGAATCGACAGCGCATCGATCACGCTTGAGCTGCCGCGGTTACCCGTCAGCACGCCAGCCGTGTAGTTAAACGCACCTTTTACGCTGGTGACAGCGTGCATCGCCATCTCTTCCTGCGTCACCACCGAAACCGACTGTGGGTTTTTCTCAATCGGCGTATCGGTTTTGGTGCCGGTAGCACTGTGTTTCGCGGCAATGGTAGGAGCCGGACCCCATGCGCTTTCCTGCGCGACGGTGTTGCCGCCATTGGCGGTGACCACCACGGTATCTTCTGCCAGCGCCTGTGCGCTCAGCGTACCCAGAGTTAAAGAAATTAATAAAGCGAGCGGACGGCGGGAAGTCGCAGCACGGGCAGAACAAGGATTTGAAATTCGCGTATTCATAAAAGGATCTCTCGGAAAGAAAACGACGCAGGTGAATACAAACGAGAATGATTATTAGACGCACGGATTTTAGGCGAAGTTTGGCGAGATCCGCAAGATGTAATGCCTGTTGGCGGTGCGTTTGCGACCAGATCGTGCATATCCATGATCGCGATTAACAAATCACAGGCACGAAAAAGGGCGCCGAAGCGCCCTCTGTTTTCTGCAGCTAACTATTTGCTGCCAAACATATCCTTAATCCAGCCCGCCACGCCGTCAGCATCTTTCTGCTCACCCTGCTGCTGAGGTGACTGCTGCTGAGGTTGCGACTCTTGCTGCTGTTGGATCTGCTGCTGTTGCTGGATCTGTTGCTGCTGTTGCTGGCACAGCGCGTTGGGATCCAACGTCCATACCGGCAGTGAACGCCAGGTGCTGCTGCCAGAACCACACACGAAGTTACCGGCAGAGTCGACGTTCATCTGCGTAATATCTTCTGGCGGTGTCAGCACCAGCGGCATTGGCGCCTGGTTGTCGAGATAACGGCGATAAATCTGCATCGCACCGCTCGCACCGTACAGCTTCGACGTCTGGTTGTTGTCGCGGCCAACCCAGGTGATCGCCACCTCTTTGCCATCAATACCCGCAAACCAGCTATCGATCAAATCATTGGTGGTACCGGTTTTACCCGCCAGATGAGCATTCGGGTAACGCGCGCCCAGCGCACGGGCGGTGCCGTGATCGGCAACTTGCTGCATGGTGTACAAGGTCATATAAGCAGCCTGCGCCGGCTCAACGCGTTGCGCCTGCGGGAAGCTCTGGTACAACACCGTGCCATCTTCAGCAATCACCGAACGTACCGCCGACAGGTCGGCGCGGTTACCGCCGCTGGCGATCGACTGGAACGCCTGCGCCGCTTCGATCGGTGTCAGGTTAAGTGCTCCCAGTAACATCGCTGGCACCGGATTCAGCTGATCTTTTGGCACGCCCAGCTTCGTCCAGGTATCCACCACCGATGGCAGACCCAATGTCATCCCCAGATTTACGGTAGGCACGTTCATGGAGTTGGTTAAGGCATCCACCAGCATCACTTTGCCGCTGAAACGCTTGTCGTCGTTCATCGGTTTCCAGATGGAACCGTTCGGCTGTTTCAGCGCTATCGGCTCATCCGCCAGCCAGGTGTTCAGACGATAGGTATTCGGCTGGCTCAATGCGGTGAGATAGGTCGCCGGTTTAGCCAGTGAACCAATAGAACGACGCGCCTGCAGCGCACGGTTGTAACCGGCAAACTGCGGGTCCGCGCCGCCCACCATGGCACGCACTTCACCACTGAAGCGATCCACCACCACCATCGCGGTTTCCAGATCCTTCAAGCCACGCTGTTTTTTCAGCACCGGGATGCCATCTTCAACCGCTTTTTCCGCAGCATCCTGAGAGATAGGATCGAGCGTGGTGAAAATCTTCACGCCAGACAGATCTTTAATCTTGTCGCCCAGTTTGGCCTGCAACTCGTTACGTACCATCTGCATAAAGGCAGGCTGCGGCGTGATCACGCCCCCTTTCGGCTGCACACCCAGCGGACGCGCCGAGAGCATGTCATACAGCTCCTGATCGATCACGTTCTGCTGCTGCAGTAAACGCAGCACCAGGTTACGACGCTCCAGCGCCAGTTTCGGGTTGCGCCACGGGTTATACAGTGACGCCCCTTTCACCATACCAACCAGCATCGCCTGCTGATCGAGGCTCAGCTCATCGACGGGACGACCGAAGTAATACAAACTCGCCAGCGGGAAGCCACGGATCTGATCGTTGCCAGCCTGGCCGAGGTACACCTCATTGAGATACAGCTCAAGGATACGATCTTTGCTATAGCGCGCATCCATGATCACCGCCATGTAAGCTTCACGCGCTTTGCGCCACAGTGAACGCTCGTTGGTCAGGAACAGGTTTTTCACCAGCTGCTGGGTCAGGGTACTGCCGCCCTGTACCGCTTTACCTGCCGTGATATTGGCAAGGAATGCACGGCCAATCGAATACGGGCTAATACCATCATGCTCATAGAAGTGACGGTCTTCGGTCGCGATCAGCGTACTGACCAGCAGATCCGGGAAGCCCGCACGCGGCACGAACAGACGCTGCTCACCGTTCGGCGATTGCAGCATGGTGATCAAACGTGGATCAAGGCGGAAGAAGCCAAAATCACGTCCGGTATCGAGGTTTTTAATCTCGCTCAGTTCGTTGTTGCTGAACGTCAGACGGGCGTTGATCTGCCCCTCTTTGCTGTCCGGGAAGTCAAACGGACGACGCAGCAGATCGATGGTGTTGCCTTTGACGCTAAATTCGCCCGGACGGGTAATGCGCGACACTTCGCGATACTGCGTGCCTTCCAGCAGCGCAATCATCTCTTTTTTGTCGTACGACATCCCCGGTTCAAGGCTCACCATGCGGCCGTAGACAGCAGCAGGCAACTGCCACACTTTACCGTCGATGCGGCTGCGGATTTCAGAGTCGAGATAGATGCCCCAGGCCACCATCACGGCCACAAAGACCAGGAAAAGCTTAATTAACCAGCCTAACCAACGACGTTTGCCGCGTGGCGGACGTTTTCCTTTCCCTTTACCTTTTGGTGGCACCGGTGTGCTCTCCTCATCGTCTTCGTCAAAATCGTCCTGATCGATATCATCATCAAGCTCCCTGCGGCGACCCCGGCGCGCAGTGCTGCGCGGCGGCTTTGGCGCTTTTCCTTTACGCCCAATAGGTTCGCGATCGTTCCCAGACATGCTTTTATTCTCCAGGCATAGCTACGGCTACGGCCGTTACTCTAACTGCTTTCTCGTGCTGCGCATGGCAGAACCCTCTGAATTCGATCCACAGAGTGTCACGATGAAAATTTCTTGGTGCGCCTTGTCGGTAAGGCGTTTGCCGGATCGTCGGGCCAGGGATGTTTGGGATAGCGCCCTTTCATCTCTTTCTGCACTTCAGGATAGGCTCCGCGCCAGAACGCAGCGAGATCACGGGTGATCTGCAACGGACGCTGCGCCGGTGACAACAACTCCAGCACCAGCGGAATGCGGCCTTCGGCCACCGCGGGATTTTGCGCTTCCCCAAACATCTCCTGCATACGCACTGCCAACGCCGGAGGCTTTTCAGCATCGTAACGAATAGGCAGGCGACTTCCGGTCGGCACAGTGTAATGAGTTGGCAGCACAGTATCCAGCCGCTGACGTTGTGACCATGTCAGCAAATGTAATAATGCGCTGACAAGATTGACGGCCTGCAGGCTCCTGAGATCGCGCACGGAACCCATCTCGGGTAACAGCCAACGCTCCAGCGAGTCGAGCAGGCTCTCATCGTCCAATGGCGGCCACGCCTCTTCCGGCAGCCACTCGGCGGCACAATGCAAACGCAAACGCAGCTGTTCCGCTTCGGGGGTCCAGCCGAGTACCGAGAGCCCTTTTTCGCGGATCCAGCGCAACATCGCCGGATGTAAAATCTCCGGTTCCGGTCGCGCCTGCGGCTGTGCTTTTAGGACCAGCGCACCCACGAGTTCCCGTTTCCAGGCGCGCAATGTCCCTTTCTCTTCATCCCATTCCACATCAATGCGCTGCGACACCAGTTCAGGACATTGCTGGCGTAACGCACTTATCTCTACCGGCAGCGCCAGTAACATGCGGGCTTCGGCGGCACTGGCGCCCTGTAACAGGGTCGGCGCGATTAACCACTCATAGCGGCTCAGGCCATCCTGTTCATCCAGCATGGCGCCAATACCGTTAGCCAGCTGATAGCGTGCGCTTTCGCCTCGCCGCTGCGCCAGACGATCGGCAAAGCCTGTCACCAATAATGCGGGGAAAAGATCGGGATTGACGCGGCCATCGCTGGCATTCAACCGTTGCTGCCACTGACGCGCGCGCCTTTGCCAATGCGGCTGTGGTCGATTAAGGGCGTCGCGCAAATCTGCACTACCGTTGCGCGGTGGATCTTCCAGTATCGCCACCAGCAGAGCGGCACTGGCGATGGCATCCTGACTTTGTGCCGCACACAGAATCGCCGTCAAACGTGGATCGCTGCCAAGCGTCGCCATTTTACGGCCGCGCGCGTTAAGCCTGCCGTTTTCTAATGCGCCTAAGCGCGTTAGCAAAGCCTGTGCCGCTCGCAAGCTGCGTGGCGGTGGCGCGTCCAGCCAGCAGAGCTGTGACGCATCCTGGCAACCCCATTGCAGCAAATCGATCTGCAGCGCAGCCAAATCGCTATTGAGGATTTCGGGTTCACTTTGCGCCGCTGCACGCATCGCCTGCTCCTGCGGCAGCAAATGAAGGCAAATACCGGGTTCAAGACGCCCGGCTCGCCCGGCTCGCTGGGTCATGGAAGCCTGGCTGATGCGTTGCGTTTGCAGGCGCGTTACGCCGCTACGCACATCAAACTGTGCCGAACGCTCCAGCCCGCTATCCACCACTAAGCGGATACCTTCAATAGTAAGACTGGTTTCGGCAATGTTTGTGGCGAGCACCACTTTGCGGCGACCGGCAGGCGCAGGCAGAATCGCTCGGCGCTGCGCATCCAATGACAACGCACCATATAAAGGAGAGAGATCCACGTCTTCATCGACGCGGGATTCCAGCTCGCGCTTCACGCGCTCAATTTCTGCCACGCCCGGCAGGAACAGCAGCAGCGAGCCCGACTCCTCACGCAGCAACTGCGCCACTTCTCGCGCCACCGCTTCGTCAAAACGTTGCTGCGGGTTGAGTGAGGCATAACGGCGTATCACCGGAAAGCTGCGTCCTTCAGAAACAATAAAAGGCGCAGCAGGCAGCAGCTGACGCAACCGATCGTTATCCAGCGTTGCGGACATCAGCAGAATTTTCAGGTCATCGCGTAGCCCTTGTTGCACATCCAGCAGCAGCGCCAGCGCCAAATCAGCCTGTAGGCTGCGCTCATGAAACTCATCGAGGATCACCAGCGACACACCTTCGAGCATCGGATCGCGCTGCAACATGCGCGTCAGAATGCCTTCGGTCACCACTTCCAGTCGCGTATGGGGGCCGCAGCAGTTTTCACCGCGCATGCGATATCCCACGGTGCCACCGGGCTGTTCCCCCAACTGATCCGCCAGGCGCTGCGCCACATTACGCGCCGCCAGACGACGCGGCTCAAGCATAATGATGCGCCCCGGCAGCACCGACTGCTGTAGCAGTTGCAGCGGCAGCCAGGTCGATTTTCCCGCGCCGGTGGGTGCCGCCAGTAAAACTTGTGATGACTGAGACAATGCATCGAGCAATGCAGGCAGCACCTCACTTACCGGTAATTCACTCACACTTAACTCCCACTCTGCCTGTGCTAACATGGCGCGCATTGTAGCACTCAACGGCCACGTCACCATGTCGATACAACGTCTGTTTTTTGCCCTCGAACTGCCCGCGCCACTCCAGCAACAGCTGGTACAGTGGCGCGCAGATCACTTTGCAGAAGGGGCAGGAAAACCGGTGGCCGCCGCCAATCTGCATCTGACGCTGGCGTTTCTGGGGGATGTCAGTGCCGAGACCTCGCAGCAGTTACAGCAGTTAGCTTCGCGCATTGTTCAGCCCGGTTTTAGCCTGGATTTGGATGATGCGGGACACTGGCCGCGCCCCGGTGTCGTGTGGCTTGGCTGCCAACGTGCGCCACGCGGCTTGTTGCAGTTAGCGAGCCTGCTGCGTGCTCAGGCGGCTCGCCATGGCTGCGCCCAGAGTGCGCAGCCTTTTCACCCGCATATCACTTTGTTGCGCCACGCCACGCAAAAAGTGGCCTTACCCCCGCGCGGCTTTCACTGGCAGTACGATGTCAGTGACTTTGCGCTGTTCTCATCGACCTTTAGCCAGGGACGCACCCGCTATCGGCGGCTGGCGCGCTGGCCATTGCCCTCTTCGTCAGGAGCCTGAATGCAGTTTGATCCACCGCTAAAACCCGCTCGTCTTATCGCGCGCTATAAGCGCTTTCTTGCCGATGTCGTGACGCCAGAGGGGGAGACACTGACCATTCACTGCGCCAATACCGGCGCAATGACCGGCTGCGCCACGCCGGGTGATACCGTGTGGTATTCCACTTCAGACAGCACCACGCGCAAGTATCCGCATAGCTGGGAACTGACCGAGACACAACAAGGCCACTGGATCTGCGTGAACACCCTCAGAGCCAATCAACTGGTGCGTGAAGCCTTAACCCTTGACGCCATTCCAGAATTGTCCGCTTACAGCCACTGCCAACCTGAAGTGAAATACGGTACGGAAAAAAGCCGAATTGACTTCCTGCTGCAAGCGGAGGGCAGATCAAACTGCTATATTGAAGTCAAGTCCGTCACCCTTTTACAGCAGGGTAAAGGCTTTTTTCCGGATGCGGTGACGGCTCGAGGACAGAAGCATCTGCGCGAACTCAGTGCTATCGCGGCAGAGGGTCATCGAGCTGTTTTGTTGTTCGCCGTTCTGCATACGGGGATTGAGGACGTCTCCCCGGCGCGCCATATCGACGCACACTACGCAGAACTACTGGGACAGGCTCAACGCTGTGGAGTGGAAGTGTTGGCGTATCAGGCTCAGATTTCACCTGCTCAAATGTTACTCACTCAGCCCGTCGCCGTGACGATTAACGCAGAGTTGTAATATTTATAGCAATTTGCTGTGATAGGAATGTTCTGGGCGGTGCGCTAAATACGCTGTTCCTCACAGGCTTGTCAAGGTGCGAATATGAATAATTGCCAACCTTGACTGCTTCTGCTATTTATAGCGGCCTGTTTTTTCCCTGATGGGAATCGATATACCCCTTAATAATTCGCGTTGCAGGCAGTCGGTGGTCAATTTAGCCAATGCACATGCAACCTGAAGTATGACGGGAAGGGCGTGTTATCCAGGAGAAACAACATGCAAGAAGGGCAAAACCGTAAAACATCGTCCCTGAGTATCCTCGCCATCGCTGGTGTGGAGCCGTATCAGGTGAAACCGGGCGAAGAGTATATGAACGACGCCCAACTGAGCCATTTCCGCAAGATTCTGGAAGCCTGGCGCAACCAACTTCGGGATGAAGTAGACCGCACTGTGTCGCATATGCAGGACGAAGCTGCGAACTTCCCGGATCCGGTAGACCGTGCCGCACAGGAAGAAGAGTTCAGCCTGGAATTACGTAACCGCGATCGTGAGCGTAAACTGATCAAAAAGATCGAAAAAACGCTGAAGAAAGTGGATGACGACGATTTCGGCTACTGTGATTCTTGTGGTGTAGAAATTGGTATTCGTCGCCTTGAAGCGCGTCCGACCGCCGATCTCTGCATCGACTGCAAAACGCTGGCTGAAATCCGCGAGAAGCAGATGGCAGGCTAATGGCCGTGAGCAGAATGTCGCCGCACTGCCGGGAAAACCACTGTTTTCCCGACGTGCGGTGCACCTCAAAATGAACTCTTCAACCTCTTCCTGCGTCGGGCGTTTCGCTCCCTCTCCTTCTGGTGATCTGCATTTTGGTTCGCTGATAGCCGCCTTAGGCAGCTACCTGAGCGCGCGTGCGCAACAAGGCCGCTGGCTGGTGCGTATTGAAGATATCGATCCGCCGCGAGAAGTGGCTGGCGCAGCGACACGCATCCTGAAACAGCTGGAGCATTATGGCCTGCAGTGGGATGGCGACGTGTTGTGGCAGTCGCAGCGTCATGATGCCTACCGGGAAGCGCTGAGCTGGCTGCAACAGCACCGTCAAAGCTACTTTTGTACCTGCACGCGCAGCCGTATTCAGCAGCTTGGGGGGTTCTACGACGGTCACTGTCGGGAATTACATCTCCCTGCAGAGAACGCCGCGCTGCGCCTGCGTCAGCATGCGCCGGTTTATGGCTTTGACGATCGCCTGCGCGGTCATTTAGCGGCCGAGCGCTCGCTGGCAGAAGAAGATTTTATTATCCATCGCCGGGATGGTTTGTTTGCTTACAACCTGGCGGTGGTAGTAGATGACCATTTTCAGGGTGTGACGGAAATCGTACGCGGGGCAGATTTGATTGAACCCACGGTGCGTCAAATCGCGCTCTACCAGCAGTTCGGCTGGCCGGTGCCTGCGTATCTGCACCTGCCGCTGGCCATCAATGACGATGGCAATAAGCTCTCTAAACAGAATCATGCGCCCGCTCTACCTGATGGGGATGCGCGCCCATTGCTGATATGCGCGTTGCACTTGCTGGGGCAATCGGTTTTGGAGAGTTGGCAAGATGCCACAGTGGAGCAACTGCTCGATAACGCGGTGGCACAGTGGAGTATCCAACTGATCCCACAACAGAACGCGCGAATCACGGATGAGGCGACATCGCCATTCCTAAATGGTTCGCAACAGGCTATGATTAGCCGCTGATTTATTAACACCCTTTTATCACTGTCGAGGTGTCCCATTTTTACCCGAGTCGCAAATTTTTGCCGGAGAGTCCTCAAGCGTGACGAGGAGGCGCCTGAAGAGGTGGAAACTGAAAGTCTGATGACCGTCATTCCCCGTGAAAGCCATAACATCTCACGCAAAGATATCAGCGAAAACGCCCTTAAAGTGCTGTATCGCCTGAATAAAGCCGGTTTCGAAGCTTACCTGGTAGGCGGCGGCGTGCGCGATTTGCTGCTGGGTAAGAAGCCAAAAGACTTTGATATCACCACCAACGCCACGCCTGAGCAGATGCGCAAATTGTTCCGCAACTGCCGTCTCGTCGGTCGTCGTTTCCGTCTGGCACATGTGATGTTCGGTCCTGAAGTGATCGAAGTCGCGACTTTCCGTGGCCATCACCAGGAAGAAGCTGAAGACGATCGCAACAACTCCCAGCGCGGCCAGAACGGCATGCTGCTGCGTGATAACATTTTTGGCAGCATCGAAGATGATGCCCAGCGCCGCGATCTCACCATCAACAGCCTGTATTACAGCGTGGCGGATTTCTCCGTACGTGATTACGTCGGCGGTTTGCAGGATCTGGAAGACGGCGTGATCCGTTTGATTGGCGATCCGGAAACACGTTATCGCGAAGATCCGGTACGTATGCTGCGCGTGGTGCGTTTTGCCGCCAAGCTGGAGATGCGCATTGCCGCGGAAACTGCCGAGCCGATTCCGCGCCTGGCCACGCTGCTGAATGACATTCCGCCTGCGCGTCTGTTTGAAGAATCCCTTAAATTGCTGCAAGCCGGTTACGGATTCCGTACCTATCAGATGATGCGTGAGTACCATCTGTTCCAGCCGCTGTTCCCTACCCTGACACGTGGCTTCACCGCCGAAAGCGACAGTCTGATGGAGAAAATGCTGGCTCAGGTGCTGAAGAACACCGACAACCGCATTCAGAACGATATGCGCGTCAATCCGGCCTTCCTGTTTGCCGCGATGTTCTGGTATCCGCAGCTGGAATCGGCCCAACGCATTGCGCAGGAAAGCGGACTGACCTATTACGACGCCTTTGCGCTGTCGATGAACGAAACGCTGGATGAAGCCTGCCGTGCGCTGGCGATTCCTAAGCGTATCACCACCCTGATTCGCGATATCTGGCAGCTGCAGTTGCGCATGTCGCGTCGTCATGGCAAACGCGCATGGAAGCTGATGGAGCATCCTAAATTCCGTGCCGCTTATGATCTGCTGGCGCTGCGAGCCGATGTGGAAAACAACCGCGAACTGCAAAGCCTGACCCATTGGTGGGGCGAGTTCCAGGCTGCGGCGCCGGTCGAGCAGAAAACCATGATGAACACGCTGGGCGATGATCCGGTGGCACCGCGTCGCAAACCGCGTCGTCCGCGCCGTCGTCCAACCGGCCCGCGCCGCGATACCAATAGCGCATCATGATTCGTGTTTACCTCGCCTTAGGCAGTAATCTGGCCGACCCGCTGCATCAGATTGATGCAGCGCTGGCCGCGATTGATGCGATACCGCACACCTCGCGCGTCGCCACCTCTTCACTGTACCGCACGCCACCGTACGGCCCGCCAGACCAGCCTGATTACCTGAATGCGGTGGTCGCGCTGGACACCACGCTGGAAGCTGAAGCGCTGCTCGATCATACGCAACGTATCGAGCTGGAGCATGGGCGTGTGCGCAAAGCGGAGCGCTGGGGACCGCGCACCCTCGATATCGACATCATGCTGTTTGGTCAGCAGACGATTCACACCCCACGTCTCACCGTGCCACACTACGACATGCACAACCGTGCGTTTATGCTGGTACCGCTGCTGGAAATCGCGCCTGGCCTGCGCTTGCCCAACGGTCAGCCACTGACCGGCATCCTCGCCACGCTGGATCGCAGCACCATCCGCTTGTGGTCTGAGTAGGCGGCAATAATCGCACTACGGTCGTATCGCCTTTTCAATCAATCCAGTACACTGCGCGCATCAGAAAACTCTGGAGTGTGCGATGAAACCGACAACCATCTCCCATTTACGCCAGCTCAAAGCCAGTGGCCGCAAATTTGCCACCCTGACGGCCTACGACTTTAGCTTTGCCCGCCTGTTTGCCGATGAAGGCATTCAGGTGATGCTGATTGGCGACTCCCTTGGCATGACCGTGCAAGGCCATGAATCCACATTACCTGTCACCGTGGCGGATATCGCTTATCACACCGCGGCCGTGCGCCGAGGCGCGCCGAATGCGTTGGTGATGGCCGACCTGCCGTTCATGAGTTACGCCACACCGCAGCAAACCTTCGATAACGCCGCTCAACTGATGCGTGCCGGTGCCAACATGGTGAAGCTGGAAGGCGGTGAATGGCTGGCAGACACCGTGCGTATGCTTACCGAGCGCGCCGTGCCGGTCTGTGGTCATCTAGGCCTGACGCCACAGTCAGTGAACATCTTTGGTGGCTACAAGGTGCAGGGCCGTGATGAAGCGGGCGCGGAGCGTTTGCTGGCCGATGCACTGGCGCTGGAAGCCGCCGGAGCACAATTGATGGTGCTGGAGTGTGTGCCGGTGGCGCTGGCAGAGCGTATCACCAAAGCGTTGAGCATTCCGGTCATCGGTATTGGTGCGGGTAACGTCACCGATGGACAGATTCTGGTGATGCACGATGCCTTTGGCATTACCGGCGGTCATATTCCTAAATTTGCCAAAAATTTCCTCGCGGAAACCGGCGACATTCGCGCGGCAATTCGCCAGTATATTGCCGACGTTGAGGCGGGCATCTACCCAGCCGCCGAACACAGTTTCCAGTAAATCAGGAGATTTGCAGTGCTGATTATTGAATCGCTGCCGATGCTGCGACGAGAAATTCGTCGCTGGCGGCAGGAAGGCAAACGTATCGCGCTGGTGCCCACCATGGGCAACCTGCATGACGGCCACCTGACGTTGGTGGATGAAGCGCGCGAGCGGGCCGATATCGTGGTGGTCTCGATCTTCGTCAACCCGATGCAGTTTGAACGCGCCGATGACCTGGCGCGTTATCCCCGCACCTTGCAGGACGATTGCGAGAAGCTCAATCGTCATAGTGTCGATTTGGTGTTTGCCCCTGCGCCAGCGGATGTATATCCCAAAGGGCTGGATAGCCAGACCTTCGTTGAAGTTCCGGGGTTATCGTCTCTGCTGGAAGGTGCCAGTCGTCCCGGTCACTTCCGCGGTGTGTCCACTATTGTGAGCAAACTGTTTAATCTGGTGCAGCCCGATATTGCCTGTTTTGGTGAGAAAGATTTCCAGCAGTTAGCCATTATTCGCAAGATGGTGGCCGACATGGGCTTCGATATCGAGATTGTCGGCGTGCCAACCGTACGCGCGCAAGATGGTTTGGCGTTGAGCTCACGTAACGGTTATCTCACCAGCGAAGAGCGCGCGATCGCTGCGGGTCTGAGCCAGGTGATGAACAGCATGGCCGAGCGTCTGAACAACGGCGAACGCCATGTTGAAGAGATTATCGAAACGGCCGAGGCCGCATTGCGTGAGAAAGGCTTCCGCCCTGATGGCCTGGCCATTTGCGATGCCGACAATTTGCAGCCGCTGACGGTGGATAGCCAGCGCGCCGTGATTCTGATGGCCGCCTGGTTGGGGAATGCGCGCCTGATCGATAATCAGCAAGTGGATCTGACGGAGTAACCTCCGTCGTTTAATCGCAGCTTAATAAGGTTATCCCGTTATGATTCGTACCGTACTTCAGGGCAAACTGCACCGCGTGAAAGTCACGCAGGCAGATTTGCACTACGAAGGTTCCTGCGCCATCGACCAGGATTTTCTTGATGCATCCGGCATTCTGCAATACGAAGCCATCGACATTTATAACGTCACCAACGGTCAGCGTTTCTCCACCTACGCGATTGCCGCTGAGCGTGGCTCGAAGATCATCTCCGTCAATGGTGCCGCCGCCCGTTGTGCCTGTGAAGGTGACATCATGATCATCTGCTCTTATGTGCAGGTGGAAGATGAAGTCGCCCGTAGCTGGCAGCCCAAAGTCGCTTATTTCGAAGGCGACAACGAGATGAAACGCATCGCTAAAGCGTTGCCGGTTCAGGTGGCTTGATTCAACAGGGGCGGCCATTCGGCCGCCCCCGTAAAACTTAAGTCCGCAATCCGCGACCGCGCTGAATCAACGCATACACCAGTACGTAAAACACCACGATAAAGGCAATCAGCACTGACAGGGTAAACACCAGCGGCACATCATTGATGCCGAGGAAACCGTAGCGGAATCCACTGATCATATATACCACTGGGTTCAGTTTCGACACCGCCTGCCAGAACGGCGGCAGTAGCGTCAGCGAATAGAACACGCCCCCCAAATAGGTTAACGGCGTCAGCACGAAGGTGGGGATCAAGCTGATATCGTCAAAGGTACGCGCAAACACCGCATTCAGCAGGCCAGCCAGCGAGAACAGAATCGCAGTCAGCAGCAGCGTCAGGGCCACCATTGACCACGAGTGCACGTGGAACGGCACAAAGAACAGCGAAATCGCCGTCACCAGAATACCGACGCACACGCCACGCGCCACGCCGCCGCCAACATAACCGGCGATGATAATGTGCGTGGGCACCGGCGCCACCAGCAGCTCTTCGATATTGCGCTGGAATTTGGCGCTGAAGAACGAAGAGGCCACGTTGGCGTAAGCATTGGTGATCACCGCCATCATGATCAGGCCCGGCACGATGAACTGCATATAGCTGAAGCCATGCATATCGCCGATGCGTGAACCAATCAGGTTACCGAAGATGATGAAATAGAGCGTCATGGTGATCACCGGTGGCACCAGCGTCTGAATCCAGATGCGGGCAAAACGGTTGATCTCCTTGGCCCAAATACTCTTGAGCGCCACCCAGTATAAATGTGTCATGCTTTCACTCCTTTACCCTGGGTCAGGCTGACGAACAGCTCTTCAAGGCGGTTCGCTTTGTTACGCATACTCAGCACCTGCACGCCCTGCGCACTCAGCTGGCTGAACACGCTGTTGAGCCCCTGCTCACGCATCACTTCCACTTCCAGCGTAGAGGTATCCACCAGGCGATACTGGAAGCCTTCCAGCTGCGGCAGCGGGCTGCGCGGCGCCAGATCGAGGATGAAGGTTTCCGATTGCAGCTTTGACAGCAGGCCTTTCATCGAGGTGTTTTCCACCAGCTCACCGCTCTGAATAATGCCGATATTGCGGCACAGCATTTCTGCTTCTTCCAGGTAGTGCGTAGTGAGAATAATGGTGGTGCCTTTGATGTTGAGATCTTTCAGGAAGGTCCACATTGAACGACGCAGTTCGATATCGACGCCTGCAGTCGGTTCATCCAGAATCAGCAGTTTTGGCTCGTGCATCAGCGCACGCGCGATCATCAAACGGCGTTTCATCCCGCCCGACAGCATGCGTGCACGCTCGTTGCGTTTGCCCCACAGATCGAGTTGGTTAAGGTATTTTTCCGCGCGCTTGTTAGCTTCAGCCCGCTCCACGCCGTAGTAACCCGCCTGATTGACCACAATCTGCATCACGGTTTCAAAAGGGTTAAAGTTGAACTCCTGCGGAACCAGGCCCAGCTGGCGTTTCGCATTGACCACGTCTTTTTCCAGGTCATAGCCAAACACCCGCACGCTGCCGCCGGATTTATTCACCAGCGAACTGATGATGCCGATAGTGGTCGATTTACCCGCGCCGTTTGGCCCGAGCAGTGCGTAAAAATCGCCTGCCTCAACGTTGAGATCAAGCTTCTTCAGCGCCTGAACGCCGCCGGGATAGGTTTTGGTGAGCCCGGAAAGTTCCAGTGCATAAGTCATTGCGAATCCATACCCTGTTGTAGTGACATCAAAGCCCTATGAAATGATAGTGCGCTCACGCCGAGCATGCGGGGTTATTCAGAGATAACGAGTGAAAAATCAAAGATGAAGCGCTGAGCGATAACCCGCGACACTTTACCACTCTGCATGCGGTAGGGGAACGCAAGCGCAGCCCGTCAGTCATTGACTCGCGGGCTGCGCATCTTATCGCAGGCTGGCGGGATTAGCCTTGGAAGATTGTGCGGTTATTCACCGGTCGGGATAACTTTGCCAATATACGGCAGATGACGATAGCGCTGCGCGTAGTCGATACCAAAGCCGACCACGAACTCATCGGGAATGGTGAAGCCAACGTATTCCACGGTGACGTCCACTTCACGTCGCTCTGGCTTATCCAGCAAGGTACAGATGGCCAGTGATTTTGGCTCGCGCAGGCGCAGGATTTCGCGCACTTTGCTCAGCGTGTTGCCAGAATCGATGATGTCTTCCACGATCAGCACGTCTTTGCCGCGAATGTCCTCATCCAGATCTTTCAGGATTTTCACGTCGCGGGTCGATGACATACCGCTGCCGTAGCTGGAGGCGGTCATAAAGTCGACTTCATGCGGGACATCGATGGCACGGCAGAGATCGGCCATAAACATAAAGGAGCCACGCAGCAGACCCACCAACACCATTTCGCTGCCGCTGCTACGGTAGTGTTCGCTAATCTGCTTGCCCAGTTCGGCAATACGGGTTGCAATCTCCTGCTCAGAGATCATCACGTCGACGGTGTGTTTCATTGCATTCGCCTGGTTAAGGTTTTCAGAAAGCCACGAAGTCTATCATAGTCGAACCAACCTCTAACGCCGCGCACAGAACGCAAACGATACCGTGGCAAAATTTATTGCGCTGGCCTTAACTACAGAAAACCCACCCGCACTCTCACCGGTCATCTCTGGAGATCCTATGGCCGCTTCATCCAGTAAAAAAACACAGATTGGCACCCACGATCTGCATCCGGAAACGCAGATGCTTAATTACGGTTACGATCCGCGGCTATCGGAGGGCGCAGTCAAACCTCCTGTATTCCTGACTTCGACCTTTGTGTTCAACAGCGCCGAAGAGGGACAGGACTTTTTTGATTTCGTTGCCGGACGTAAGCAGCCGCCGGAGGGCAAGAGCGGTGGGCTGGTATACTCACGCTTTAACCATCCCAACAGCGAGATTGTGGAAGATCGGCTGGCCATCTATGAACAGGCAGAAAGTGCCGCGCTGTTCTCCTCCGGAATGTCGGCCATTGCCACCACGCTGCTGGCGTTTGCGCGGCCGGGTGAAGTGATTTTGCATTCTCAGCCGCTGTACGGCGGCACTGAAACGTTGCTAAGCAAAACGCTGCACGATTTAGAGATTAAAGCCGTCGGCTTCAGCGATGGCACCGATGAAGACAAAGTGTATGAAGCAGCCAAACTGGCGTGGCAGCGCGGTCGTGTGGCGCTGATTCTGATTGAGACGCCGGCCAACCCGACCAACAGCCTGGTGGATATTCAGCTGATGAAGCAGGTAGCAGATGTCATCACCCAGCAGCAAGGTTCGCGCCCGATTCTCGCCTGCGATAACACCTTGCTCGGCCCGCTGTTTCAACGTCCTTTGCAGCACGGTGCAGACTTGTCGCTCTACTCGCTCACCAAATATGTCGGCGGCCATTCGGATCTGATTGCCGGTGCGGTGCTGGGCAGCAAAGCGCTGGTGAGCAAGGTGCGATCGCTGCGCAGTGCCATCGGCACCCAACTTGATCCGCACTCCAGCTGGATGATTGGACGATCGCTGGAAACGCTGTCGTTGAGGATGGAGAAAGCCGCCAGCAATGCAGAAAAAGTCGCTGCGTTCTTACGCGATAACCCGCAGGTGGAAAAATTGCACTGGCTGCCCTATCTCGATGCGGACACCTCTGCGGGTGAAACCTTCCAGCGACAATGCAGCGGCGCAGGTTCCACGTTCTCTTTTGATATCAAAGGCGGCCAGCCGGCAGCATTTCGTTTTCTCAATGCCCTTGCGTTGTTTAAATTGGCCGTGAGCCTGGGCGGTACCGAATCACTCGCCAGCCATCCGGGCAGCACCACCCATTCCGGCGTGCCGCAGGAAGTACGCCAGCGTATTGGCATTACCGATGCCACGGTACGTTTGTCGATTGGTATCGAACATGCTGATGATTTGATTGAGGATATCCGGCTGGCACTGGAAGCGGCTCAGGCCTAATCACTTGCCTGGCACGCTCAGTGCGTGAAGGGCGGCGTTGACCAGGCATCGAGCAGCTGGATAAGGCTGCCCGATGTCCACGCTCGTGTGCTGCCGTAAACCAGGCCACTTGTGCCCTGCCCCTGTAACAGGAAATCAGGCCATTGGCGCCCTGATACTGCTGCTGAGCAGTAAATGTCCCGCTTATGCCCGGGCATTGCTAAACAACCCGCAGCGAAGACGTTAAGGCTTCGCTGCGGTGTGGCAGTCACTTAGCCGACGGTGAAGCCCAGCATCATGCCCGTATCTTCATGCTCCAGCAGATGGCAATGCGCCATGTAGGCGTTATGGGCATTGGCAACGTAGTTAAAGCGCACCAGCACCTCACTGCGCCAGCCGTTGACGCTGACCATGTCTTTCCAGCCTGCACGATGCGGCGCTGGCGGCTTGCCGTTTTCTGACAGGATGCGGAACTGGGTGCCATGAATGTGGAACGGATGCAGCATGGCATCGCCCTCACCGGAAATAGTCCATTTTTCCACTTTGCCGAGTTCGGCGTTAAACATCGGTTTGGTCATATTAAACGCCTGGCCGTTGATTTTATTACCGTTGTGGAAATCGTAAGCCACTGTTTTTGCGTGATCCATCGGCATACTGCCATGGTCCATCGTCATGGCACCGCTGCTCATGTCCATGTTGCCATGATCCATCTGCATCGCCCCACCCTTCGAGTCCATGTTGCCGTGATCCATCTGCATCGCCCCACCCTTCGAGTCCATGTTGCCGTGGTTCATTTTCATCCCGGCCATGGCTTGATGACCGTAACGATCCATCAGCGCCTGCATGCCTTGTTGATCCAGTTGCGGATCCATCATCAGTTGTAGCCAGCGGCTTTGCACGCCTTCAGTTGTTGGCACGGGCGGCAGATCCACCAGCTTATCCGGCATCGTGCCACTCGCCATCACGCGCAGCGGCAGAATTTGCACCAGCGGCAAGGGTTGATCAAACGGGGCCAGCGTCATGCCCATTTGTGTCACCGGCAATGTCACCATGTCGAAGGTTTTGCCGTCTGAGGTATCGATCATCACTTCGAAACGCTCGCCCGGCAGCAGCGGCAGGCTATCCACTTTCACCGGCTCGGCCAGCAAACCGCCATCGCTGGCAATCACGTACATTGGGCGCTTATCACTGGTGGCGATATCCAGCGAGCGAGCATTGCAGCCGTTCAACAAACGCAAGCGCAGCCAGCCGCGTGGCACCGCCTGCTGCGGATACTGCACGCCGTTGGTTAACATCATGTCACCAAACCAGCCCACCGCCGCGCGCATGATGTCGAGTTGGTAATCGATTTTTGCGCCGTCTTTGGTCAGCTGTTTATCCTGGAAAATCAGCGGCACGTCATCTTCGCCCCACTGCATCGGCAGACGCAATTTACCGGAATCTTCGTCCTCTAACAGCACCAGTCCCGCCAGCCCCTGCGCCACCTGATAGCCGGTTTTGCCATGCTGATGCGGATGGAACCAACAGGTGGAAGCCGGTTGATCGGGCGTAAAGGTCACCTGACGTGAGGCACCGGGCGCAATCAGTGCTTGCGGTCCACCATCAACATCGCCAGGAATTTCCAGCCCGTGCCAGTGCAATGTCGTTGCTTCCGCCAGCCGATTATGAATATTCACCGTAACGGCTTTCTCGCGCGGCAACCGCAGCGCCGGGCCGAGCAGACTGCCGTTATAGCCCCACGTCGGGACGGATTTGCCGTTCCATTGGCTGGTGCCACTCATCGCGGTGAGCGTGTACGCTCCGCGTGCATCGGGCTGCAAAATAGAGGGGATCGGTAACAGCGGGCGCGTCGCCGCCATTAACGAACGGCTCCACAAAGGCAGCGCACCTGCCGCGCTGAGTGCGGCGGTCAACTTTAGAAAATGACGACGTTGCATATTCTTATCCTTGTCGTGAATAAGGGCACAGCGTAAACCTTTACCCTGCGGGAGGGTCAAGCCCCTTAACAGAATGCGCCGATAAAAACCGTGGGAATGCCCCATTTGGGCAAATTTAGCGGAATCCCTGCAATAACTGTGCTAACGTCAATAAATTGTCCCTTGTTGAGAATGATTATGACGAAAAGCATCAAGATCCTGCTGCTGGCGGGACTCCTTGGCTTCTCCTCCACCAGTTTTGCCCTGAGCGAATCCGAAGCTGAAGATCTGGCCGATCTGACCGCGGTGTTTGTTTACCTGAAGAACGATTGTGGCTATCAGGATCTGCCCGATGCGCAAATTCGCAAAGCGCTGGTGTTTTTTGCCCAGCAGAACCGCTGGGATCTGAGCAATTACAGCAACTACAACATGAAGTCGCTCGGCGAAGAGAGTTACAAAGATTTGAGCGGTATCGCCATTACCAATGACAAGAAGTGTAAGTCGCTGGCGCGTGACTCGCTGAGTCTGCTCGCTTACGTCAAATAGCCCGCCATCCCGCTCTGCTGCTGAAGATTTGACCGTGCAACCACGGTCATATTTCGCTATGCTTTTCCCCTAATTTCATGGCGATGACATTCGAGGAGAGCCCCATCATGGCCCAGAATGAAATGTGGTATGAGACGCTTCATGCCGGATTTGGACAGTATTTCACGGTAGATAAACTGCTATATCGCGACAAAACGGCGCATCAGGATCTGGTGATCTTTGAAAATGCCGCCTTTGGTCGTGTCATGGCGCTGGACGGTGTGGTGCAAACTACCGAGCGCGATGAGTTCATCTACCACGAAATGATGACCCACGTGCCAATCCTGGCGCACAGCAAGGCGAAGCGCGTGCTGATCATTGGCGGTGGCGATGGCGCCATGCTGCGCGAGGTCTCACGTCACCAAACGATTGAACAGATCACCATGGTTGAGATCGATGCCGGCGTGGTAAGTTTTTGCAAGACGTATCTGCCCAATCACAGCGCCGGTGCCTATGACGATCCACGGCTGAATTTGGTGATTGATGATGGTGTGAATTTCGTCACCCAGACGCAAGAGAAGTTCGACGTCATTATTTCCGATTGCACCGATCCCATCGGTCCCGGTGAAAGTCTGTTCACCTCTGAATTCTATGCCGGCTGCAAACAGGCGCTAAATCCCGGCGGAATCTTTGTGGCACAGAACGGCGTCTGTTTCCTGCAGCAGGACGAAGCGATCAACAGCCATCGTAAACTTGGCCATTACTTCTCCGACGTCAGCTTTTATCAGGCGGCGATCCCCACCTATTACGGCGGCATTATGACGTTTGCCTGGGCAAGCGACAACGAGACGCTACGCCAGTGGGATGCAGTCACCCTGCAATCACGCTTTGACGACGCGGGCCTACGCTGCCGCTACTACAATCCCGCGATTCATGTCGGTAGCTTTGCCTTACCGCAATATCTGCTGAATGCCTTGTCGTGTGAGGAGTGACGAAATTGCAAAAGCTGAAACTACACGGCTTCAATAATCTGACGAAGAGCCTGAGTTTTTGTATTTACGATATTTGCTACGCCAACAGCGAAGCGGAGCGTGATGGCTACATCGCCTATATTGATGAGCAGTATAATGCGAATCGCCTCACCGAAATCCTGACTGAGACCTGCTCAATCATTGGTGCCAACGTGCTGAACATCGCGCGACAGGATTATGAACCGCAAGGTGCCAGCGTCACGATTCTCGTCAGCGAAGAGCCGATCAATCCGCAGGATATCGACAAATCTGAGCATCCGGGTCCGCTGCCCAATTCGGTGGTGGCGCATCTGGATAAGAGCCATATTTGCGTGCACACCTATCCAGAAAGCCATCCTGAGGGGGGATTGTGCACCTTCCGCGCTGATATCGAAGTCTCCACCTGTGGGGTGATTTCGCCGCTTAAGGCGCTGAATTACTTGATTCACCAACTGGAATCGGACATCGTTACCATTGATTATCGCGTGCGTGGTTTTACCCGCGATGTGAATGGCTTAAAGCACTTTATCGATCACGAGATCAATTCGATTCAGAACTTTATGTCCGAGGATATGAAGTCGATGTACGACATGGTGGATGTGAACGTCTATCAGGAAAATATCTTTCACACCAAGATGTTACTGAAGGAATTTGACCTGAAATACTACCTGTTCAATACCAGGCCTGAAGAACTCAACCCGCAGGAGCACAAGCGCATCACCAATCTGCTGTGGAAAGAGATGCGTGAAATCTACTACGGCCGCAATATTCCGGCGACGGGATTGAAGCTATCGTAGTGGGCTGCGATTAACGGGTGCGCATCAATGGGCACCTACGCAAGCAAATGTCGGTGCAGGGCTAGCATTGGGTTAACCCTGTTGCTGAAGGGTCGCCTTTGATGGCGACCTTGTTACATCAGGCTGTCAGCTGCAAACCAATGCCACGCTCACGCAACGCGCGACAAACTGCGTCGTCGAGACGCGCATCCGTCACCACATCGGTCAAACTATCAATCGGTGCGGCGCAGTATAGCGACCAGGAACCGTACTTACTGCTGTCAGCCAGCAGGATGCGGCGGCGCGCATTCGCCAGCAGATCCATCTTCAGACCGGCTTTATCTTCCGTCGGCGTCGTAATCCCGCGTTCGATACTCCACGAGTTACAGCTAACGAACGCGATATCCGGATTAATGCTGCGCAGCAGGCGTCGGCCATGCTCTCCAATACAAGACTGACTGGAGTCATCAATACGGCCACCAATAATGGTGGTTTCAATCTGCTTGAATTCAGACAGGAACAGCGCGATATGCAGGTCGGCGGTGATCACTCGCAGTTGCAGATGCGTGAGCTGGCGCGCCAGTTCCAGCATGGTGGTACCGGCATCCAGCACCACGGAGTCGCCCGACTGTACATAGCTGGCGGCAAACTGCGCGATGGCCTGCTTCTCTGCCAGATTACGCTGCATTTTTTCCAGCGTGGTTGGCTGCGCAGGAATAAAACGATTGAGCGTCACTCCGCCATGGCTGCGGCTAATGACGCCTTCCTTGTCGAGCTTGATCAGATCGCGGCGGATCGTCGCCGGTGAAGCCGAGATCGCACTCACCAGCTGTTCTACAGTGACCAGATTATGACTTTTCAGATAGTCCATAATCTGGTCGAGACGGCTTTGTCCCTTCATATTTCCCTATGCTAGCTGCATCGCGAGTTTAATGGAGATCGCCATGCTCGCAGAGTTCGCTTTACCTGTCCAGGCGATATCAAACGCCGTGCCGTGGTCCGCGGAAGTACGGATAAACGGCAGGCCAGCGGTGATATTGACGCCATCATAAAAGCCTAACAATTTCAGTGGGATGTGCCCCTGATCGTGATACATCGCCACCACCATATCGTACTGACCTTGCTGGCACTGCAGGAACACGGTATCCGGCGGGCACGGGCCATAAACATCAATGCCCTGCTCTTTCATCACTTTGATTGCCGGTGCTACGGTGGTGATCTCTTCGTCACCAAACAGGCCATTTTCGCCCGCATGCGGGTTCACCCCGGCTACGGCAATGCGTGGCTTGTCGAAACCGACGCGGCGCAGGAAGGTATCCGCCATGCCGATCACCGTCTGGATACGGTCCCCATTCAGGGTGTCGAGGAACTTACGCAGCGCGATATGCGTCGTGACGTGAATCACCTTCAGATGATCGGTGTACAGCACCATGGCGTAGTTTTTGGTGTTAGTCAGTTGCGCCAGCAGTTCGGTGTGTCCCGGATAAATGTGCCCTGCTGAGTGCAGTGCTTCTTTATTGAGTGGAGCTGTCGCGATTGCGTGCACTTCCCCGGCCAGTGCCAGTTCGGTGGCGCGTTTAACACAGCGCCAGGCCAAATCACCGGCTTCTTTCTGCACCACACCCGGTTTTAATGCCTCTGGATTGGCCAGCGGTTCATCGATCACGTTGATGATGCCCGGTGCGAAATGCGCGTCTTTGACGTTATCCAGTACGCGTAATTCTGCCTGCGGCGTAATGTTCAATCCCATCACCCGACGCAGCGTGCTGGCACAGCCGACCACCACTGCCGGGATACCCGCCAGGTCACCTTCCGCTAACGCTTTAATGATGATCTCCGGGCTGATGCCCGCCGGATCGCCCATGGTCACCGCAATAATTTTATTCACTCGACTTCTCCTCAATGAAACGGATGGCTTCTATCAGGGTGTTTTCGTCACCAAAGCCACCCGCTTTGGTCATCACCGGCAGGTGTAATTCGCTATTTAGCAGAACCCCGTGCGGCACACAGCCCGCCACCAGGCCCTGAATCTGAAAACCACTGGCGCCGAGCGCTTGTGCGACGGCAATTGCCACGTCGCCGCCCGAAAGATACAACCCGGCAGGCAAGGCCTGGCGGCAAACGTTGTGGGTCAATTGGGCGAGGAAGTGGCAGATGCGTTCTCCCAGCTCCTGGCGTGACACCTGATGTTGCTGACACAGCTGTTCAATCTCATGGCGTTGCTCTGCATGCTGTGTGGTGCGCACTACGCAGTGTGCGCCGTCGCGTAAAGCCTGTTGCATCGCCTGCTGCCACTCGACAGCCTGCGGCCACGCGGGCTGAGCAAACAGCTGACGAATATCAATATCGATAATGCGAATGTCACGTTGGGTCGCGAGGCGGGCGATTTGCTGCTGCGCGATGGCGCTCATCGAACCCACCACGGCCAGCACCGGCCTGGCCGGACGCGTCGCCAGATATTCGCCCAATGCATCACCTAATCCGGAAGCGCCTGCGAGTAAGGGTCGTGCGGGTAAACTCGCCGCCGCCGCCACAATCAGCGCAATATCAGCATCCTGCTCGGCATCCAGCACCACTAAGCCCTGCCTACTGGCAAGCACCTGTGCCAGCTTGCCACTGCGCACCGTCGCCAGGTCCAGAGTTTCACCGGTCAGATCGCTTTGCATGTGCAGGCGGGTTAACACATGGCTACTGGTCACCGGGGTTTTCGGGTCGCTGGCAAATTCGGTGTCCGTCAGACGCTGCTGGTTGATCCAGACTTCACCTTCACGCGTGGTACGGCCCAATTTCGGCACAGCGGGCACCACCAGCGCTAAGGTTTTTCCGCTGGCGTGCAATGCGGCCTCAATCTCTGCGCCCGGATTGCCGCGCAGCGTGGAATCAATCTTTTTAAACAGCCAGCCATCCTGGGCAATCGCCTGATGCTGCTGTAATGCTAGCGTTGTACGATGCGCTGCTTCTGCTGCACTGACTGCACGGCTGTCGGTGCTGATGACCAGCACATCGGCGCTGCTGGCATCGTGGGCTGTACTGCTATCAAACAGCACATGCACCTTTGCGCCTGCTCGCGCCAGTCCGCTACCGGCGTCGTTGGCACCAGTAAAATCATCCGCGATCACTAAGACGGGTGTTTTCCATGGCTGTGAAGTCATTCTCTTTCCTCTGCCGGCAGTTCGCCGTGTTGAGATTGATTATATTCAATCATGATTGATTATATGTGAGCAAGATCAAATTATTTGAAATCAATTTGTCCTATAAATTTAGGCACTGTAGTGACAGAACCCGCACTGAATGAGCAAAGTTAATCATTTAGTACGAAAAAACCGCGATAAGGGTATGAAATGAATATCAACAGCACCGTGATCAGTGGCTTCCAGGCGCTTAATGACCTCAGCTATTTACTGCAGAGTAAAGACAAAGCGCTTCTGGTCACCGACAAGAATATCGAAGGCATTCCAGCGGTTCAGTCGCTGATCGCGCAGCTGAAACATCAGATCAGCAGTTTGAGCATCGTCAACAGCGTGCCGCCGGAGCCAAGCCAGCACGATGTCGCCGCCATTGTTGCCGCACTACCTTCTACCGACGTCGATCTGGTGATCGGCGTGGGCGGCGGCAGCGTGCTGGATGTCGCCAAACTGCTGTCGATTCTGTGCGTTGATGGCGCGCCGACATTGGATGCCCTGCTGACCGGAGAGAAACCGCTGACCCGCACCACGTCACTGTTGATCCCGACCACCGCCGGTACCGGCTCCGAAGCCACGCCAAACGCAATCCTGGCGATCCCAGAGAAAGAGACCAAAGTTGGCATCATCACTCCGGTGATGCTGCCCGATTATGTCGCACTGGTGCCTGAACTGACCACCAGCATGCCGCCACATATCGCCTCTTCGACCGGTATTGATGCACTCTGTCATCTGATCGAGTGCTTTACCGCCACCGTGTCCAATCCGGTGAGTGATAACTATGCGCTGATCGGCATGAAAAAGCTGTTTGCCAGCCTGGAGACCACCATTGCCGAACCGGGCAATCTGGAAGCGCGCCTGAATATGTTGTGGGCTTCTTATTACGGTGGCGCATCGATTGCCCATGCCGGTACCCATCTGGTGCATGCGATGTCCTATCCGCTGGGCGGCAAATATCATCTGCCGCACGGCGTGGCGAACGCCATTCTGCTGGCACCGTGCATGCGCTTTGTGCGCCCCGCCGCCGTGAGCAAATTCGCGCAGGCCTACGATCTGCTGCCGGACGCCGATGCCTCACTGGATGAAGAAGCCAAATCGCATGCGCTGGTGGAGTACTTTGCCGCGCTGGTGAAACGTCTCAAACTGCCTGCCAGTCTGGAGGAACTGGGTATCGGCCCGGATCACCTGCCATATCTGGTTGAAGCCGCGCTCGACGTGCAGCGACTGATGAAGAATGTACCGATGAAAGTGAGCGCCGATGACGTACGAAACGTCTACCTGACACTCTTTCCGGCTTTGAATCACTAAGGATTAATGAGGGCATCATGAGTAAGAAAATTCAGGGCGTATTAACCGCCATCGTCACCACCTTTGACAGTGAAGGTGCGTTTAATCCCGCGGCTCAGCGTCTGCAGGTGCAACGTCAGCTCAGCGCAGGCAACGGCATCTTCTGCGGTGGCACCAACGGTGAGTTCTTTGTGCTCAACGAGCAGGAGAAATTAGCGGTTACCGAAACCTGCGTCGATGAAGTGAATGGCGCTGCGCCCGTTGTGGCGCACATCGGTGAGATTTCTACCCGTGAAACCATCCGCCTCGGCAAACAAGTCGCCAAACTGGGCGTGGATGCGGTTTCGGTGATCACTCCGTATTTCGTGCCGCTGAAGCAGGAAGAGTTGATTGCCCACTACCGCGCGGTAGCAGATGCGATTGAAGTACCGCTGTATCTGTACAACATCCCTGCACGCACCGGCAACACCTTACAGCCGGAAACCGTGCGTGCGCTAGCTTCACATCCCAACATTATCGGCATCAAAGACAGTGCGGGCAGCTATGAGAGCCTGAGCGGTTTCCTGAAGGCCGCTGAAGGCGTGGAAAACTTCAACGTGCTGACCGGCCCTGACTCGCTGATCCATCGCGGTTTTGTTGAAGGCTGCACCGCCTGTATTTCGGGTCTTGCCAACGTGGCACCGAAAGAGATCAACGCTATCTGGGCACGTTTCCACGCGGGCGATATTGAAGGTTCACGTCAGGCACAAGAGAACATCACCGGCCTGCGTACCGATCTGTATAGCGTCGGTTTCCCACCGGCCACCGTGAAGAAAGCTGTTTCACTGCTGGGTTCAGATGTGGGTAACAGCCGTTATGCGGTGAGCTTCTCTGCCGAAGAAGAGCAGAAGATCCGCCAGATCGTGAATCAGTACCTGCAGTAAAGACCGATTGGGCAGCGGTTGCTGCCCGTTCCAACACCAGGATTGGGAAACGCTATGAAAGTTATCTGTACTTCACCGTCTTTCGCCAAATACGACGCTGCGCCTATTGATGCGCTGGAACAGCAGGGTTTTGAGCTGATCACCCTGCCCGCCGATGCACCGCTTAGCGCGCTGGAGCCGCATCTGGCCGAGACCGTGGCGATGATCGTTGCCTTTACCGATGTGAATGAAGCACTGCTGGCAAAAGCACCTCAGCTGAAGCTCGTGTGTAAGCATGGCGTGGGCGTCGACAACATCAATCTGGATGCCACCCGCGCACGCGGCATTTACGTCACCAATGTGCCGGATGCCAATAAACATGCCGTGGCTGACTTCGCGTTCGCGTTGATTCTGAATAGCGCACGCCAGATTACCCAGGCTGCAATTGAAACCCGTGCCGGTAACTGGCCGCGCATCTTTGCCACCGATGTGTATGGCAAAACGCTGGGCATTATCGGCCTCGGGAATATCGGTAAACAGGTTGCGCTGCGTGCCAAAGGCTTCAACATGCGCGTGATTGCTTTCGACTTTTATCCGGATGAAAAATTTGCCGCCGAGCATGGCATCGAATTCGTCAGCCTCGATCAGCTGACCGAAAGCAGCGATTTCATCACCTTGCACAAGCCGCTCACCGATAAAACCCAGAATCTGTTCGATGCTGCGCGCATCAAGCGCATGAAGAAGAGTGCATTCCTGATCAATGCCTCACGAGGTGGCATCGTCAATGAGCAAGATCTGTATCAGGCACTGCTGGACAACGTCATCGCTGGCGCGGCCGCCGATGTGTTTGAGCAGGAACCGCTGGCGGAACATCCGCTGTTCACCCTCAGCAACTTTATCCCGACTTCGCATATCGCGGGTTACACCGACGGTGCCATCAGTGCCATTGGTGAACGTTGCGTCGCGCAGATTGTGCAGTGCATCAAACAGGGCGAGCGCCCGACAAATGTTATGAACGGGCTGGATTAATTTTCTCGAAACCCTACTTAATCCCAATTTTAATCCCCAGTCATTGGTGCTGACGCCAGCGACAAGGTCATCTGTCCCCCGAATGTGGGGTGGATGATTGCAGTCAACGCCGCGACAGCGCGAAAGACACCGGGAAGGTGAAAAAATATTATGAACAACACCTCTCGCTCTACCCGCATTCGCTGGTGGATTGCTGGCCTGATGTGGCTGGCGATCGCCATTAACTATATTGACCGTACCGTACTCTCTGCGGCTGCCCCGCATTTGATCAAAGAGCTCGACATTAATCCCGAGATGATGGGCTTTATCATGGCAGCGTTCTTCTGGTCATACGCGCTGTTGCAGATCCCGGCAGGCTGGTTTGCCGATCGCTTCGGTCAGAAAAAAGGTCTCGGTATTGCGGTGGCCTGGTGGTCAATTGCTACCATGGCGATGGGCCTGGCAACCGGCTTTAAATCTCTACTGGCGCTGCGTTTAGCGCTGGGTGTCGGTGAGGCCGCAGCCTATCCGAGCAACGCCGGGATAACCGCGCGCTGGTTCCCGGATCGCGAACGTGCCACCGTTTCAGGCCTGTTCGACAGCGCCTCGAAGTTTGGTGGTGCCGTGGCCATGCCGTTGATCGTATTTATGATCGCCATGTTCGACTGGCGCATCACCTTCCTGGTGATTGGTTCACTCGGTGTGTTCTGGGTGATTGCGTGGTACTTCATCTATGCGGAAAACCCGGAAGATCACAAATCGATCAGTCAGGATGAAGTGCGCTTTATCCGTAATGGCCAGGCGCAGAAACACGGCGACAAAAGCGTACGTCCGATGAAGTGGTACAAACTGCTGCGCTACCGCAATATCTGGGCAATGTGCATTGGCTTCTTCACCATCAACTACACCTCTTACTTCTTTATCACCTGGCTACCGACCTACCTGGTAAAAGATAAAGGCATGGATTTCCTTAAGATGGGGATGGTGGCTGCGCTGCCGCTGATTTGCGGCATGGTGATTGAAGTGCTGGCCGGTTGGGCATCGGATCGCATGGTGCACAAAAAAGTGCTGTCACTGACCGCCACGCGCAAGCTGTTCCTGACTATTGGTCTGATGATGGCACTGTGTATCGGCTTCGCCCCGTTCACTGACTCGGTATTTATGACCGTGCTGTTGCTGTGTATCGCCAAATCGGGCACCACCGTTGCGGCTTCTCAGGTGTGGGCACTGCCTGGCGATGTGGCACCGCAGAACAGCGTGTCGATCGTGGCAGGCCTGCAAAACACCGTATCCAACATGGGCGGTGCGGTGGGGCCGATTATTACTGGTGCCATCGTTGGGGCGACAGGCCACTTCACCTGGGCACTGGTGTTCTCTGCTGTATTAGTGGTTATCGGTATTCTTAACTACCTGTTCCTGATGGGCAAAGTCGAACCCATCGTGGATGAGGAACAGGCGCATCATCCACACTCCGTGGTAAGCGGCGCGTAAGTGCCAAACTCGCCGCATCGTCCTGATGCGGCGTTTCCCCTACAGAAAATAAAAAACAATTGGAGGCGACATGTCGCTGAATTCCAATGGATCACCTGCTGCAATTCAGGCAAGTAAAGCGAAAGGGAAATTTCGTTTCGTCATTCTCACGGTGCTGTCAGTCGGCATCGCCATCAACTATATCGATCGCGCCGCCATGAGTGTCGCCATGCCGTTTATGAGCCAGGAGCTGCACTTCTCGCCCACCGACAGCGGCTTATTACTCTCGGCATTTTTCTGGAGCTATGTGCTGTTCCAGCTACCCGGCGGCTGGCTGGTGGATAAACTCGGCCCGCGCATCACTTTTGCTGTCAGCAGCCTGGGCTGGGGTTTAGCCACCGCCGCCTGTGGCCTGGCCAGCTCCATCGCTGCTCTGGTGGGCTTCCGCTTTGTTTTAGGTGCCGTGGAAGCGCCCAGCTATCCCGCCAGTTCGTCGACGGTCACGCGCTGGTTCCCGCGTCAGGAGCGCAGCTTTGCCGCTGCCACCTTCAACAACGGCAGTAAGATCGGTGGCACGCTGGCGATCCCGATCATCTCTTTCCTGATCGCGCTGGTCGGCTGGCGTATGACATTTGTCATCTCCGGCGTGGTGGCGGTGGTGTGGGCACTGGCATGGTACTTGTGGTATCGCGATCCGCGCGATCACAAAAGCGTCTCGCTTGAGGAAGTGGAATTCATCGAGGCCAACCAGGATCCGCAAACCGGCGAGCCGATGAGTGTGCGACAGTTGCTGGGCCAACGTGCCGTACAGGCAATGATGGCCGGCTTCTTCTGCATTAACTTTGTTTCCTACTTTTTCTTTACCTGGTTCCCAACCTATCTGGTGGAAACCTTCCATCTCTCACTGATGAAATTCGGCCTGCTCGGCATGCTGCCAGGGCTGGCAGCGATTGTTGGCGGTTGGTGCGGTGGGTTGCTGTCCGATTCACTGGTGCGTCGCGGCTACTCGCTGAGCGTGGCGCGCAAAATTCCGCTGGTGGGCGGCATGTTGGGTAGTGCCACCATCGGTCTGGCGGCATTTTCCCCAACTGTTGGCCTGGCGTTGGCGGCACTCTGCTTTGCCAACTTCGCCGCCACGTTTGCCTCTGCCGCGCTGTGGGCACTGCCGTCTGATGTCGCACCCAACCGCGCGAACGTCGCCACCATCGGCGGTATCCAGAACATGGCGGCCAATCTGGCCGGGATTATTTCACCTATCCTGATCGGGGTGATCATGCAATACACCCACTCCTTTGTGATCCCACTGGAGATCGCCGGGGTGATCGGTGTCGTCGGAGCGCTGATTTACGCCTTCTGGCTGCCGCGTGTGCAGCCGATGGGCACCGAATCTGCCGCAGCACTGGAAGGCAACTTAAGGAGAGAAGTATGAATACTCGCTGGAAGCAACGCCCGGCGCACGCGACCTGGGGTGATTTTGGTCCCGACGATCAACTCGGTCGATTGAATCTCCTGACCGCGCAAAAGGTGCTGGAAGGCGTAGCCGAAGTGAAAACCGGGCAAACGTTCTGCCTGAGTTTACCGCTCGACTTACCGGGCGGCACGGCGATGAACCCGCGCCGTCCGCCGCCGCAGCTCAATGCCACACGACGCGGCGAGCATGCCAATATGACCTATCCGTTATCGCGCGATAATCCACTGCTCACCGACGTGATTTGCGATGATACCGTGACGCTGGCGCTGCAATACTCAACGCAATGGGACAGCCTGGCGCATATGGGCCAGTGGTTTGATGTCAATGGCAACGGCGAGCCCGAGATGGTGTTCTACAACGGCTACAAAGCCAATGTCGATATCGTTGGGGAAACGGATTATCGCGGCGGCTGTGGCTGCGACCACGGCAGCCATTTGGGCGCGAAGAAACTCGGCATCGAAAATGTGGCGCAGCACGGCATGCAAGGCCGCGCGGTGATGATTGATATTAAACGTCACTTTGGCACCGAGCGGTTTGCCTTTGGTTATCAGCATCTGCAGCAGATTTTACAGGCGGATGGTATCGAGGTGCGCCAGGGCGATATGGTGTGTTTCCGCACCGGCATGGATGAAGCGATTCTGGCGATGCAGGGCGAGCCGGATATGACGTTTTTAAACAGCCACTTTGCGGGTCTGGATGGCAGTGATGAGCAGCTGCGCAACTGGATCGTCGAGAGCGGCGTGGTGGCGCTGATCGCCGATAACCCAGCGGTAGAGATTTTACCGGCACGCCCAATGAACGATGATTTTTATCCGTCGCATCCGCTGCACGATCTCTGTCTGTTCCGGCTGGGAGTGTATCTCGGCGAACTGATGTTACTCAGTCCGCTGGCGGATTGGCTGGCGCAGCAACAGCGCCATGCGTTTCTGCTCACCGCCCCACCACTGCGGCTACCTGGCGCGGTGGGTTCACCGGCGACACCGATTGCCACGGTTTGATGTGCCAACGGTAGCTATGGGCCGTACGAGTTTGAGGCGGCAATGTGGCCGTAGGGAGCGCAATAAATTGTGCCGCTACGGCCCGTGCGTGTTTGAGGCAGCACTATGGCCTTGGGGAGCGCAATACATTGCGCCGCTACGGCCCGTGCGCGGCTGAAGCAGCACTGAGGGTGCAGGAGGCCGAAAAAATTACGCTGTCTGGCGTGCAAGACGATCGCGACAACGCATGCGCATTCGTGCGGGTTATTTCCCCGCCAGAAATTGACGATACGCCGCGATCACTGCGAGGAAATCTTCCACGCCGCAAAATGACAGACTCTCTTCGTCGTAATAGGTCATGCCCTCTTCCATGCCATCATCTTCCAGCGCCAGCTGGTTGGCTCGGATCATCACCTCTTCTTCATCCAGCCAGATGGTGTATTCATGCCCGACACGCTGCCACTGATTGATAGTGCCTTTCACTGCCCGCGCGGCCGCTTCCACTTCATCCAGCAGGGCCAGATTATCGCTGACCTCTTCATTGAACCAATGCCCCACCGCTTCGTGGTCCATCGACATACGTACTTTGACCTGCCCGGTCAAATCACGCAGAAATTCATACTCCATGGGTTTGCCTCGTGTAGCTAATGGCGCGACGTGCAGCACCGGTTAGGTGCATTTTGTGCGTAGCGCGCTGAATAAAGTGGGATCGCGCTCGCATTATGCCTGGACATGCCCTAGGAAAACAGCGCATAAAAAAAGGGACGATTCGCATCGTCCCCTCTTCATCCTTCGCGCCGATTAAACAGCGGTCTGGAAGATGACGCCGTCGGCTTTCTCAGTGTACTGACCCAGCTGGTCAAAGTTGAGGTAGCGGTAAGTATCTGCCGCGGTCTTATCAACCTGAACCATGAACTGCTGGTACTCGTCTGGGGTTGGCAGTTTACCCAACAGTGAGGCGACTGCTGCCAGCTCCGCCGATGCCAGGAACACATTCGCGCCGGTACCCAAGCGGTTCGGGAAGTTACGGGTCGAAGTGGAAACCACCGTCGCACCGTCTTTCACACGTGCCTGGTTACCCATGCAGAGTGAGCAGCCTGGGATCTCGATACGCGCCCCGCTCTTACCGAAGACGCTGTAGTAGCCCTCTTCCGTCAGCTGTGCGGCATCCATCTTAGTAGGCGGTGCCACCCACAGACGGGTTGGCAGCTGGCCTTTGTGCGCATCCAGCAGTTTACCCGCTGCACGGAAGTGACCGATGTTGGTCATACAAGAACCGATGAACACTTCATCGATCTTCTCGCCCTGCACATCAGACAACCAGCGCGCATCGTCCGGATCGTTTGGTGCACACAGGATTGGCTCTTTGATTTCGGCCAGATCGATATCGATCACTGCCGCATATTCTGCATCCGCATCGCCTTCCAGCAGTTGCGGATCCGCCAGCCATTTCTGCATGCCTTCTACACGGCGCTCCAGCGTACGACGATCGCCGTAACCTTCGGAGATCATCCACTTCAGCAGCACGATGTTTGAGTTCAGATACTCAATGATCGGCTCTTTATCCAGCTTGATGGTACAGCCCGCTGCAGAACGCTCAGCTGACGCATCGGTCAGTTCAAATGCCTGCTCCACTTTCAGTTTCGGCAGACCTTCGATTTCCAGCACGCGGCCAGAGAAGATGTTTTTCTTCCCTTTCTTCTCAACAGTCAGCAGACCCGCTTTGATAGCGTACAGTGGGATGGCGTGAACCAGATCGCGCAGGGTGATACCCGGCTGCATTTCGCCTTTAAAACGCACCAGTACCGACTCAGGCATATCCAGTGGCATCACGCCGGTCGCAGCAGCAAATGCCACCAGACCAGAACCCGCCGGGAAGGAGATCCCGATTGGGAAACGGGTGTGTGAATCGCCACCGGTGCCGACGGTATCGGGCAGCAGCATACGGTTCAGCCAGCTGTGGATAACGCCATCGCCCGGACGCAGTGAAACACCGCCACGGTTCATGATGAAGTCAGGCAGCGTGTGGTGGGTGGTTACGTCAACCGGTTTTGGATAGGCTGCGGTATGACAGAACGACTGCATGACTAAATCGGATGAGAAGCCGAGGCACGCCAGGTCTTTCAGTTCATCACGGGTCATTGGACCGGTGGTGTCCTGAGAACCTACAGAGGTCATTTTAGGTTCACAGTAGGCACCCGGACGGATACCTTCAACGCCACAGGCACGGCCAACCATTTTCTGCGCCAGTGAATAACCACGGGTGCTCTCTGCAACGTCTTTGGCTTTCACAAACACATCGCTGTGCGGCAGACCCAGAGACTCACGTGCTTTGGTGGTCAGGCCACGACCAATGATCAGTGGAATACGGCCACCGGCACGCACTTCATCCAGCAGCACTTCGGTTTTCAGCTCGAAGGTCGCCAGCAGTTCGTCGGTTTCATGATTGCGCACTTCACCCTTGTACGGGTAAACGTCAATCACATCGCCCATGTTCAGACGATCAACATCCACTTCGATCGGCAGTGCGCCCGCATCTTCCATGGTGTTGAAGAAGATCGGTGCAATTTTACCGCCGAGGCACAGACCGCCGCCTTTTTTGTTTGGCACGTACGGAATGTCATCGCCCATGAACCACAACACCGAGTTGGTGGCGGATTTACGGGAAGAACCGGTACCGACAACATCACCGACGTAGGTCAGTGGGAAGCCTTTTTTCTGCAATTCTTCGATCTGTTTGATCGGCCCAATGTTACCGGCATCGTCGGGTTCGATACCATCACGTGGGTTTTTCAACATCGCCAGTGCGTGCAGTGGAATATCCGGGCGAGACCATGCATCCGGTGCCGGAGAGAGGTCATCGGTGTTGGTTTCGCCGGTCACTTTGAACACGGTGGTGGTGATTTTTTCTGCCAGCTTAGGACGCTTCAGGAACCATTCCGAATCCGCCCAAGACTGGATAATCTTTTTCGCGTGTGGGTTACCCGCTTTTGCTTTCTCTTCGACATCGTAGAAGTTATCGAACATCAGCAGCGTATGAGACAGGGCTTCAGCGGCGATAGGGGCCAGTGCTTCATCTTCAAGCGCTTCAATCAACGCATGGATGTTATAGCCGCCCTGCATGGTGCCCAGCAGTTCAACTGCTTTTTCGCGAGTAACCAGAGGAGAGAGGGCTTCGCCCTTAGTGACAGCTGCCAGGAAACCAGCTTTTACATAAGCCGCTTCATCAACACCTGGGGGTACACGGTTGACCAATAGATCGGTCAGGAATTCTTCTTCACCCGCTGGCGGGTTTTTTAGCAGTTCAACCAGCGCGGCCATTTGGGAAGCATCTAACGGCTTAGGTACGATTCCCTGGGCAGCACGCTCGGCAACGTGCTTACGGTATTCTTCTAGCACGACGTTCTCCTCGCTCTCATTGTATAGCTTTCCGGTGCACCTCTTGATGCTGTCAAACAGTAGGGCGAGGTGCCCGGTTCCGCGTCGGCCAGCATAGCAGCATTTCGGCTGATTGTTAATCTGTTTACAAAAAAGCAACATCCGCGCGTTATTTAGCAGATTTATCTGGATTTTGAGCGGGGTCACACAAAATGGCAGGCCACCTGAGCCTGCCATTTTGTGATTGAAGGGCTAAAAATTAGCGATCGACCAGGGTGAATTCGCTTTCGTTGTAGCGCTCACCCTGAATATTTTGTGGATTGAATAGCGTATCCAGGGCCTTGATATCGGCTGAATGAAGTGTGAGAGCGGCCGCAGCACAGTTCTGTTCCAGATTGGCGATTTTACTGGCACCAGGGATCGGCACGATATCCTCACCTTTCGCCAGCACCCACGCCAGCGCCAGTTGTGCTGCTGTCGCATCATAACCTGCAGCCATCTCTGAAAGCTGATTCACTAACTTCTGGTTATGCGCCTGTGCGTCCTGTTGGAAACGTGGCAGATAGCGACGAAAATCATCTTCCGCCAGCGTGGTCGCCGCCGGGAATTTACCGGTGAGGAAGCCGCGGCCTAACGGACTGTAAGGGACAAATCCGATATTCAGCTCACGGCAGGTGGCGAGAATTTCTTGCTCCGGATCGCGCGTCCACAGTGAGTATTCGCTCTGCAGGGCCGAAATCGGATGCACCGCCTGCGCGCGGCGTAAAGTGGCCGATGAGACTTCGGATAAACCGAGATACTTCACCTTCCCTTCACGCACCAGATCCGCCATCACGCCTACCACATCCTCAATCGGCACGGCTGGATCGAGACGATGCTGATACAGCAATTCAATGGCTTCGACACCCAAGCGCTGAAGTGAGCCTTCCACGGCGCGGCGGATATGCGCCGGTTCGCTATTGGCACCGGTAATGCGCTCCCAGCCCTCCCCATGATCGGTAATGCGGAAACCAAACTTGGTCGCCACTTTGATATCGCTACGGCCTTTGATCGCTTTCGCCAGTAACATCTCATTGGTGAAAGGACCATACACTTCAGCGGTATCGAGGAAATTGACGCCGAGTTCAAATGCACGCGCCAGCGTATTCAACGCTTGCTTTTCATCATTCTGACCATAGGCAAAGTTCATGCCCATGCAGCCCAATCCTAACGCTGAAACCTGTAATCCCTGACTGCCTAATTGACGCTGTTGCATTGATTTATCCTCTTCGCTTACGGTGTTAATGTTATAAACCTCAGCAATCGCAGCAACAATTGCGCGATTTTCGTTGATTTAGTGAGTGGAATTCAGCAATGAACAACTACCGTGCATCAATGCAGGAACTGGAGATGTTTGCCGCTATCGCGCAGCATCTGAGTTTTCGCAAAGCCGCTGAGGAGCGAAATGTCACGCCCTCGAGCCTGAGCCACGCCATGCGCAACTTTGAGGAGAGGCTGGGAGTGCGTCTGCTGCACCGCACCACGCGTAAAGTGGCGCTGACCGAAGCCGGCGAGCGATTCTTGCTGCGTATCCAGCCTGCGCTGGCCGATCTTTCACAGGCGGTGGATGAACTGAATGACTGGCGTCGCGATCCTCGTGGCGTGTTGCGCATCAGCATGCCGCGTTCGGCGGAGGCGCTGTTTTTCCAATCCGTCATTTTACCGTTCGTGCAACGCTTCCCGGAGATTACGCTGGAGATCGACAGCAATGACGCGTTGGTAGATATCGTTGAGAGTGGTTTTGATGCAGGCGTACGCTATGGCGATGTGCTGGCGCAGGATATGATCGCAGTGCCCTTTGGCAAGCCGATGCGCGCACTGGCGGTGGCCAGCCCGGCTTTTCTTGCTCAACATGGCGTTCCGCAGTTCCCGGCGGAGTTATTGCAGTTTCCCTGTATTGAGCGGCGCTTTCCGAGTGGACGTCGCTATCGTTGGGAATTTTGGCAAGACGGGCGCAAGCAGGAAGTGGCGGTAAAAGGCTCACTGGTGCTGGACAATAATGAGCGCATTCTGCAAGCGGCATGTGCCGGATTAGGTATCGCCTTTTTACATCAGGACGCGGTCAACGCTGCTTTGGCGGAGGGAGAATTAGTTGAAATACTTACTGAGTATACGCAGATTGAAGAAGGATTCTGGCTCTATTACCCCAGCAGGAAATACCTTTCCGCACCGCTCAGGCATTTTATTGATTGGATTAAAGATATCAATAATTAATGACACAAACACTTAACACCTTTAATTAAAGACTAACGATAAAACTGGGAAATTTAATTAAAATTAAAGATAAATTAGACGTGAAATAAGAAACAAAACGCGTAGACTGCCTGCGGGCGCTTGAGGCAATCTGCCTCAAGCATTATCAATTGAGGTGGGTTGTGGAAGGAGAAACTCATGCGGTCAATTTTCATCAACCGCACGAGCAGGCAACTACCCGAAACACCTAAGCAATGTTAGGGTAGTTGCTTGCTCGTGCTAATGCAAGGAGTAAGTGATTATGAAGTTATCATTCAGCAAGCTGATTATCGGCGGGCTCATGCTATTAGTATTGTGCCTGGTGAATCGCAATACACTCTGTGAATTACGATTCAAGGTATTCACTGCTGAATTATCTGCGGTAATGGCTTACGAAGTCAGGCCGTAACGCTTCAATAGCAGGGGTTCGCCCCTGCTATTTCCGGCAGGGCTTATGCGTTAGCTCCAGCGCCTTATTTATCGATTCAATTTAATAGAACCCGTAATAAAAAACGGCTCCATTAAGGAGCCGTTTCTTTATTTAGCACGAAAAATTATTTCTTTTTCGCTTTCGCGTTTGGCAGGTCAGTGATACTACCTTCAAACACTTCTGCCGCCAGACCAACTGACTCATGCAAGGTTGGGTGCGCGTGAATGGTCAGTGCGATGTCTTCTGCATCACAGCCCATTTCGATCGCCAGACCGATTTCACCCAGCAGCTCGCCGCCGTTGGTGCCGACAATCGCGCCACCGATCACACGGTGAGTTTCTTTGTCGAAGATCAGTTTGGTCATACCGTCTGCACAATCAGAAGCGATTGCACGGCCAGAAGCAGCCCACGGGAAGGTGGAGACTTCGTAGCTGATGCCTTTCTCTTTCGCTTCTTTCTCGGTCAGACCTACCCAGGCAACTTCTGGCTCGGTATAGGCGATAGAAGGGATCACTTTCGGGTCGAAGTAGTGTTTCAGACCAGAAATCACTTCTGCCGCGACGTGGCCTTCGTGCACACCTTTGTGCGCCAGCATTGGCTGACCGACGATGTCGCCGATAGCAAAGATGTGTGGCACGTTGGTACGCAGCTGTTTGTCGACGCGGATGAACCCACGATCGTCCACTTCCACGCCCGCTTTACCCGCATCCAGGCCTTTACCGTTTGGCACACGGCCAATCGCCACCAGCACTGCGTCATAACGCTGCGCTTCAGCCGGGGCTTTTTTGCCTTCCATTGACACGTAGATACCATCGTCTTTCGCTTCAACAGCAGTGACTTTGGTTTCCAGCATCAGGTTGAATTTCTTGCTGATACGTTTGGTGAAGACCTTCACCACGTCTTTATCGGCAGCAGGGATAACCTGGTCGAACATCTCAACCACATCGATCTCTGAACCCAGCGCGTTATACACGGTGGCCATTTCCAGACCGATGATGCCGCCGCCCATAACCAGCAGACGCTTAGGCACTTCTTTCAGTTCCAGCGCATCTGTTGAATCCCACACGCGTGGATCGTTGTGTGGGATGAATGGCAGCTCAATCGGGCGCGAGCCTGCAGCGATAATCGCGTTGTCGAAGTTGATGGTGGTTGCGCCACCCTCACCTTCCACCACCAGGGTGTTAGCACCGGTGAATTTACCCAGACCGGTTACCACTTTCACTTTACGGCCTTTCGCCATACCGGCCAGACCGCCAGTCAGTTGGGTGATAACTTTTTCTTTCCAGGTACGGATCTTGTTGATGTCAGTTTGCGGCTGGCCAAACACGATACCGTGCTCTTCCAGTGCTTTGGCTTCTTCGATCACTTTCGCAACATGAAGCAGCGCTTTTGACGGGATACAGCCTACGTTCAGACAAACACCACCGAGGGTGCTGTAACGCTCAACGATTACGGTTTCCAGACCTAAATCAGCGCAACGGAAGGCTGCAGAGTAACCTGCAGGACCTGCCCCAAGTACCACGACTTGAGTTTTAATCTCTGTACTCATCATGACCTCTTATTAGATTGCCGGCGGCCAGACGTAGAGCCTATCCCAGGCTCTGCATGCCCTAAATCCACCGGGACATTTCACCGCAAGAGTTTACAGAATTGTTAATAAACTGCCAACCGCGGCAACTCCGAATGCTTACAACAAGGCCGGCATTTGCCGGCCTTGATTAACTTCACATCACCAGACGGCGAATGTCGGACAGTGTGTTGTTGATGATGGTGATAAAGCGCGCACCATCAGCACCGTCGATCACGCGGTGGTCGAAGGAGAGAGAGATTGGCATCATCAGACGCGGTTCAAACTCTTTGCCGTTCCACACCGGTTCCATCGCAGACTTAGACACACCGAGGATCGCCACTTCTGGCGCATTCACGATAGGTGCGAAGTGCGTGGTGCCCAGGCCACCAAGGCTGGAGATGGTGAAACAACCGCCCTGCATATCGCCAGCGGTCAGCTTGCCATCACGCGCTTTCTTAGAAATCGCCATCAGCTCACGCGACAGTTCAGTGATGCCTTTCTTGTTCACATCTTTGAACACTGGAACCACCAGACCGTTTGGCGTATCAACCGCCACACCGATGTTGATGTATTTCTTCAGCGTCAGGCGTTGTGCATCTTCAGACAGTGAACTGTTGAAACGCGGCATCTGCTCCAGCGCAGCGGCAACGGCTTTCATGATGAACACCACAGGGGTAAACTTCACATCCAGCTTACGTTTTTCCGCTTCGGCGTTCTGCTGTTTACGGAACGCTTCCAGATCGGTGATATCAGTCTTGTCAAAGTGCGTAACGTGCGGGATAACCACCCAGTTACGGCTCAGGTTCGCACCCGAGATCTTCTGGATACGCCCCAGTTCCACTTCTTCCACTTCACCAAACTTGCTGAAGTCCACTTTCGGCCAAGGCAGCAGACCCGGCAGGCTTCCGCCACTTGCCGCGGCAGCCGGAGCCGCTTCTGCGCGTTTCACTGCATCTTTCACGTAAGACTGTACGTCTTCTTTCAGGATGCGACCTTTACGGCCGGTGCCTTTGACTTTCGCCAGATTGACACCGAACTCGCGCGCCAGGCGACGAATCACCGGGGTAGCGTGGACGTAAGCGTCGTTTTCAGCAAACTCACCTTTCACGTCAGCTTTCGCCGCAGGTGCTGCAGCAGGTTTCGCTGCCGCTGGAGCCGGAGCCGCTTCCTGTTTCGCCGCAGGTGCCGCAGCAGCAGGCGCAGCGCCTTCTACTTCGAACACCATGATCAGTGAACCGGTGCTGACTTTATCGCCGGTAGACACTTTCAGCTCTTTAACCGTACCGGCGAATGGCGCAGGCACTTCCATTGACGCTTTGTCGCCTTCAACCACAATCAGTGACTGCTCAGCGGTGACTTTGTCGCCCACTTTGACCAGCACTTCAGTGACTTCAACTTCATCGCCGCCGATGTCTGGCACGTTGACGTCTTTCGCGCCACCCGCAGCAGCAGGGGCTGCAGCCGGAGCCGCTTCTTGTTTCGCCGCTGGGGCCGCAGCCGGTGCAGCACCTTCTGCTTCGAAGATCATGATCAGCGAGCCAGTATTCACTTTATCGCCAGTCGCGATTTTGATCTCTTTCACCACGCCCGCGAACGGTGCTGGCACTTCCATTGAAGCTTTGTCGCCTTCAACAGTAAGCAGAGATTGTTCAGCTTCAACTTTATCGCCCACTTTCACCAGAATCTCAGTGACTTCAACTTCATCACCGCCGATGTCTGGCACGTTGACCTCTTTGCTGACGGCCGCAGCCGCCGGAGCAGGAGCCGCTTCCGCTTTTTTCTCTTCTGCCGCTGGTGCAGCAGCCGCTGCGCCTTCTGCTTCAAAGATCATGATCAGCGAACCGGTATTCACTTTGTCACCGGTAGAGATTTTAATCTCTTTCACTACGCCAGCCTGTGGCGAAGGCACTTCCATCGAGGCTTTATCGCCTTCCACGGTGATCAGCGACTGTTCAACTTCAACGGTGTCGCCAACCTTGACCAAAATCTCGGTGACTTCAACTTCGTCTGACCCGATATCCGGTACGTTAATTTCGATAGCCATTACTCTCTTACCTCTTAAGCCAGACGCGGGTTAACTTTATCGGCATCGATGCTGAATTTGGTGATCGCTTCTGCCACCACTTTCTTATCGATTTCGCCGCGTTTAGCCAGCTCACCCAGCGCTGCAACCACAACATACGATGCATCCACTTCGAAGTGGTGACGCAGGTTTTCGCGGCTGTCTGAACGACCAAAGCCATCGGTACCCAGTACGCGATAATCGCTTGAAGGAACGTAGCTGCGAACCTGTTCTGCGAACAGCTTCATGTAGTCGGTTGAGGCAACAGCTGGCGCTTCGTTCATCACCTGAGCGATGTACGGTACGCGTGGGGCTTCGGTTGGGTGCAGCATGTTCCAGCGCTCACAATCCTGGCCATCACGAGCCAGTTCGGTGAACGAGGTGACGCTGTAAACATCAGAACCGATGCCATAGTCTTTCGCCAGGATCTGTGCCGCTTCACGCACGTGACGCAGGATAGAACCTGAACCCAGCAACTGCACTTTGCCTTTGCTACCGTCTACGGTTTCCAGCTTGTAGATACCCTTACGGATACCCTCTTCCGCACCCTGCGGCATCGCAGGCATGTGGTAGTTTTCGTTCAGCGTGGTGATGTAGTAGTAGATGTTTTCCTGCGCTTCGCCGTACATGCGTACCAGGCCATCTTGCATGATGACCGCCACTTCGTACGCGTAAGACGGATCGTAAGAGATACAGTTCGGAATAGTCAGCGACTGAATGTGGCTGTGACCATCTTCATGCTGCAGACCTTCACCGTTCAGCGTCGTACGACCTGAGGTACCGCCGACCAGGAAGCCGCGCGCCTGTTGGTCGCCCGCCAGCCACATCAGATCGCCGATACGCTGGAAACCGAACATCGAGTAATAGATGTAGAACGGAATCATCGGCAGGTTATTGGTGCTGTAAGAGGTCGCCGCCGCCAGCCAGGATGAACCTGCGCCCAGCTCGTTGATCCCTTCCTGCAGAATCTGGCCTTTCTCGTCTTCTTTATAGTAAGCAACCTGCTCACGGTCCTGCGGGGTGTACTGCTGGCCGTTCGGGCTGTAAATACCGATCTGACGGAACAGACCTTCCATACCGAAGGTACGCGCTTCATCCGCAAGGATTGGCACCAGACGATCTTTGATCGACTTGTTCTTCAGCATCACGTTAAGGGCACGTACAAACGCGATGGTGGTCGAGATCTCTTTGTTCTGCTCTTCCAGCAACGGTTTGAACTCTTCCAGCGTTGGCATCTCCAGCTTCTCGCTGAACTCTGCCTGACGGGTTGGCAGGTAGCCACCCAGCTTCTCACGCTGACCGTGCAGGTAGTTATATTCGTCAGAACCTTTCTCGAAGGTCACGTACGGCAGGCTTTCGATCTGATCGTCAGCCACTGGCACGTTGAAGCGATCACGGATGTAGCGAACGCCATCCATGTTCATCTTCTTCACCTGGTGCGCGATGTTTTTACCTTCCGCCGTGTCACCCATACCATAACCTTTGATGGTATGTGCCAGGATCAGGGTCGGCTGACCTTTGGTGTCCTGCGCTTTTTTCAGTGCTGCGTAGATTTTCTTCGGATCGTGACCACCACGGTTCAGGGCGAAGATCTCTTCGTCTGACCAGTCTTTCACCAGTGCAGCGGTCTCCGGGTATTTACCGAAGAAGTGCTCACGCACGTAGGCGCCATCACGGGATTTGAAGGTCTGGTAGTCACCATCAACGGTTTCGTTCATCAGCTGGATCAGTTTGCCGCTGGTGTCCTGCTTCAGCAGTTCATCCCAACGTGCGCCCCAGATCACTTTAATCACGTTCCAGCCAGCACCGGCAAAGATGCCTTCCAGCTCGTTGATGATTTTGCCATTACCGGTAACCGGGCCATCGAGGCGCTGCAGGTTACAGTTAATGATGAACACCAGGTTGTCCAGCTTCTCACGGGTGGCGATGGTGATCGCACCTTTAGATTCTGGCTCATCCATCTCGCCATCACCGAGGAAGGCGTAAACGGTCTGGTTAGACGTGTCTTTCAGGCCACGGTGTTCCAGATATTTCAGGAACTTCGCCTGATAGATCGCGTTCAATGGACCGAGGCCCATAGAAACGGTTGGGAACTGCCAGAAATCAGGCATCAGTTTCGGGTGCGGGTAAGAAGACAGACCTTTACCGTGCACTTCCTGACGGAAGTTATTCATCTGCTCTTCAGTCAGACGGCCTTCAAGGAAAGCACGTGAGTAGATGCCTGGAGAAATATGACCCTGGAAGTAAACCAGATCGCCGCCGTCTTTATCACTGCGCGCACGGAAGAAGTGGTTGAAGCACACTTCATAAATGGTGGCAGAAGACTGGAAAGATGAGAGGTGACCACCCAGCTCCAGATCTTTCTTCGATGCACGCAGGACCGACATAATGGCGTTCCAGCGAATTGCGGAACGGATACGACGTTCAAGAGAGGTGTTGCCCGGATAGTCCGGTTCATCTTCAACAGCAATAGAGTTGATGTAGTTACTGATAGCCGACGCACCGCCAGCCACTTTCACGCCACCTTTGCGTGCTGCGTTCAATACCTGATCAAGCAGATACTGCGCGCGCTCAACACCTTCTTCACGGATGACCGATTCGATCGCCTGTAGCCAGTCACGAGTTTCGATCGGATCCACGTCATTCTGTAAACGTTCTGACATGGGGTGTGTTCCTTATCTGTGTCTAATACGTTGAATTATCAGGAGCCTGTCTGCTTGTGCTTTGCTTCTGGTTCACAGCACAAGTAAGACAGGCCCGTCGTTTATGTCCGCACGTTCGTTGCCGTGCGTTATTCCTTACGTTGCTGTAAACGACGCAGGGAGCGTTCACGACGGCTCTGCTCCCGACTTCTATCCAGCAAGATTTCCTCAATAAACGCCAGGTGACGATGGGATGCCTCGCGTGCTTGTTCTGGCTCACGAGCCACAATCGCCTCAAAGATACTGGCGCGGTGACCGCTCACTTTCGCCAGCATTTCCCGGCGAGCGTAAAGCAATTCGAAATTCTGACGGACGTTTTGTTCCAGCATAGGGCCCATGGAACGCAGCAAGTGTAAAAGCACCACATTATGGGCGGCTTCTGTGACAGCGATCTGATACTTCATCACTGCATCTGCTTCGGCATCCAGATCGCCGCTGTCCTGCGCCTGTTGGATGTGAACATGGCAGTCGCGAATACGCTGCAAGTCTTCATCCGTGCCACGTAGCGCCGCATAATAGGCAGCAACACCTTCCAGCGCGTGACGGGTTTCCAGCAGGTCAAACTGGGATTCTGGATGTTCGGCAAGCAGGCTGACTAAAGGATCGCTCATGCTTTGCCAGAGATTTGTTTGCACGAAGGTACCACCGCCCTGACGGCGTAGCAGCAGGCCTTTGGCTTCCAGGCTCTGAATCGCTTCGCGCAGGGATGGACGTGAGACATCAAACTGTTTCGCCAGTTCGCGCTCGGGGAGAAGCTTTTCACCTGGCTGGAGCGTCCCTTCCATAATGAGAGACTCCAACTGTTGCTCGATCGCATCGGAGAGCTTGGGTTGGCGAATTTTACTGTAAGCCATCTTCCCTTCTTATTGTGAAAACGTCCGGAGTAAATTGGTAATACCAATTGAAAAATGGTGCCCGTAAAGTAACAAAGTATTCACCTTGTGTCTATATGGCAGGCATCACACTTCCGGGGTATATCGCTGTTACAGCGCGCTAACTTACCGTGATAAAGGCATATATTTGCTCCGTAAGTGAATTGTTAACAGATTTCACTTTTACCAAACCTTACACTGAGTTAGCCCTAAGCCTTACAGGCAACCATAAGGGAAAGCTATTCGTGTTTATTGATTTTTCATGTCAGAAATAGCGCGAGCGACACCCAGTGGATAGTGCTGCTTTTTCAGCCATCTCTCAGCACAAAAAGCAAAAGCAGGTGCAAAGCGGCGCGCTTATCACTATTCTGGTCGCCATGGTAGTTTCAGCATGCACACAGCACGCCAAATACCGTAAAGAAAAGAATACATTGCGTAAAACAGCCTTACAGTGCGCGCACTGCAGGTGCACAATAACAACATCACGAGGTTTGTATGGAACAACAGCATGGCGAATCGCTGCACCGCGGCCTGAAAAATCGCCATATTCAGCTGATTGCGCTGGGCGGTGCCGTGGGTACTGGCCTGTTTCTGGGCAGCGCATCAGTGATTAAATCGGCCGGTCCGGCCGTGATTCTCGGTTATGCGATTGCAGGATTTATTGCCTTTCTGATTATGCGCCAGTTAGGTGAAATGGTCGTGGAAGAGCCGGTTGCCGGCAGCTTCAGCCACTTCGCCTATAAGTACTGGGGCAACTTTGCCGGTTTCGCCTCTGGCTGGAACTACTGGGTGCTGTATGTCCTGGTTGCCATGGCTGAACTGAGTGCCGTCGGTAAATACATCCAATTCTGGTATCCCGAATTCCCGACCTGGGCCAGTGCGGCGATCTTCTTCGTCGTCATCAACGCCATTAACCTGACCAACGTAAAAGTGTTTGGGGAAATGGAATTCTGGTTCGCGATCATCAAAGTCGTCGCGGTTATCGGCATGATCCTGTTCGGCGGCTGGCTGCTGTTCAGCGGCAACGCCGGTCCGCAGGCCAGCGTCACTAACCTGTGGAGCCAGGGTGGATTCCTGCCACACGGTATGACCGGCCTGGTCATGATGATGGCGATCATTATGTTCTCGTTTGGTGGTCTTGAGCTGGTGGGTATCACGGCGGCTGAGGCTGACAATCCGCAAGAGAGCATCCCGAAAGCCACTAACCAGGTACTGTGGCGTATCCTGATTTTCTATATTGGTTCACTGGCAGTGTTACTGTCATTGCTGCCATGGACGCGCGTCACCGAAGAGACCAGCCCGTTTGTGTTGATCTTCCACGAATTGGGTGATGCCTTCGTCGCCAACGCGTTGAATGTGGTGATCCTGACGGCGGCGCTGTCGGTCTACAACAGCTGCGTGTATTGCAACAGCCGTATGCTGTTCGGCTTAGCGCAGCAGGGTAATGCACCTAAAGCGCTGCTCAATGTTGATAAACGCGGCGTGCCAGTGGCAACCATTTTGGTCTCTGCAGTAGCCACAGCGCTGTGCGTCCTGATCAACTACCTGATGCCGGGCGAAGCCTTTGGCCTGCTGATGTCACTGGTGGTCTCTGCGCTGGTGATCAACTGGGCGATGATCAGCCTCGCGCACATGAAATTCCGTAAGAAGAAAGACCAGCAGGGTGTGACCACGCGCTTTAAAGCCGTGCTCTATCCGTTTGGTAACTGGCTCTGCCTCGCGTTCATGGCGGCCGTACTGGTCATCATGGCGATGACGCCGGGTATGGCGATTTCTGTGTGGCTGATTCCTGTCTGGATCATTATCCTGGCAGTGGGTTACACCATCAAAAATAAAGTGCAAAAAGCCTAATGTATGCTCTTGCCCGGCGCGTCAGCGCCGGGCAACATTCCTGATCTGCCTCACACTTTTCTGCGCCCACCTGTTTTGTCCATCTACGTGACCAATTGTTCCCCAGCAGGTTACTGATTTAACGCTGATAATTTCGTCTCACCTTTTCGCGGGAGACGAACAATGAAAGGCGCAGCGCTCTCATTCAGAGAGAAACTGGGATATGGCATGGGCGATGCCGGATGTAATATGATCGGCGGTGCGATCATGCTTTTCCTTAACTATTTCTACACCGATGTGTTTGGCCTCGCACCCGCGCTGGTCGGTACACTGCTATTTTCTGTTCGCGTGCTGGATGCCGTCACCGATCCCATTATGGGCGCCATCGCCGATCGTACCCAAAGCCGCTGGGGGCGTTTTCGCCCGTGGCTACTGTGGGTTTCCGTCCCCTATGTGCTGTTCAGCGTGCTGATGTTCACCACGCCAGACTGGAGCTATGACAACAAAGTTATCTGGGCCTTTGTCACCTACTTCCTGATGTCGCTCACCTACACCGCCATCAATATTCCTTACTGCTCGTTGGGCGGTGTGATCACCAACGATCCCGGTGAACGCGTCTCCTGCCAATCTTACCGCTTTGTGATGGTGGGCGTGGCGACACTGATCCTGTCGCTCTCTCTGCTGCCGATGGCCGAGTGGTTTGGCGGTGACAACAAAGCACGCGGATACCAAATGGCGATGAGCGTGCTGGCACTGATTGGCCTGGCGATGTTCCTGTTCTGTTTTGCCACGGTTCGCGAACGTATCCGTCCAGCCGCGCCCAGTAATGATGATTTGAAGAAAGATCTGCGTGACGTCTGGAAGAACGATCAATGGGTGCGCATTCTCCTGCTCACCTTCTGCAATGTTTGTCCTGGCTTTATCCGCATGGCCGCCACCATGTATTACGTTACCTGGGTAATGGGGCAATCCACGCATTTTGCCACGCTGTTTATTAGCCTGGGTGTGATTGGCATGATGTTCGGCAGTACGCTGGCAAAAATCCTCACCGACCGCTGGTGCAAGCTGAAGGTGTTTTTCTGGACCAATATCGCGCTGGCACTCTTCTCATGCGGTTTCTATTGGATTGATCCTCATGCGACTGTGGCGGTTGTCGTCGCCTACTTCCTGCTGAATATCCTGCATCAAATCCCGTCACCGCTGCATTGGTCGCTGATGGCGGATGTCGATGATTATGGTGAATGGAAAACGGGGAAACGCATCACCGGCATGAGCTTCTCCGGTAACCTGTTCTTCCTCAAAGTGGGTCTGGCGGTGGCCGGTGCGATGGTTGGTTTCCTGCTGTCTATTTATGGCTATGACGCGGGTGCAAAGCAGCAGGCTCCCAACGCCATCAACGGCATCATGCTGCTGTTTACTGTGATTCCCGGTGTTGGCTATCTGATCACCGCCGGTGTAGTGCGCTTGCTGAAGGTGGATCGCAAACTCATGCGCATCATTCAGGATGATCTTGCGCTACGCCGTGCCAATGCACGTGAATTATCCCCTGCCTCCCTGACTGTCACCCCGCAACCTGGAGAGATCAAATGAGCTGGCCAAATCCCTTTATTACCCAACGCGCCGATCCATTTATCCTGCGTCATGGCGAAGGCTACTACTTCGTGGCATCGGTGCCAGAGTATAACCGACTCGAAATTCGTCACGCCGACACGCTGAACGGCCTGATTGAGGCGGAAGCGGTGACGGTGTGGCGTAAACCCGAAACCGGACCATTCAGTGCGTTGATTTGGGCACCTGAACTGCATCACATCAATGGACAATGGGTGATTTACTTTGCTGCTGCCCCAACGCGCGACATCAAAGATGGCCTGTTTCAGCATCGCATGTATGCGCTGGTGTGTGATGACAGCGATCCGCTTTCCGGCCACTGGCAACCTGTTCGCCGAGTGTTTACCCCAATCGACTCTTTCTCGCTTGATGCGACGCATTTCGTGCATCAGGGCAAAAACTGGTATCTGTGGGCACAGAAGGATCCCGCTATTCCGGGTAATTCCAATCTCTATCTCGCGGAATTGCTTAATCCCTGGACGCTGAAAAGCGCACCGGTGATGCTCAGCCGGCCGGAGTATGAGTGGGAGTGCGCAGGCTTTAGCGTCAATGAGGGCCCAGCAGTTATTCATCACGGCGATCGGCTGTTTGTCACCTATTCCGCCAGCGCAACTGATGAGAATTACTGCCTGGGAATGCTCAGCATCGACATAATGGCCGATCCGCTCGACAGCACTGCCTGGCAGAAATCTGCGCGTCCAGTCTTCACCACCAGCTGGGAAAATCAGCAGTATGGGCCGGGGCATAACAGCTTTACGCGGGACGAAAACGGCAGGGACGTGCTGGTGTATCACGCGCGGAATTACACGGAAATTGAAGGCGACCCGTTATGGGATCCGAACCGCCATACACGACTGAAGTACATTGAATGGCGCGAAGACGGCACACCAGATTTCGGTGTACCGCCTGCCGATCACACCAGCGTGCCGTAAATGGTCAGCAACGCGACCACAACCACCAGCACTAACGATATCCGCTTCGCCAGCGCCACGGCCACCCGTGGCGTTTCCACTTTATCCATATGCGGATCGCGCGCCAGCGAGAATTGCGCCAGACTGGTCAGCACCTGATATTGCGAACGATGCCGATCGCTTAGCGAGGCAAACCACGCAGGCAATGCCCGCTCACCGTGGCCTAACAGCGCATAAGCCACACCTGCCAGTCGCACCGGGATCCAGTCCAGCACGTGCAGTATGCTGTCTACACCTGACTGCGCGCGCTCCAGTGGAGAATGGTGTTTTGCCAGCCAACTTTGCCAGGCACGCAAGAAGGCATAACCCACCAGCAGCACCGGTCCGTAAGGGCCACCGACCACAAACCAGAACAGTGGCGCGAGGTAAAAGCGGAAGTTAATCCAAATCAGCGCATTTTGTAGCTCACGTAAAAACTCACGCTCACTGCACTCAACGGGTACACCATGAATCAGTGTCAGTTCCGCTGCCATGGCCTGATGCGCCGCTTCATCATCGTGGCTGGCGGCTTTCAGGTAGCGATGATAGTGCAGACGCACAGAACCTGCGCCGATACACAGCAAGCCCACCACAATCCAGAATGCCAGTTGTGCCACGCCAAACAGAATGCCTTTCAGACTCCACACCAACAGCCAGACGATCAGCATCGCGATGAGGGTCATCACCAACGTGCGCAGCAGTGAAAATCGCTGGCGTCCGCGAAACAGCGGCTCCAGACGATGATCCAGTTGCCAATGCTCACCCAATTTAAACAGGCGTTCCCAACCTAACACTAATAACAAGCTAAACAACGTCATACCTGCTCCTGCTGTTTCAGGGATTCTCCTGCCTGATAGACTCTTTATAGCGTATCCAGTCAAATGCGGGGCCTGGATCGGTTTTGCGCTGTGGCGCGATATCGCTGTGTCCGGTAATGCGTTCCAGCGTCAGCGGATAGTGCTTAAGCAATAAGGCCGTGACCTTTTTTAAGGTCTTATACTGCGCGTCGGTATACGGCAACGTATCTGTGCCTTCCAGCTCAATGCCCATCGAGAAATCATTACAGTTTTCTCGCCCGGCAAATTGCGACACACCGGCATGCCATGCACGCTGATCAAACGAAACATACTGCACCAACTCACCATCACGACGAATCAGGCAGTGCGCCGCCACGCGCAGCTGCGCGATATCGGCAAAATAGGGGTGAGCATCCGGCGGCAAGGTCCCGGTAAACAGTTGATCAATCCATGGGCCACCAAATTCACCCGGCGGCAAACTGATATTATGAATAATCAGCAACGAGGGAATTTCATTTTCCGGTCGTTGGTTAAAGTGCGGCGAGGGCACTTTGCGCGCGCTGGTAATCCAGCCATCTTCCAGTTTCATGTTCTAAATCCCAGGCAAAATCAGGCTGAGAATAACATGTTTCCCCTTTTCGGCTTGTGACTTAATGCGAATGGCGAACAGTGTTAAGGATACTAAACATTTCAGCTATCACGACTGGCAATAGGTTATAAATCAGGCTAAGGTGAGCGCAGTTAAATCCGATTAATGGAGTGGCATAAGCATGGCATCGCGTCGTTACGATCCCGATCATCGTCGTCAGGAACTGATTAAGCGTATTGAGCAGGACATCCCCGAAGCCGTTGCGCGCGCACTTCGGGAGGATTTAGGTGGTGAGGTGGATGCTGACCGTGACATCACCGCCCTGCTCTTACCGGAAGATAAACAGGCCGAAGCACAGATCATCACGCGTGAAGCCGGTGTTTTTTGTGGTAAACGCTGGGTGCAGGAAGTGTTTATCCAGCTTGGCAATAAAGTCACGATTGTCTGGCATGTTGAAGAGGGTCAAAATGTCGCAGCTGACCAGTTGCTATTCGAGTTAAAAGGTCCGGCCCGGCTGCTGTTAACCGCTGAACGAACTGCATTAAATTTCGTCCAAACCCTTTCCGGCGTGGCCACGGAAGTGAGTCGTTATGTCGACTTGCTCTACGGCAGCGAAACGCAATTGCTGGATACGCGCAAAACCTTGCCTGGCCTACGCACAGCGCTGAAATATGCCGTATTGTGTGGCGGCGGCAGTAACCATCGGCTGGGTCTTTCCGATGCCTTCCTGATCAAAGAAAACCATATTATTGCCAGCGGTTCGGTACGCAAAGCCGTTGAGAAAGCGCTGTGGCTGGCTCCCGATGTGCCGGTTGAAGTAGAGGTAGAGAGCATGCAGGAACTGCAGGATGCGATTGATGCCGGTGCCGACATTATCATGCTAGATAACTTTAGCTTCGAGATGATGCATGAAGCCGTCCTTCTCACCGACAAACGTGCCCTGCTGGAAGTCTCTGGTAACGTCACGGAAGCAACACTGCCGCAGATAGCTAAAACGGGCGTCGACTTCGTTTCGGTGGGCGCTTTGACCAAGCATGTGCGCGCCATGGATCTCTCCATGCGTTTTCGCGAACACTAATTTCTCTCCTCTTACCGCCGCATGTCCGCGGCGGTTTGTGAGTTATCTTCCTGTTTACTGATACTTCTTCTGCAAACGCGGCGATTCATTACATTCTGCCTTCCAGCGTTAAACCGTCTCACTATCGCTTTCAAACGCCGTTTTCTACCTTAGCCGCTCCACAACAAGGAGCTGAATAATGGATAGACAACAAGGTTTTACCCTCATCGAATTGATGATAGTGATTGGCATTGTGGCCATTCTTAGTGCTATTGGCCTGCCCAGCTACCAAAATTATCTACAACGCGCCGCGCTGACTGACATGCTGCAAACCATGGTGCCTTATAAAACCGCCGTGGAACTCTGCGCAATTGAACGTGGCGGCCCCACTCAATGCCAGGCGGGTACGGGCGGGATTCCTGCTGCCAAAGGCTCGCGCTATGTGGCCTCGCTCAGCGTCGTGAATGGCGCCATCACCTTAACGGGTCAGGAGAGTCTTACCGGGTTGAGTGTAGAAATGACACCTATCTGGAACACCACGGAAGGCACGCTGGACTGGCAACGCAGTTGCACCAGCACCAATGCCAGTCTGCGCGACAGCTGTCTTGAACAGTTCCGCTTCACCGATAAGGACACTCACTGATGGCAAAGCCCAATACCCCGATCCAGACCTTATGCGCACGTTACCAGGCGGTGATGCTTCAGCATGACGCCACATCACTGCGCGTCGCAGTAGCCGAGACGCCCGATCCGCTGCTGCTGGAAGCCCTGCAATTCGCCAGTCAGTGCAAAGTGGAAGTCGAGTGCTGGCCAGCGGCACGACTGGAGCAACTCCTGCACAACCCTGATGACTCGGCGACGTTGCACGAACCGGCCGCTACCGAAACAGCGATTAATGCCGTTGAACAGATTTTGCGCCAGGCAATCCAACGCCGTGCTTCTGACGTGCATTTTGAACCTCAGCAGCAGGGGTTACGCGTCCGATTACGTATTGATGGCGTCTTGCACAAACTGTCACATTTGCCAGATGCACCTACGGCTGCGGTGCTTGCCAGACTGAAAATCCTCGGCGGGCTGGATATCGCCGAGCGTCGCTTGCCACAAGATGGGCAATTCACACTGAACCTTGACGATCAACAGGCCGCATTTCGCCTTTCTACTTTACCCATTAGTCACGGTGAGAAAGCCGTGGTGAGACTGCTGCAAAGTGAAAACAGCGCGATCGCATTGGATAAACTCGGCATGCCGGTTACCCAACTCCGGTTACTGAAGCACGCGCTGGCTAAACCTCAGGGACTGATACTGGTCACCGGGCCTACCGGCAGCGGTAAAACCTTCACTCTCTACAGCGGATTAAGCGCTCTGAATGTGCCGGATAAAAATGTCTGCAGTGTAGAGGATCCCGTTGAAATTCCATTAGAGGGCATTAACCAGACGCAAATCCAACCGCGTAGCGGGCTCGATTTTAACCGTGTACTGCGGGCTCTGCTGCGACAGGATCCGGATGTGATTATGGTGGGCGAAATCCGCGATGCCGAAACGGCCAGCATTGCCGTTAAAGCGGCGCAGACCGGACATCTGGTGCTATCAACATTGCACACCAATTCGACGGCGGAAACGCTCACGCGTCTGCGACAGATGGATATTCCAGGTTACCTGCTCGGCCCGGCATTACAGTTAGTCATCGCGCAGCGTCTGGTACGACGGCTCTGCGAGCACTGCCGCCAGCCAGCACAAGCCCTGGCACATCTGCCACACAGCATTTGGCCTGGCACCTTACAAACCTGGCGTGCCCCAGGCTGTGACCACTGCTTCTCGGGCTATTACGGACGCCTGGCGTTATTTGAGGTGCTGCCGATGAGTAGCAAGTTACAGAACGCGATTTCAGCCGATATGCCGCTGGAGCACATCATCTCACTGGCCAATGAAGGCGGGATGAAAACCCTGCTCGCCGCCGGGTTGGAGGCGGTGAGTCGCGGTGACACCTCCTTTGAAGAAGTTCAGCGGGTTGTGGGATTGGAGGATGGCTAATCTCTACCATTATCGCTGGCAGGCGTTGGACACGCTGGGCGCGTTACGGCAAGGAACCTCATTAGTTGCCAGTCAGGAAGTGCTCCTGCAGCAACTCTCAGATCGCGGTATGCTGCCGGTTAGCTGGCAGCGTGGGCAATGCTGGCGCACGCGTGACTGGAAGTGGCAGCACAAAATTGACCTTGTTCGCCAGTTGGCGACCTTGCTCAAGGCAGGATTGCCGCTGGCGGAGAGTCTGACGTTGCTGGCTGAGGGGCACCCGCATGCTGGCTGGCGCGAACTGCTTAATGAATTGCAACGTCGGGTAATGGCCGGAGAGGCATTTTCATCTGCACTTCGCGCCTGGCCGCAGATCTTCCCCGCGCTGTTTCCGGCATTAATGGAAGTGGGTGAACTCACCGGTCAGCTTGATGAATGCTGTCGCCAGCTGGCGTTACAGCAAAGCAAGCAACAGCACTTGAGACAGAAAGTGGTTAAAGCTCTGCGCTATCCATTGTTTATCTTGCTGGTGGCGCTGGCGGTGAGTGCGGGCATGTTGCTGTTTGTGCTGCCCGAATTTGTCTCCGTGTATGCCAGTTTTGATGCCCCCCTTCCCGCCTTTACCGCCGCCGTGATGAGTCTGTCAGCATTTTTACAACAGGCAGCGCTCCCCCTGGCGATAACGATAATGTGCTTATTGTTCGGCGCAAGGTGGGTTTACCGTGGTTCTGTGCACTGGCAAATACGTGTTCATCGCTGGCTATTGCGTCTGCCGTTGCTTTCAACACTCTGGCGCGGTGGTCAGCTCAGCCAGATTTACGCCATCCTGCAATTAACGCAGCAGGCTGGACTCACGTTATTACAAAGTCTGCAAGCCGTTGAGGTCACGCTGGGATCGCCACTGTGGCGTGAAGCGATTATCGCGTTACAGCGGCATATCGCTGGCGGCTTACCACTGCATCAGGCGATGCAGCATCATCTGCTTTTCACCGCGCTCTGTGCACAACTAATCCGTGTCGGTGAGGAAGCGGGGGCGCTGGATGTCATGCTGGCACGATTAGCGGAGTGGCATGAAGCACAAACGCTGATGCGGGCTGATGCACTGGCGGCTTCGCTCGAACCCTTGATGATGATCGTGATCGGTGGAATTGTCGGGACGTTAGTGATTGCTATGTATCTGCCGGTATTTGGCTTAGGGGATGCGATTCGTTGACAGATACGCGCGGTGCGCATCTGTCTGCAACCTTCAACCTTCAACCTTCAACCTTCAACCTTCAACCTTCAACCTTCAACCTTCAACCACCGATAATCGACCATCAGCCATCAGCCATCAGCCATCAGCCATCAGCCATCAGCCATCAGCCATCAGCGCGTGAATACCCGATTTTCCTGTTCCGCCACACGAATAAACGTGGTGCGCTTTGTCAGTTCTTTAAGGCGTGCTGCACCCACGTAGGTGCAGGCCGAACGCAGTCCGCCGAGGATATCCTTCACGGTGTCCTCCACCGGGCCACGCAGCGGCAGGCGAACGGTTTTCCCTTCTGCTGCACGATACTGGGCGACCCCACCGACATGGCGTTTCATCGCGGATTCTGAGCTCATACCATAGAACAACATAAACTGCTCGCCCTGCTCTTCGACAACGTTCCCCTCGCACTCATCGTGCGCCGCCAGCATGCCGCCGAGCATGACAAAATCTGCCCCACCACCGAAAGCTTTCGCGATATCCCCCGGCACTGAACAACCGCCATCGCTGACAATCTGGCCGCCAAGGCCGTGCGCCGCATCGGCACACTCAATCACCGCAGACAGTTGCGGGTAACCGACGCCGGTTTTTACACGCGTGGTGCAGACAGAACCGGGGCCAATGCCGACTTTGACGATATCCGCGCCAGAGAGAATCAACTCCTCGACCATCTCACCGGTGACCACATTACCCGCACAGATGGTTTTGCCTGGGAAACTTTCACGCACTCGCTGCAGGAACTCAACAAAGTGCTCGGAGTAACCGTTGGCAACATCAATGCAGATGAAATTGAGCTGTGGCGATAGGGCGAGAATCGCGGTGAGTTTACTGAAATCGGCTTCGGAGGTTCCGGATGACACCATCACATGCCCGAGCACTGCGGCCGGTACGCGCTGGATAAATGCCTGCCAGTCTTCCACGCTGTAGTGTTTATGCACTGCCGTCAGAACATTGAAGCCCGCCAGCGCTTCGGCCATGGTGAATGTGCCCACGGTGTCCATATTGGCGGCAATCACCGGAACGCCGGTCCAGTTCAGACCTGAATGCTTGAAAGTGTAGGTGCGTTCGAGTTCAACCTCAGAACGGCTTTTCAGGGTGGAGCGTTTGGGGCGAATCAAAACATCTTTAAAGCCCAGTTTTAAATCTTCTTCAATACGCATAGCTGAGTGTCCTGGTTAGTGACGACGAACCGCAGTTCGGGTAGCGCTCACGGCTCCAGTGTCGTTATCATACGCGCCATTCGTTCCGCGACAAGACTGCGAATTTCACTTTATTTAAGCTACAATCCCTTAAATTTAGCTGAGAAAATTGATTGTGATCATGCTCTCATCTTATTGCGGCTGATGGTCGCCCAATGAAGACAATTTTGAGAGAACGCTATGCCTTTTACCGTTGCGCTCACCGGAGGAATTGGCAGTGGTAAAAGCACCATTGCCAACGCTTTCACCGCGCTAGGCGTTGATATTATTGATGCTGATGTGATTGCGCGAGAAGTGGTTGAACCTGGTTCACCCGCCCTGCAGGCGATCGTTAAACGCCATGGTGAGTCTATATTGACCGCCGAAGGAGCGTTGTATCGGGCACGGCTGCGCGAGATTATTTTTCAGCAGCCGAAAGAAAAAAACTGGCTAAATCAGCTGCTTCATCCTCTTATTAATGCCCGTACACAGCAGCTAAAATTATTGGCAACGTCACCCTATGTGTTATGGGTGGTGCCGCTATTGGTTGAAAACGGGTTACAGCATCAGGCTGACCGGGTTCTGGTGGTTGATGTGGATGAAGCTACGCAGTTGCGGCGTACTCAGCAGCGTGATGGCATCACACTTAGCCAGGCAAAAAATATTCTTGCCGCACAGGCCAGCCGCGAGCAGCGTCTGGCCTCTGCGGATGACATCATCGATAACAGTGGTACGCCCGAGCAGGCGTTGCCGCGCGTTGCTGAACTTCACCAGCGTTATTTACGCCTGGCAGCAACCGGACAGGATTAACATCATGAGTACAGTCGTTCTGTTTGAACACCCGCTGAATGAGAAGATGCGCACCTGGCTGCGCGTGGAGTCATTACTTAACCAACTGCATGAAACGGTGCCCGTGGTGAATTCCGTCTCTGCATTAGGGGTATTTCGCATCATTGGTGATCTGTTAGATATCTTTGAGCGCGGTGATATGCGTACCGAGTTATTGAAAGAGCTGGAGCGCCAGCAGCAGAAACTTCGCGCCTGGCTTGATGTGCCAGGTGTGGACGAGCACACCGTCAGTAGCCTGCGTGACCGATTGAAACAGCAATCCAGCGAGCTGAATGCGGCACCGCGTATGGGCCAGCAATTGCGCGAAGATCGGTTGATTGGATTGGTACGCCAGCGATTGAGCATTCCTGGTGGCTGCTGCAGTTTTGATTTGCCGAGCCTGCATATCTGGCTGCACCAGCAGCAGTCACAGCGTGATTTGCAGGTTAACGGCTGGCTGGCGTCACTGGTTCCTCTGCGCAATAGTCTGACCATGATCCTTGATCTGGTGCGTCAGTCAGGCGTATTTCGCCATCAAACCAGCCTGAACGGTTTTTATCAGGATAATGCCGAAGGTTCGGATTTGTTGCGCCTCCAGCTCACCCTCGAAGATGCGCTGTACCCGCAGGTTTCAGGCCATAAAAGCCGTTATGCCATTCGATTCCTGCCACTGGACAGCGAGCGTGGTGAAGTGCCAGCCCGATTGAATTTTGAATTAGCGTGTTGTTGAGGTTGTTATGCAGGAAGAGTTGATTACCGTACCTTGTCCCAACTGCGGTAAAGATGTGATGTGGGATGAGCTGAGTCCTTGGCGCCCGTTTTGCAGCAAGCGCTGCCAGCTGATTGATTTGGGCGAATGGGCCGCCGAAGAGAAGCGCATTCCCAGCGATAGCGATCTGACCGACAGCGATGACTGGAGCGAAGAACAGCATTAATAAGAGATAAGGGGCTTACGCCCCTTTGCTTAAATTTCGTCAGCGACCAGGCGAGCGATAAGTTCGTGGTTGGCAGGAGGAAACTCTTCCGCGACTAAATCACGCTGTTCCACCCAACGCTGTGGCTGCCCTTCACGGCCGTACGGCTCACCGTTCCAACCTTCCACCAGGAAGAAGTGCAATGTGACGCGCAGATCGTCATAGCTATGATCGGCCAAACCAATCGCCTTCGCGGCTGTCACCTCAATGCCGGTCTCTTCCATCAATTCGCGTTTTAACGCTTGTTCAGCGGTTTCATCCTGTTCAATTTTTCCGCCAGGAAACTCCCATTTATTCGCCATGTAGGAGCTCGCCGCACGCTGGGCAAGGAAGATCTGACGGCTGGCATTGCGAATGATGCCCACTGCGACTTGCAGGTGTTTCATAAGCTGAATTCCGCTTTTAATTAATGAGCGCTGATAGTAATGCAGTCGCCAGGCAATGTTAACTCTGTGGCGACGGCCAAAAGAAAAAGGAGCCCGAAGGCTCCTCGTTTATCAGGCCAGGCGGCCATGACACTGTTTGTATTTCTTACCGGAACCGCATGGGCACAAATCGTTGCGTCCTACTTTGCGCTCCCCACCCTGCGCAGCCAGCGCGGCGGCCGCAGCGGTTTCGTCATCAACATGGCTCAGCTGTTGTTGCTGTGCCAGACGCTCAGCCTCTTCACGGCGTTGCTGTTCCATCGCTTCGACCTCCTCCGGCATGCGCACCTGTACTTTGCTCAGGGTGCTGATCACCTCATACTTCAGTGACTCCAGCATCGCCGCGAACATTGAGAAGGACTCGCGCTTGTATTCCTGCTTCGGATCTTTCTGTGCATAACCGCGCAGATGGATGCCCTGACGCAGATAATCCATCGCCGCCAGATGCTCTTTCCACAGTGAATCCAGCGTTTGCAGCATCACGCCTTTTTCGAAGTTACGCATCATTTCAGCGCCAACCACTTCTTCTTTCGACGCATAGTTTTCATGCGCACGGCTCATGATACGTTCACGCAGCGTTTCTTCGTGCAGGTCCGGCTCTTTATCCAGCCATTCTGCAATCGGCAGATCCAGATCAAAATCGTTACGCAGGCGTTCTTCCAGACCAGGAACATCCCACATTTCTTCCAGCGACTGCGGCGGAATGTAGGTGTCGATGGTGGCTTTGAACACATCTTCACGGATGCTGTTGATGGTTTCAGACACATCAGACACGTCCAGCAGTTCATTACGCTGGCTGTAGATGGCGCGGCGCTGATCGTTGGCCACATCATCGTATTCCAGCAGCTGCTTACGGATGTCGAAGTTACGGCTTTCCACTTTACGCTGTGCATTGGCAATGGCTTTGGTGACCCATGGATGCTCAATCGCTTCGCCTGGTTTCATGCCCAGTTTACGCATCATGTGAGACACACGATCCGAGGCGAAGATACGCATCAATGCATCTTCCATCGACAGATAGAAGCGGGATGAACCGGCATCACCCTGACGACCCGCACGGCCGCGCAACTGGTTATCGATACGACGCGATTCGTGGCGTTCAGTACCAATGATGTGCAGACCGCCCGAAGCCAGAACTGCATCATGGCGCAGTTTCCAGGCTTCTTTGATGGCCTGAATCTGCGCTTCTGAAGGTTCATCCAGCGCTGCCACTTCGGCCTGCCAGCTGCCACCCAACACGATATCGGTACCACGACCTGCCATGTTGGTTGCGATGGTGACTGCAGCTGGTTGACCCGCCTGTGCCACGATATCCGCTTCGCTGGCGTGGAACTTGGCGTTCAGCACGCTGTGTTTGATACCCGCGCGCGTCAGTTCGTTAGAAACCACCTCTGATTTCTCAATCGAAATGGTACCGACCAGCACCGGCTGGCCTTTCGCAGTGCAAGTACGAATGTCTTCGATGATCGCGTCGATCTTCTCTTTCTCGGTCATATAGACCAGGTCAGCCATATCTTTACGCACCATCGGACGGTTAGTTGGCACCACGATGGTATCGAGTTTATAGATCGAGCTGAATTCAAACGCTTCGGTATCAGCAGTACCGGTCATACCGGCCAGTTTTTCGTAAATACGGAAGTAGTTCTGGAAGGTGATGGAAGCCAGCGTTTGGTTCTCGTTCTGGATTTCCACGCCTTCTTTGGCTTCAACAGCCTGATGCAAGCCATCAGACCAGCGACGACCCTGCATGGTACGGCCAGTGTGCTCATCAACGATGATCACTTCGCCATCTTTTACGATGTAATCGACATCGCGAGTAAACAGCGCATGCGCACGCAGTGCAGCCGTCACGTGGTGCATCAGCATGATGTTGGTTGGCGAGTAAAGTGACTCACCTTCTTCCATAATGCCCTGGCTCACCAGCAGCTCTTCAACTTTTACCAGACCACGCTCGCTCATGTGTGCCTGACGCGCTTTCTCATCGACCCAGAAGTCACCTTCACCCTGGAAGGTTTCTGAGTCTTCCTTCTCCTGGCGCACCAGGTGAGGAATGATTTTATTCACTTTGGTATACAGCTCAGAGCTATCTTCAGCAGGACCGGAGATGATTAACGGCGTACGCGCTTCATCGATCAGGATGGAGTCAACCTCATCCACCAACGCGTAGTGCAGTTTACGCTGTACACGCTCTTCCGGGCTGAATGCCATGTTGTCGCGCAGGTAGTCGAAGCCGTATTCGTTGTTAGTACCGTAGGTGATATCCGCCGCATAGGCAGCGCGTTTCGCCACCGCGGGCATGTTTGGCAGGTTGATACCGATAGACAGACCCAGGAACTCGAACAGTGCACGGTTGTTTTCGGCATCGCGCTGAGCCAGGTAATCGTTCACCGTGACCACGTGCACCCCTTTACCGCTCAATGCGTTCAGGTAAGCCGGCAGTGTTGCCGTCAGGGTTTTACCTTCACCGGTACGCATCTCGGCGATGCAACGCTCATTCAGCACCATGCCGCCAATCAGCTGTACATCGAAGTGGCGCATACCAAACACACGTTTACTGGCTTCACGCACCGTGGCAAAGGCTTCAGGAATCAGGCTTTCAAGGCTTTCACCTTTCTTCAGGCGTTCACGGAACAGGTCGGTCTTGGCTTTCAGTTCGTCATCCGAGAGCTTGACGAAATCCGGCTCCATCTTATTGATGACATCGACGATTTTGCGCATACGACGCAGGGTACGATCGTTACTGCTGCCAAAGACTTTGGTTAACAATTTGATTAACATGATAAATTTTTCTCAATTCAGCCGCATTCATGCGGACTGGAAAATCTAAAACAGGATGTGGAAAATCGTTACTGTTAAGCAATGGCAGGCCCGGCGCGGATGCCATGAATAGCAGCCTGCCAGTCAGCAGAAGTGTGAATTTGAGGTTCGCGATGACGCAGCGTTTCCTGCGGCTCTAATGCAATAGCGGGTTGAGCTGGCGATGTGAGTAGCGCCTGCAGCGAATCGATTAACGCCAGCTTTTGTGCCGCCAGCGGGACTGTATGACTCTCTTCCGCTTCTGCTGGTGGCGTCATGCTAAATGAGAGGTGGCGAATGACCGTGCGAATGGCATGCTGATGCCAGTAATCGACATTGAAATTTGGTCGACGCGCACTTTCCTGCAGACGGATTAAATGATCGAAATGAACAACATTGCCGACAAACAGGCTGCTGATGGGCGAGTCTGTCGCCGTGGACTCCGCACTTTGCGCACAGGCAGGCAAGCCCAAACTGGCCGCCACCATCCCTAACAAGAGATGAGGCCAGAAGTAGCGTCTGCCTAATTGTCGCCAGCGTGAGAAAATCCCGATCACAACCTATCCACAGTTAAATAAAGTAATGAAGCCGTTGCGGTTATCCGCGAACCTGCTCATATGAGCGCCAGATAATAGCACTTATGTGGGGCCAGGACACCAGTGATTAAAGGGCTTACGGGGGATTTCACGTTTATTTGTACAGGCTTTCGCCAGTGATAGCAGAGAATTGAGAGCGGTCTTGCAGGAATAAAAAACAGGCAATAAAAAACGGCAGCTTCCACTGACCGGAGAGGGTGTCAGGAAAACTGCCGTTTTTATGACTGACTTACGCCAGAACTAAATTTGGTGCTTTGAATGCCAGTGGCAGTTCAGCTTCGTCTTTACGCCAGAACTAAATTTGGTGCTTTGAATGCCAGTGGCAGTTCAGCTTCGTCTTCGAAGGTCGCCCATTCCCAGGCTTCCTGCTTCGCCAGCACCGCTTGCAGCAATTTGTTGTTTAACGCATGGCCTGATTTAAACGCAGAGAATGCGCCAATCACGTTGTGGCCACACATAAACAGATCGCCGATCGCGTCCAGCATTTTGTGACGAACGAACTCATCTTCAAAGCGCAGACCGTCTTCGTTGAGTACGCGGAAATCATCAAGACCAATCGCACAATCTAAGCTACCGCCCAGGCACAGGCCTTTAGACTGCAGATATTCGATTTCACGCATAAAACCAAAGGTGCGCGCACGACTGATTTGGCGAACGAACGCCTCAGCCGAGAAGTTTAACTGGTAACGCTGCGAGCTTGAGTCAATTGCCGGATGTTTGAAGTCGATAGTAAAGTCGAGTGAGAAACCGTTGTAAGGTTTGATCTCGGCCCACTTATCGCCATCTTCAACACGCACCGTCTGCTTAACGCGTACGAATTTCTTCGCACTGTTCAGCTCTTCGACGCCTGCATCCATCAGCAAGTAGACAAAAGGCGCGGCACTGCCATCCATAATTGGGATTTCGGGCGCATCGACTTCAACAATAATGTTGTCGATACCCAAGCCTGCCAATGCAGCATTCAGGTGTTCAACCGTCGATATACGCACGCCTTCATCATTCACCAGGCAGGTACTCAGCATGGTGTCGCGCACGTATTTTGCATCAGCCGGGAAATCAACCGGTGGATTCAAGTCAGTGCGACGATAGATGACCCCGGTATTAGCCGACGCAGGGCGTAAGGTCAGCGTGACTTTCTTGCCGGTATGTAAACCGACACCTGTCGCCTGAACAATACGTTTTAATGTCCTTTGTTTGATCATCGCATTATCTCGCAATATTACCCATCCGACCGCCAGTATAAATTACCAGCGGGCGAATACTTTAGCACAAAGAGCGGGGAATCCCAATTCTCAGGATATTCTTAGTCTGCCTGCTTACGCAGGAAGGCTGGAATATCAAGATAATCTGGCTCTTTATTGGACGATGCTGGCTGGTCGTTGACCACTTTCGCTGCCGGCTTCTGCTCCTGCGGCAACGGCGCCATGCCGTGCTGCTGGTAGCGATGATCCATCACTGGCTGCGAAGCCGATTTGTTGGTTACCAGCGTAATTTCTGGACGCTTGTCCATGCCAATACCGGTAGCAACGACGGTCACGCGCAGTTCGTCGTTCATCTCTGGGTCCAGAGAAGTACCGATGACCACGGTCGCGTTGTCAGAAGCGAAGGCGCGGATAGTGTTACCCACGGTTTCGAACTCATCCAGACGCAGGTCAAAGCCCGCCGTGATGTTGACCAGCACGCCGCGCGCACCAGACAGATCGATATCTTCCAGCAGTGGGCTGGAGATCGCCATTTCGGCTGCTTCTTCGGCACGGTCTTCACCGCACGCTACGCCGGAGCCCATCATGGCGTAACCCATTTCTGACATCACGGTACGCACGTCCGCGAAGTCAACGTTCATCAAGCCTGGGCGAGTAATCAGCTCGGCGATACCCTGCACCGCACCTTTCAGTACGTCGTTGGCTGCACCAAAGGCATCCAGCAGAGAGATACCGCGACCCAGCACTTTTAACAGCTTGTCGTTCGGGATGGTGATCAGTGAATCAACATGCTTAGACAGCTCAGCGATACCCTGTTCAGCAAAAGCCATACGCTTTTTGCCTTCGAAGTTGAAGGGCTTGGTCACCACCGCAACAGTCAGGATACCCAAATCTTTTGCTACTTCTGCCACGACTGGCGCTGCACCGGTACCGGTACCGCCGCCCATGCCTGCAGCGATAAACACCATGTCTGCCCCTTCCAGCGCAGAACGCAGTGCTTCACGATCTTCCTCAGCTGAGGTACGACCCACTTCCGGGTTTGCACCCGCACCGAGACCCTTGGTGATACCGGTCCCGATCTGGATCGTCTGGCCAACCGCTGTCTTACGCAACGCTTGCGCGTCGGTGTTTACAGCGAAGAATTCTACACCTTCGATACGCTCGCGTACCATGTGCTCTACGGCGTTGCCACCGCCGCCGCCGACGCCGATGACTTTAATCACCGCGTCATTGGTTAATTCCATAGGTTCAAACATGATTTCTCTCCGTTATGTGCCTGTCGCCTGGAGATCATAAACATTGCCTGCATGATCTCCTTTTTCAAAAATTAAAACTCTTTCTTCAGCCAGCTATTGATACGTTTAAACCAGTTGCCCACTGAAGCACGTTTTTCCGTTTCTGCATCACCGTTCATGTGTGACTCTTTGCCGTAATGCAGCAGACCGACTGCAGTTGAGTAATACGGCTCCTGCGCATAATCCGTCAGGCCGGTGATGTTAAGTGGCTGACCAATACGCACCTGCGTATGAAATACACGCTGGGCGCAAGCGGCCAAACCTTCAATCTGTGCTGCGCCACCGGTCAGCACGATGCCTGCTGCCAGGTGGTGTTTCACGCCCTGCTGGCGCAGTTGCTCCTGCAGTTGCAGAATCTCGTCATTCACCAGATTCAGCAATTCGGTGTAACGCGGCTCAATCACTTCTGCCAGCGTTTGGCGTTGCAGACTGCGCGGTGGACGTCCACCGACGCTCGGCACTTCGACGTTTTCATCTTTGCCAACAATCGAACCCAACGCACAACCATGGCGTACTTTGATCGCTTCCGCATCGGTTGGCGGTGTGCCGAAGGCATAGGCGATATCACTGGTCACCACATTCCCTGCATAAGGGATCACTTTGGTGTGACGCAGTGCGCCGCCGGTGTAAACCGCGATATCCATTGTACCGCCACCGATGTCAACAACACAGACGCCCAGCTCACGTTCATCTTCAGTCAGAACCGAGAAACTGGATGCCAGTCCGGCAAAAATCAGTTGGTCAACTTTCAGGCCGCAACGTTCAACGGCTTTAACAATATTTTTCGCCATATCATTGTGGCAGGTGATCAAGTGCACTTTCGCCTGCATACGCACGCCGGAAAGTCCCACCGGATTCTTGATGCCTTCCTGATAATCAATGGCATATTCCTGAGGAATAACATGCAGGATACGATGTTCATCGCGTACGCGTACGGATTTCGCCGTATGTACCACGTTCTCTACATCATCCTGAGTCACTTCCTCTTCCGAAATCGGAACCATCCCGATTTCGTTCTGACAACTGATATGTTTGCCCGATAAAGCAAGGTAAACCGACGAAATCTGGCAATCAGCCATCAGTTCAGCCTGGTCGATGGCGCGTTGAACGCATTTCACCACCGACTCAAGGTCATTTACGCCGCCTTTATCCATACCACGAGACGGGCAGCTGCCCACCCCAATAATGTTGACCATACCATCAGGCAGAATTTCCCCAACCAGGGCGGCAACCTTTGCGGTGCCGATTTCAAGTCCTACTACCAGTTTTCTGTCCGTTGCCTTGATCATTGTGGTTTAGCCTGTGCCTGGTTTTGTTGCTGATTACTGTCCTGTGGCTCCAGCGGGGCCGCTGCCCAGCCTACTGCGGCACCGGAGTCGTAGCGCAAATCGACATAGGTAATGCGCTTGTTCTGACTCTGGCCCTGCTGCAGCAGCTCCGGATAGAGCTCAATAAAACGGTTCAGACGCTTCATGGTGTCGCTGCGTCCCAGTTCGATGCGCACATCGTCGCTGGTCACTAACTGCCATGAGCGCCGCGCCGTCATCGACGCGACCTTCAGGGTAAACTTGCCGGCTTTGAGCACATCACTCATGGTGTGATAGCCCGCCAACACCTCTGTTTCACTGCCTTCCGGGCCATATAACATCGGCAATGTTTCTTTACCGATATGACTGGCCGGGACGCTGAAGGAGACGCCATCGGCGTCTACCATGTGTGAGTCATTCCAGCGTGCCACCGGAACATACTCCACCAGGTTAATCTTCAGCTCATCAGGCCACTGCTTACGCACACTGACCTGTTTAATCCAGGGTAAACGCTCAATCTGTTGCTGGATGATGTCCACGTTTTGCGACATAAACGTGCCAGGTGCACCGAGCGACAAAATGGCCTGGCGAATGTCATCATGCGTGGTGTAATGCGTTTCCCCGGTCACCACCAGCTTCGACAGCGGTAAACGCGACGCATCATTCATCCACTTCAGCACCACCAGCCCACCGGCAGCCATGATGCCCAACACAATCAGCAGGAATACGACGCCAAACAGTCGGGCACCGTTGCTACGCCCGGTGCGCGCACGCTCCTGGGGTTCGCGATTTCGTACACGTATCGCCGCCTGAGACATATCAGTCAGCCAGTTCCAGAATACGCGCCACCAGCTGCGGGAAACTGTATCCTGCCTGCTTCGCGGCCATCGGCACCAGACTGTGGCTGGTCATGCCCGGTGAGGTATTCACTTCCAGCAACTGGAATTTCCCCTCGCCATCTGTCATTACATCGACGCGTCCCCAGCCGCTGCAACCCAGTGCACGCCAGGCTGCCCATACCAGCGTCTTCAATTCTGCTTCCTGCTCTGCACTCAAACCACTTGGACAGAAGTATTCAGTATCGTCAGAAATGTATTTAGCTTCATAGTCATAGAACACGCTGGCGGTTTTAATTCTGATTGAAGGCAGAATTTCATCACCCAGGATGCCAACGGTATATTCCGCACCACTCAGGAATGCCTCAACTAGCACGTCATTATCGTGGCGAAACGCTTCATCCAGCGCTGTAGGCAAGGCTTCTAACGTGTTCACACGGCTGATGCCGACACTAGAACCCTCACAGCTTGGCTTCACAAACAGCGGCAGCCCGAGCGCATCAATGGCAGCCTGCGTTTGTGCATCTAAACCCTGCTCCTGCTGCTGACGCGTTAACCAGACGAATTTGCCTGAAGGCAGTCCCCTGCCCTGCCACAGCAATTTGCTGCGCAGTTTATCCATGGTGATCGCCGAAGCCATCACGCCGCTGCCGGTATAGGGCAACTGGAGGAACTCCAGCACCGCCTGCAGCGTGCCATCTTCACCGCCGCGACCGTGCAGAGCGATAAAGGTTTTATCAAAGCCCTGCGCTTTGAGGTCCAGCACTGACACATCACGGGTATCCACGCCGTGTGCATCAATGCCCATCTCACGCAGACCAGCTAACACCGCACTGCCCGACATCAGCGACACTTCACGCTCTGCCGAGGTTCCGCCCATCAGGACGGCGACTTTCTCAGCCATGACGCGCCTCCGTTTTCGCAGCTGGCTGCAACGCAAGCTCAGCCAGTTTGCGGGCGATCTTGCCGATATTGCCGGCGCCCTGCACGATGACCAGATCGTCACCTGACAACAACGGGGCCAGCGCTTCCGGCAACGCATCGTGCTCAGAGACCAGAATCGGGTCAACCTTGCCACGATTGCGAATCGCGCGGCACAGTGAACGGCTATCTGCGCCTGGAATCGGCGCTTCACCGGCCGGATAAACATCCAGCATCAGCAATACATCAACCTGTGACAGCACGTTAGCGAAGTCATCGAACAGATCACGAGTTCGCGTGTAACGATGCGGCTGGAATACCATCACCAGTTTTTTCTCTGGCCAGCCGGCACGCGCGGCTTTAATGGTGACATCCACTTCCGTTGGGTGATGACCGTAATCATCCACCAGCATTGCGCTGCCTGGATTGCCATTGACCGCTGCGGTATCAAATTCGCCCAGCACATCAAAGCGGCGCCCGGTGCCCTGGAAGCTCTCCAGTGCCGCCAGAATCGCGTTATCTTCAATGCCTTCTTCCGTCGCCACTGCAACCGCAGCAGCAGCATTTAAGGCATTGTGACGGCCCGGCGCATTCAGGGTCACTTTCAGCACCGGCTTGTCCTGACGAATCAGGGTAAAGTGCCCCTGCGCGCCACGTTGTTCATAGTTTTCGATACGCACATCGGCGTCATCACTGAAGCCGTAAGTGGTGACCTGACGGCCCACGCGTGGGATCAAATCGCGGATCACCACATCATCTACGCACATCACCGCACGTCCGTAGAACGGCAGATTATGCAGGAAATTGATGAACGTCTGCTTCAGGTTCTCGAAATCGCCCTGATAGGTATCCATATGATCCGCTTCGATATTGGTGACAATCGCCACCATCGGCTGCAGATGCAGGAACGACGCGTCACTCTCATCGGCTTCCGCAATCAGGTAACGGCTGGTGCCCAAACGAGCATGTGTGCCCGCTGCTTTCACCAGGCCGCCATTGACGAAAGTCGGGTCTAAGCCACCTTCGGCATAAATACTGGTAACCATCGCTGTGGTGGTGGTTTTGCCGTGCGTACCGGCAACCGCGATGCCATGACGGAAGCGCATCAGCTCAGCCAGCATCTCTGCACGGCGAATCACCGGGATACGCTGCTCGCGTGCCGCGACCAGCTCCGGATTGTCCTGAGCCACCGCAGTCGACACCACCACCACGCTCGCATCCGTCACGTTTTCCGGGCGATGGTTGAAATAAATGGTCGCACCCAATGAGGCCAGATGCTGGGTCACCGGGTTAGGCGCCAGATCCGACCCGCTGATGTGATAACCTTCGTTCGCCAACACCTCGGCAATACCGCCCATGCCAGCACCACCGATGCCGACAAAGTGAATGTGCCGGACGCGACGCATCTCGGGCACAATGGAACGCAGTTTTGCCAATTGTTGTGTATTCATCTGTCTCAATTACCTGTTGATCTCATTCGTACCTGCATTCAGGTACAGCCGGTCAAACCGACCTATTAATTACTTCGCGACGCGTGCCACTTCCTGCGCAACCCGATCGGTTGCATCAGGAATCGCTACCTGACGGGCTTTCTCAGCCATCGCCAGCAGCGTGGCGCGATCCCAATGGCGCAACGTGTCCGCTACTGCAGTCGCGGTAAATTGCGGCTGCTCGAAAATTTTGGCTGCGCCCGCTTGCTCCAGCGGCAACGCATTCCAGTACTGCTGACGGTCTTTGTGCTGAAACGGCACGAAGATCGCCGGTAAACCTGCGGCGGCCACTTCGCTCACCGTCAATGCGCCCGAACGACACACCACTACATCCGCCCAGGCATAGGCTTCCGCCATATCATCGATAAACTCGGTGACCTTGTGCTGCGGCTGTCCGGCATCGCGATACGCCTGTTGCACCGTCTCCAGCGCGCCTTTGCCGCTTTGATGCCAAATCGTGATGGCATCACCCAGTTCTGCGGCCACCTGCGGCACCGTCTGATTCAGAATGCGTGCGCCCTGGCTTCCGCCGACCACCAGCACACGAATCGCACCGCTGCGTCCACTCAGGCGATCAGCAGGCAGCGGCAGGGCCAACACATCGGTACGCACGGGATTGCCAACCACATCGGCTTTCGGGAATGCACCCGGAAACGCCTGCATCACTTTGGTGGCAATTTTCGCCAGCCACTTGTTGGTCAGCCCGGCAATGCCGTTCTGCTCATGCAGCACCACAGGAATACCGCAACTCCACGCGGCTAATCCACCTGGACCGGAAACGTATCCGCCCATGCCGAGCACCACGTCCGGCTGCCAGCGCTTCATGATGCGACGCGCCTGGCGCCATGCATTGAAGATGCGTACCGGTGCCAGTAACTGCGCCTTAACACCTTTGCCGCGCAAACCGCTAATACGGATAAATTCAATTTCGATGCCATGTTTCGGCACCAAATCCGCTTCCATTCGGTCAGCGGTTCCGAGCCAGCGCACCTGCCAGCCCTGTTCGATCAGATGGTGTGCCACCGCCAGACCAGGGAACACATGTCCGCCGGTTCCGCCGGCCATCACCATCAGCCGCTTGCTACTCATCGAGCACCTCGGGTAAACGCCTGCGCTTTTGCCAGACGCGTTTCATAATCAATGCGCAATAAAAACACGATGGCGGTCGACATGATGATCAGACTTGAGCCACCGTAACTGATCAGTGGCAATGTCAGACCTTTGGTCGGCAGCATACCTGCAGCCGCACCGACGTTAACCAGCGCCTGGAAACTAAACCACACGCCAATTGAGCAAGCGAGGAAGCCAGAAAAGCGCTGATCGATCTCCAGAGCACGGCGACCAATCGACATCGCGCGAAAAGCGACGAAGAATACCATTAACAGCGCCAAAACCACACCGACATAACCCAACTCTTCACCAATGATGGAGAAGATAAAGTCGGTGTGTGCCTCCGGCAGATACTCGAGTTTTTGCACCGAGTTGCCGAGGCCCTGGCCCCAGAATTCACCACGACCGAAGGCCATCAGCGACTGGGTCAGCTGGTAGCCGCTGCCAAACGGATCTTCCCATGGGTTCCAGAAAGAGGTCACACGGCGCATACGATAGGGTTCAGCGATAATCAGCAGCACCACGGCAAAAATACCGGAGCCGATGATCGCCAGGAACTGCCACATTTTGGCACCCGCGAGGAACAGCATCGCTAGCGTCGTCACAAACAGCACAACTACAGTTCCGAGATCCGGTTGCGCCAGCAGTAACACGGCCAACACCACCATCACGCCCATCGGCTTACAAAAGCCCCAGAAGTTGTTGCGTACCTCTTCCACTTTGCGCACCAGATAGCTGGCGAGATAGCAAAACAGGGAAAGCTTGGACAATTCGGCCGGCTGAATACGCAGTGGGCCGAGGGCAATCCAGCGCGATGCACCGTTAACCGAACTACCCACCACCAGGACGATCAGCAGCATTGCCACAGACGCCATCAGCATCACGTTGCTGTAGCGCTGCCAGAAATCCATTGGGACGCGCAATGTCACCAGCGCCATGCCTACCGCCAGGGCAATATAGAAAGCGTCGCGTTTAGCGAAGTAGAACGGGTCTTCGTTGAGACGCTGGCCGACCGGCATCGACGCTGAAGTCACCATCACAAAGCCGATAATCGCCAAACCAAAGGTCAGCCACAGCAGCGTACGATCATACAGCACCACTGGCGCATCATCATTTTCACGGCCGCCCATCACCCAATCGCGTAAACGCACGGAGAGGAAGCTGGCAATACCGACACCTGGAATGCGCATCAGCTCAACTCCTTCGCCAGCTGCGCGAAAATATCACCGCGCTGTTCAAAATTACGGAACTGATCGAGGCTGGCGCAGGCCGGTGACAGCAGCACCATATCGCCCGCCTTCGCCTGAGGTGCAATCTGCTCCATGGCCTGCTGCATCGTCTCTGTGCGCGTGGCGACCTCCGGGCGCAACGCCGCGAGCGCATCGCCGTCACGACCAAAGCAGTAGATGCGAACATTGTCGCCCTGCAAAAAGCGCGTCAGTGCACTGAAGTCAGCGGATTTGCCATCGCCGCCCATCAACAGCCACAAGGTGCCTTTCACCTGCAAACCATTGAGTGCCGCTTCAGTACTGCCGACATTGGTGGCTTTGGAGTCATTAATCCAGCGCACGCCATTGGCTTCATGCACCAGTTGGAAACGGTGCGCCAGGCCAGTGAAAGTCGTTAACGCTTTCAGACTGGAAGCGCGCGGGATATTCACCGCATCTGCCAGTGCCAGGGCCGCCAGGGCATTGGTGTAGTTATGCTGCCCCACCAACGTCATTTCGTCTGTGTTTAATACCCTTTCACCCTGCGCCCGCAGCCAGGTGTTGCCCTGCTGCTGGGTCAGGTGGTAATCACCGAGATTAATGCCAAAACTGACACAACGTGCATCAACACCGCGAACCGGCATGGTCATACCATCATCGGCATTGACCACACAGACGCGGGCGTTTTCATAAATGCGCAATTTCGCCGCACGATACTGCTGCATGCCCAACGGATAGCGATCCATATGATCTTCCGTTACGTTGAGAATGGTGGCAGCCGCTGCTTGCAGACTGTAGGTGGTTTCAAGTTGGAAGCTGGAAAGTTCCAGCACATACAACTGTGCCGGAGATTTCAGCAGGGTTAGCGCCGGTAAACCGATGTTGCCACCCACGCCAACCTGCCAACCTGCTGCACGGGCCATTTCACCCACCAGGGTGGTGACAGTGCTTTTACCGTTCGAGCCGGTGATCGCGACAATCGGCGCCTGAGCTTCACGGCAGAACAGTTCGATATCACCGACGATTTCGATACCGGCATCCGCGGCTTCACTTAATGCAGGATGAGCAAGCGCGATGCCTGGGCTGGCAACGATCAAGTCCGACGCCAGCAACCAGTCACTGTTGATACCGCCTACATAGCGTTCAACCGCCTCAGGCAACTTGTCGAGGCCAGGCGGAGACACACGGGTATCCATCACGCGAGGCGTCACGCCCTGCGCGAGGAAGAAATCAACACAGGACAGGCCAGTGATGCCGAGTCCAATGATGACGACTTTTCTGCCCCGATAGTCAGCCATGATTAACGTACCTTCAGCGTTGCCAGGCCAATCAGCACCAGCATCAGTGAAATAATCCAGAAGCGCACGATGACACGCGGCTCCGGCCAGCCCTTCAATTCATAGTGATGGTGAATCGGCGCCATGCGGAAAATGCGTTGGCCGCGCAGCTTGAACGATCCCACCTGCAGAATCACCGACAGCGTTTCAACCACAAACACGCCGCCCATGATCACCAGCAAAAACTCCTGACGCAGCAGCACGGCGATAGTGCCTAACGCACCACCCAGTGCCAGTGAACCCACATCGCCCATAAAGACCTGAGCCGGGTAGGTGTTGAACCACAGGAAGCCAAGACCGGCACCGACAATCGCGGTACAGACAATCACCAACTCACCCGCATGGCGCAGATACGGAATATGCAGATATTCCGCAAACTTCACGTTACCGGTCGCCCATGCCACCAGAGCAAAGCCTGCTGCCACGAAGACGGTTGGCATAATCGCCAGGCCATCCAGACCATCAGTCAGGTTGACCGCATTACCGGTGCCGACAATCACAAAGTAAGCCAGCAGCACATAAAACAATCCCAGCTGCGGCATGATGTCTTTAAAGAACGGCACCACCAACTGAGTGGCCGGTGTGCCTTTGCCCGCAGCGTAAAGCGCAAAAGCCACGCCCAGGGAGATCACCGACATCCAGAAGTATTTCCAGCGGGCAATCAGGCCTTTGGTGTCTTTGCGTACCACTTTGCGATAGTCATCGACGAAACCGATAATGCCGAAACCAATCAGCACCGCCAGCACGCACCACACATAAGGGTTGGATGGATACGCCCACATCAACACCGAGACGGTGATGGAGGTGAGGATCATGATGCCGCCCATGGTTGGCGTACCGCGCTTACTGAAGTGCGATTCCGGACCGTCGTTACGCACCACCTGGCCAATCTGCAGCTTCTGCAGCCAGGCGATCAGGCGCGGGCCCATCCAGAGTGATAGGAACAGAGCGGTCAGCAGGCTGACAATGGCGCGAAACGTCAAATACGAGAAGACGTTAAAGCCGGAATAAAGTGCGACCAAATGTTCGGCCAGCCAGACTAGCATGTTCCTTTCTCCTGTAAGCTCTCGACGACCTGCTCCATGGCGGCGCTACGTGAGCCTTTAACCAAAATAGTGATGTCCTGATGTTGGGACAGCAATGCGCGTAAACGTATAGTCAGCTCGGCTTTGGTGGCGAAATGCTCGCCTTTACCGCTGCTTTCACCGATCAACCGACTCAAAGTGCCGGTACTCAGAACACAATCAATACCTGCTGCCCTGGCGGCATCACCCACCTGCTGATGGCAAGCTTCGGCTTCATCGCCGAGTTCCGCCATATCGCCCACCACCATCACGCGGTAGCCCGGCATATCGCCCAGCACCTGTGCGGCTGCTGTCATCGAACCGACGTTGGCGTTATAGCTGTCATCCAGCAGCAGTTGATTGTCTGCCAGACGAATCGGGAACAGACGCCCCGGTACGGGCTGCAGCGTTTTCAAACCGGTTTGGATGGCGCTCAGCGGGGCATCAACGGACAGTGCCAGCGCAGCAGCAGCAAGCGCGTTCGCGATGTTGTGGCGACCTGGCAGCGGCAGCGCAACAGCAATGTCTCCGCGCGGCGTATGTAAGGTAAACAGCGTGGCGTCGGCGCGCAGCACGATCTCGCTGGCGCGGAATTCTGCATCCGCCATCGGCTGTGGCGAGAAGCGCCACAGGGTCTTATCGACAAACTGCGACTGCCAGTTAGCGAGGTCGTTGCTGTCAGCATTGACGATGGCGGTGCCGTGTACTGGCAATCCACCAAAAATTTCGCCTTTGGCTTTCGCTACACCGGCCAGTGAACCAAAGCCTTCCAGATGCGCTGCAGCGAGATTATTCACCAGCGCCGTTTCAGGACGCACTAAATCGGTGGTGTAAGCAATCTCGCCCTGATGATTGGCACCCAGCTCAATCACCGCGAACTCGTGTTCTGGGGTCAGACGCAGCAACGTCATCGGCACGCCGAAGTCGTTGTTCAGGTTGCCAGCGGTATAGAGGGTTTCACCACACTGGCGCAAAATGGCAGCGGTCATCTCTTTGACGGAGGTTTTACCGGATGAACCGGTCAGGGCTACCACGCGCGCCTTCGATTGCTGACGCACCCAGGCGCCGAGCTGACCAAAGGCGATGCGCGTATCAGCGACCACCACTTGCGGCAAATCTAAAGGCAAGTGCTTACTCACCAGCAGCGCTTTGGCACCCTGGGCAATAGCATCCTGAGCAAAGTCATGCGCATCAAAACGCTCACCGACCAGTGCGACAAACAGGCTGCCATCAGCCACTTTACGCGTGTCGCTGGTCACATCATTCAGCGTCAAATCAGCGCCGTGCAGTTGACCACCACTGATTTCAGCCAGTGTTTTCAAAGAAACCGGGATCATGCCATCACCCCCAGTAAACGGGCGACGGTGTCGCGATCGGAGTAGTCCAAACGACGGTTACCAATGATTTGATAATCTTCATGGCCTTTACCAGCCACCAGCACAATGTCATCGACATTGGCCTGCATCACGGCGTTAGTGACCGCTTGCGCACGTCCCGCGACCACGCGGGCGCGACCGGGATCAAGCAAGCCAGTCAGAATGTCATTCACAATCGCGGCAGGTTCTTCGCTGCGCGGATTGTCATCGGTGATGACCACGATGTCAGAGAACTGTTCGGCAATCGCGCCCATCAACGGACGTTTGCCTTTGTCACGATCGCCGCCGCAGCCAAACACGCACCACAGTTTGCCTTTACAGTGCAGACGGGCAGCTTCCAACGCTTTTTCCAGCGCATCGGGGGTGTGAGCATAATCCACCACCACCGTGGGTTTTTCTGGTGCCGTGAACACTTCCATACGGCCACATACCGGTTGCAGCTGTGCAGCGCTTGATACCAGCGCCTCCAGCGGATAATCGAGCGTCAGCAAGGTGGCCAGTGCCAGCAGCAGATTGCTGACATTGAATGCGCCCATCAGACGGCTATCAAATTCCCCGTCGCCCCAGCTGGAGCTGAACTGGATATGCGCACCGCCATCGTGATAATTCACCGCTGTGGCTTTCAGCCAGCGCCCACGACAGCCAGGCTGCAAGTTGTCAGCCATGGTGACGGCAACGGCATCCGGCAGTTTCTCCAGCCAGCGGCGTCCGACCTCGTCATCAGCGTTGATAATGGCTTCGCCAACCTGATGTTCAGAGAACAGCAGCCATTTGGCGGCTTCGTAACCCTGCATATCACCGTGATAATCCAGATGATCGCGGCTCAGATTCGTGAACACCGCAGCCGCGAAGGGCAATGCCGCCACGCGATGCTGCACCAGACCGTGAGAAGACACTTCCATCGCAGCCAGCGTGGCACCCTGCTCCACCAGATCATTCAATACATGTTGAACATCTACCGCGGAACCGGTGGTGTTTTCGGTGGCCACCAATTGGCCATATAAGCCATTACCCACCGTGCCCATTACGGCACCGGTTTCACCCAGCAGATTGGCCCACTGCGCCATCAACTGCGTGGTGGTGGTTTTTCCGTTGGTGCCGGTGACACCGATTAATTTAAGTTTTTCAGCAGGCTGCTGATAAAAGCGCCCGGCCAGTGCAGAGAGACGCTGCTGCAACTGCGCCAGGTAGATAACCGGGACGCCGTGCATCTCGCGGATATCTCCATCGCTGGCTTCACCCTCGGCTTCGGCAATCACTGCCGCCACGCCTTGAGCAATAGCCTGCGGAATAAAACGACGTCCATCAGCATGATGGCCCGCCACGGCGATAAACAGATCGCCAGCAGCCGCTGAGCGGCTGTCTAGTGTCATGTCACGGAGTGGACGCGCCGGCGCACCCGGCACCCACGGGGCCAGTAAATCGCGCAGGTTACGATCGGTCACTTGATTCCTCACTTCTGTTCTTCACCAACTCGTCTTTATCAATTGTCGGCAGCGCATCCGGTTCAATGTTCATGGTGCGTAATACACCGCCCATGATGGCGCCAAACACCGGTGCAGAAACCGCACCACCATAATATTTACCGGCCTGGGGATCGTTGATCACCACCACCAGCGCAAAACGAGGGCGACTGGCAGGTGCAACACCTGCCGTGTAAGCAATGTATTTATTGACGTAGCGTCCATCCGGTCCCACTTTTTTCGCAGTGCCGGTTTTAATCGCGATGCGATAACCCTTGATGGCGGCTTTAACCCCACCGCCGCCAGGCAGCGCAACGCTCTCCATCATATGCATCACCGTTTTCACCAGGTCTTCCTGGAAAACGCGTTCACCCGCCACTGGCGGGTCAACTTTGGTGATCGACAGCGGGCGGTTGATGCCGTAGCTGCCAATGGTTGCGTAGACTCGCGCTAACTGTAACGGTGTTACCATTAGCCCGTAGCCGAAAGAGAAGGTGGCCCTCTCTATGTCAGACCACCGTTGTTTTTGAGGGTATAAGCCACTACTTTCCCCGACCAGCCCCAAATTGGTCGGTTTACCCAGTCCAAAGCGCGCGTAAGTATCTACGAGTGCTGAGGAGGGCATCGCTAACGCCAAACGTGAAACCCCGACGTTACTCGACTTCTGTAAAACCCCGGTAAGGGTCAATTCGTTGTAGCGTGCCACGTCCTTGATCTCATGACCATTGACGCGGTACGGCACGGTATTCAGTACGCTGTTCTCTTTCACCACGCCACGCTGCAGCGCGGTCATCACCACCATCGGTTTGACGGTGGAGCCTGGCTCGAAGATGTCGGTAATGGCACGGTTGCGCATCACATCTTTCGGCGTGTTGGAGAGATTGTTTGGGTTGTAAGCCGGGCTGTTGGCCATTGCCAGCACTTCACCGGTGTTCACATCCACCAGCACGGCAGTGCCCGACTCCGCTTTGTTGAAGGCCACGGCATTGTTCAACTCGCGGTACACCAGCGCCTGCAAGCGTTCGTCGATGCTGAGCGTCAGGTTGTGCGCCGCGCGGCTGTCTACAGAGGAGATATCTTCAATCACGCGACCGTAGCGGTCTTTACGCACCGTACGCTCGCCTGGCGCGCCGGTCAGCCACTTGTCGAAGCTCTTTTCGATGCCCTCAATGCCCTGACCGTCAATGTTGGTAAAGCCGATCAGATGTGCAGTGACCTGACCGGCTGGATAGTAACGACGCGACTCTTCACGCAGGTAAATGCCGGGCAGCTTGAGTTTTTTGACGTATTCGCCAATCGCTGGATTCACCTGACGCGCCAGATAGATAAAGCGCCCTTTGGGATTGGCATTCACGCGCGCGGCGAGTTGATCGAGTGGGATGGACAGCGCATCTGAAAGGGCTTTCCAGCGGCTGTCGAGTGACACACCGCCATGTTCCATCAGCTCTTTAGGATCGGCCCAGATGGCATTCACCGGCACGCTAACGGCCAATGGACGGCCAGCACGATCGCTGATCATGCCACGTGCAGTGGGAACAGATTGAACACGCAGCGAACGCAAATCCCCTTCTTTGACCAGCTTATCCGGGCTAATGACCTGTAACCACGCCACGCGTGACAGCAATCCGCCCAAAGCCAGTAAAATACAGCCGCACAGCAACGCAAAACGCCAGCTTATAAAGCTGGCCTTATCTTCCTGTTTTTTTAACTTCAGCGTTTTGCCTGCGCCGCTCATTGAGGTCTGCGATTCCTTATTTATCTCTGCACCACGATATTTTCCTGTGAAGGATCAACATGCTGCATTTGCAGCTTATCGGTTGCTATTCGCTCAACCCGGCTATGATCGCCGAGCGCATTCTCTTCCAAAATCAGGTTACGCCACTCGATATCGAGCGCATCACGTTCTAAAACCAACTGTTCGCGCTGCGCCGTTAACAGGCGCGTTTTGTGCGTGGTGGTCACCACCAACACCGAGGACACAAGTACTGCAATCAGCAGCAACACCGGGATCTTGCCGAATCGCAGCAGGTCACCGCCGATGACGCCGGGCAGGCTGTGTCGCTCGTTGCCAATCATGTCGCGGTCCTCTCAGCAATACGCAGTACCGAACTGCGCGCGCGTGGGTTCTCGTTGACTTCCGCTTCACCCGGAATCAGCTTGCCTAAGGTTTTCAATTCACGTCCACCTAGCGCTTTAAGCTGGCTTTCGGTCATTGGGATACCCGCTGGAACTTGCGGGCCTCGGCTCTGATCGCGCATAAAACGCTTCACCAAACGGTCTTCCAGCGAATGGAAGCTGATAACCGATAACCGCCCGCCAGGTGCCAGCACCGACATTGCCCCTTTCAGTGCAGTATCGATCTCTTCCAGTTCGCTGTTGATCCAGATACGAATCGCCTGGAAGGTGCGCGTGGCCGGATGTTTAAACTTGTCCTTCACCGGCATCGCAGCAGCGATCACGGTGGCTAACTCTTTGGTGCGCGTCATTGGCTGTTCACGATTACGCTCGACGATGGCGCGTGCGATACGTTTGCCAAATTTCTCTTCACCGTAGGTCTTGATGACGAAGGCGATATCGGCTTCCTCGGCGTTCATCAGCCACTCTGCTGCAGACTGGCCCCGTGTCGGGTCCATACGCATATCCAGTGGCCCATCACGCATAAACGAGAAACCGCGCTCTGCGTCATCCAACTGCGGTGATGACACGCCAAGATCGAGCAATACGCCATCGATCTTGCCGGTGAGACCACGCGCTTCGACATACTCTGCCAGCGCCGAAAAAGGTCCGTGCACGATCGAAAAACGTGGATCCTGAATTTCAGCTGCAGCGGCTATGGCTTGCGGATCGCGATCGATCGCCAGTAACTGCCCCTTCTCGCCCAGTTGCGAAAGGATCAGACGTGAGTGACCGCCGCGCCCAAAAGTGCCGTCAATGTAAATGCCGTCTTCCCTGATATTGAGGCCGTTAACCGCCTCATCCAGTAGCACTGTGGTGTGTTTAAAATTTTCCTGCATAGCTATAGCGACAAGTCCTGCAACCGCTCAGATAAAGGCTCCTGAGCCGACTGTTCTGCGTCAATATCGTCCTTGACTTGTTGATACCAGGTCTGTTCATCCCACAGCTCAAACTTGTTGAACTGTCCGACCAGCATCACTTCTTTAGTGAGGCTCGCATGTTGGCGTAACGTATTCGCCAGCAACAAGCGACCTGCATTATCCATCTGGCATTCACTGGCATGTCCTAACAGCAGTCGCTGCACGCGACGCTCAATCGGATTCATGCTGGATAAGCGCGCCAGTTTTTTCTCGATGATTTCCCATTCGGGCAGGGTATAAAGCAACAGACATGGCTGGTGGAGGTCAATGGTGCACACCATTTGCCCCTGAGACTCCGCGACAAGCAATTCACGATAGCGCGTTGGTACCGCCAATCGGCCTTTGCCGTCGAGATTGACTAACGTTGCTCCTCGGAACATGTCAGTCCTACCCCCCAATCACCCGTTTTCACCACTTTATCCCACTTTTTACCACGAAACGAGTTTACGGAGCCTATGAAATCCTTGTCAAGCCGCAACGACAAGTGAATATCACTCTTTACAAGGGTGAGAATTATTTAGTGGAGGGGAATTTAGGGGAATGAATGGCAAAATAAAAAATTAACCTGATGAATAATGGAATAAAAATTTTCACGATTTGAAAAATGGCGAAAAATAAAGCGTTTTAATCGCAAAAGATAATTATCCCGGGATATGCGACAGCGGCTGCATTTTAGGGGATTTCTGAAAGGAAGCCCAGCACCATCGCGCCAGCTCTGCTACGCGTCACTGCTGAAGATGTAAACAAATAAGAAAATTCAGCGCAGTTAATTCGTTAGGGAAAGTGGTGACTATTTACGCTTTTTTACCCCAGTCCTATGGCAGAAAAATATCTGAATGATTAATAAGTGCGGGCAGCCATCTGCCCGCGATTTCATTTCGTACGTCGGCTTAATTGACCACGGCGGAATAAATTGCGGCGAATACGGGTTAATCCCGGCTTCGGTTTGCGCGGTTCATCCAGCGAGGCCAAAACTAATTCCAGCACGCGCTCGGCCACATCACGATGACGCTGCCCCACCGCCAGTACCGGGCACTCTAAAAAGTCCAGTAATTCGTGGTCGCCAAAGGTGGCGATAGCCAGGTCAGTGGGCAGGCGACCATCCCGCTTAAGGGTAATGTCCATCACGCCCTGAAGCAGACCGAATGAGGTGGTAAACAACGCATCTGGCATCGGATGATCTTCGAGGTATTTCTCGAACAGTGTGGCAGCCGCAGTGCGATCAAAGCTGTTGCAGTAGAGGTAATCCACCGTGCGTTCATCGTCTTTCCACGCATCGCGGAAGCCCATTTCACGCAGGAAACTGACTGAAAGCTCAGGCAAGGCCCCAAGGAACAGCACGTTTTTCACCGGAAGCTGACGCAATTCAGCCGCCAGAGCATGCGCATCGTCCTGATCGGCACCGACCACACTGGTGAAGTGTTCACGATCCAGCGCACGATCCAGCGCGATAATCGGCAGCGGATCGTTGATCCAGCGCTGATAAAACGGGTGTTCTGGCGGCAACGAGGTCGAAACAATGATCGCATCCACCTGGCGCTGCAGCAGATGTTCAATACAGCGCATTTCATTGTCAGGCTGATCTTCCGAGCAGGCAATCAGCAGCTGATAGCCACGTTGACGTGCCTGGCGCTCCAGATAATTGGCAATGCGCGTGTAACTGGTGTTCTCAAGATCCGGGATCACCAGACCAATTGAACGCGTACGTCCGGCGCGCAGGCCTGCCGCAACAGCATTGGGGTGATAATTATGTTCACGCACCACCGCCATCACTTTTTCGACGGTTTTGTCGCTGACACGATACTGCCGCGCTTTGCCATTGATAACGTAGCTGGCCGTGGTGCGCGACACGCCCGCCAGGCGCGCAATTTCATCCAGTTTCACGATGACACCTTAATTCTGATAAGCCAGGGCTGGGTAAATGTCCGCAGAGTAGCTATGGGTAAAACATTTGTAACATCTAACCGCAGAACACTACGCTGAGCAACCGCTTTTATCGGGCAGCACTCACAAGCGCATTAAATAAAAAAAACCCGGCATTACGCCGGGTTAGCTTGGAAGCAGGATGATAACCCTGCGGAATTAACGCATCACACGATCGCCACGTGACACGCCCACAATCCCTGATCGCGCCACTTCAACGATCTCAGCAACATCGCGTACCGTGTTGAGGAAGGCGTCGAGTTTATCGCTGGTGCCTGCCAGCTGAACCGTGTACAGCGTTGGCGTCACATCGATAATCTGGCCACGGAAAATTTCCGCGCTGCGCTTCACTTCTTCACGGCCATACCCGCTTGCCTGAATCTTCACCAGCATGATTTCACGTTCAACGTAAGCACCCTGCCCTAGCTCGCTGACACGTAACACGTCCACCAGCTTGTGCAATTGCTTCTCAATCTGCTCCAGCACTTTTTCATCGCCGACCGTCTGAATGGTCATGCGCGACAGTGTTGGATCGTCGGTTGGCGCAACGGTCAGGCTTTCGATGTTGTAGCCGCGCTGTGAGAACAAACCCACTACGCGAGACAATGCGCCGGATTCATTTTCCAGCAGTACCGATAACACACGACGCATAATTAAGTCCTCTCCGTTTTGCTCAGCCACATCTCATCCATCGAACCGCCGCGAATCTGCATCGGGTAAACGTGCTCGCTGCCGTCGATATTCACATCAACAAACACCAGACGCCCTTTCGCCAGGGTATCCAATGCCAGCTGCAGCTTCTCTTCCAGCTCAGCGGGGTGCGCGATGGAAATACCCACGTGTCCGTAGGCTTCGGCTAAACGCACAAAGTCAGGCAGCGATTGCATGTAGGATTGCGAGTGGCGGCCGGAATAAATCATATCCTGCCACTGTTTCACCATACCGAGGAAACCGTTGTTGAGGTTCAGCACCAGCACCGGTAAATCGTACTGCAGTGCCGTCGACAGTTCCTGGATGTTCATCTGAATACTGCCATCACCGGTCACGCAGATGACGGTTTCATCCGGCAGCGCCATTTTCACCCCCAGCGCAGCCGGTAAGCCGAAGCCCATGGTGCCAAGGCCACCGGAGTTGATCCAGCGACGCGGCTTATCAAACTGATAATAGAGCGCAGCGAACATCTGATGCTGGCCGACATCAGAGGTAACGTACGCATCCCCCTTAGTCAGACGCCAGATGGTTTCGATCACCGCCTGCGGTTTGATCTTGTCGCTGGTGCGATCGAACTCGAGGCACTTACGGCTACGCCAGCCATCAATGGTCTGCCACCAGTCGCGCAGGCTATCCAGCTCTTGCTTCGCATCGCTTTGCGCCAGCAACTCCAGCATCTGCGACAGCGTCTGCTTCGCATCACCCACAATCGGAATATCCGCGCTGACGGTTTTGGAAATCGAGGTCGGATCGACGTCGATATGCATGATGGTGGCGTTCGGGCAATATTTCGCCAGGTTGTTGGTGGTACGATCATCGAAGCGCACACCAATGCCGAAAATCAAATCGGCATTGTGCATGGTCATATTGGCTTCGTAAGTCCCGTGCATACCCAGCATGCCTACACTCTGGCGATGCGTGCCAGGGAACACGCCGAGGCCCATCAGTGACATGGTGACCGGAATATTCAGCTGTTCAGCTAACTGCAGCAGCTCCGCCTCACAGCCGGACATAATCGCACCGCCACCGGCATAAATCACCGGCTTATGCGCGGCCAGTAGCGTTTGCAGTGCACGCTTAATCTGTCCTTTATGCCCCTGAATCGTCGGATTATAAGAGCGCATGCTGACCGACTCAGGATAGACGTACGGCAGTTTGTTCGCTGGGTTAAGAATATCTTTTGGCAGGTCGATCACCACCGGGCCTGGGCGGCCGCTTGCTGCCAGCCAGAAGGCTTTTTTCAGCACGGTTGGGATCTCTTCGGCGTTTTTCACCAGGAAGCTGTGTTTGACCACCGGACGGGAAATCCCGACCATGTCGCACTCCTGGAACGCATCGTAGCCGATCAGTGAAGACGGCACCTGACCCGACAGAATCACCATCGGAATCGAATCCATATAGGCCGTCGCAATACCGGTAATGGCATTGGTGGCGCCTGGACCTGAGGTGACCAGCACCACGCCGACTTCGCCGGTCGCGCGTGCCAGACCATCTGCCATATGCACAGCGCCTTGCTCGTGACGCACTAATACGTGGTCAATTCCACCGACCGTTTGCAGCGCATCGTAAATGTCGAGCACTGCTCCGCCCGGATAGCCGAATACCTGCTTAACGCCCTGATCGATTAACGAACGGACGACCATTTCGGCTCCTGACAACATCTCCATTTTCTGCCTCCAGGCTTGAGGAACCGGATCTCGTGACGCGCATTGCCCCTGCGCCACTGACACCCAGCCCCGTATTCGCCAGTTAAGATCAAAACCTTATGTTTATGCTCAGATGACAGAATTCATTTCTGCCTTCCAGGTACAGGGAATCTACTTGAGTTGATTCTTTTAAGAGTAGGTCGATTACCATAACCGCAGAAAACCCGGCCTGCAAACGACAGGAGGCTGCGACAGGCTTATTTCGGCACAAAAGGCACTGACACGTGATAATCGCTCGCGAGGATTAAACTAATGCGATCCCACAACCACAGATGAAAATGCTGGTTTCATGATTATTTGCAGCGTGTTCTAAGAAATATGATTTTCATATTGCCTGGCCGGTTAGCCCACAATTTTTCCTGAATATTACTTTCTGGCGTGATTAACTTCAAAATCCGCTTCTTGCATGACATTGTGCTAAGCAACCCGCCAAATCTTGTTTTTATGATTGTACCAAAACCCCGATTAAACATATTAAATTCAATAACTTAAAATTAATTCGTTTTTATAAAAAATTTTTTAGGCTGTTTAAGCCATTATGCATGCAGCTAATTAATGCCAAAGCTCTGTGTAGCGGGATATTCGCAGCAGATCGCCCTTAACCGACAAAAGAAATACCCTTTCACTTAGGGTTGACTTCCCACAGCAATCCCAGTATCAATATGTGCAGCACAAAATTTACGAGGTTTGATTCATGTTCCATTCTTTCCGCCTACTCGGTCTACTACTAAACGCATTCAGTTTGCGCGGTAGACTTGTGGGTGGAATCAATCACTGATTCGAACCTGAAGAAGTTTAAAGAACCCGCGCCGATGCGCGGGTTTTTTTATGCTCGTTACACCGGCGAAGTTGAGTTAAAGCAAAAGGAAGATGACCATGAGCCAGCAAGTTATTATTTTCGATACCACTCTGCGCGACGGCGAGCAGGCATTACAGGCCAGCCTGAGTGTTAAAGAAAAACTGCAGATCGCCCTGGCGCTGGAGCGTATGGGCGTGGATGTAATGGAAGTCGGTTTCCCTATCTCTTCGCCTGGCGATTTCGAATCGGTGCAAACCATCGCGCGCTCGGTGAAAAACAGCCGCGTTGCTGCCCTGGCTCGCTGCGTGGATAAGGATATTGATGCCGCCTACGAGGCTTTGCGTGTGGCTGAAGCATTCCGCATTCATACTTTCCTCGCCACTTCGCCAATGCATATCGCCACCAAATTGCGCAGTACCTTGCCAGATGTGATTGACCGCGCGGTAGCCTCCATTAAACGTGCCCGCAACTATACCGATGACGTTGAGTTTTCTTGCGAAGACGGTGGCCGTACGCCTATCGACGATCTGTGCCGCGTAGTGGAAGCCGCGATCAACGCCGGCGCGACCACCATCAACATCCCGGATACGGTTGGTTACACCTTGCCGCACGAGTACGCCAACATCTTCAGCCAGTTGCGCGAACGCGTACCGAACATCGATAAAGCTATCTTGTCTGTTCACACCCATGATGATTTGGGCATGGCAACCGGCAATGCCGTAGCAGCGGTGTTAGCAGGTGCGCGTCAGGTTGAAGGCACCATCAATGGCCTGGGCGAACGTGCCGGTAACTGTGCGTTGGAAGAAGTGATTATGGCGATTAAAACCCGTCAGCAGATCATGAACCTGCACACCAATATCCATCATCAGGAAATCTACCGCACCAGCCAGTTAATCAGCCAAATCTGCAACATGCCGATTCCAGCCAACAAAGCGATTGTGGGTACGGGTGCGTTTGCTCACTCCTCTGGTATTCACCAGGATGGCGTGTTGAAGAACCGCGAAAACTACGAAATCCTGACGCCAGAATCGATCGGCTTACACAAAATTCAGTTGAACCTGACTTCACGCTCTGGCCGTGCTGCGGTGAAACATCGCATGGAAGAGATGGGCTACAAAGATTCCGACTACAACGTCGATGCTCTGTACGATGCCTTCCTGAAGCTGGCCGACAAGAAAGGCCAGGTATTTGATTACGATTTGGAAGCGCTGGCGTTCATCAACAAACAGAACGAAGAGCCAGAGTATTTCCAGCTGAACGAATTTAATGTGCAGACCGGTTCCAGCGTCACTGCCACCGCGTCAGTGCAGTTGGGCTGTGGCGAAGAGACCAAAGCCGATGCTGCGACCGGTAACGGTCCGGTTGACGCCGTGTATCAGGCCATCAACCGCATCACCGGCTTTGAAGCAGAATTGGTGAACTACAAGTTGACCGCGAAAGGCCACGGCGAGAACGCGCTGGGCCAGGTTGATATCGTGGTGAACTACAACGGTCGTAAATTCCATGGCGTTGGCCTGGCGACTGATATCGTCGAATCTTCTGCTAAAGCGATGGTGAACGCCCTGAACAACATCTGGCGCGCCAAACAGGTAGAAAAAGAATTGCAGCGTAAATTTAAAGATCAGAAGGAAACGGTGTAACTATGACTCAGTCTTATCATATTGCGGTAATGCCAGGCGACGGAATCGGCCCGGAAGTGATGGCGCAGGCTATCAAGGTTCTCGACGCAATTCGCGCGCGCTTCGACATGCGTATCACCACCAGCGAATATGATGTTGGCGGTATCGCCATCGATCGTCACGGTGAACCGCTGCCGCCTGCCACCGTTGCCGGTGCAGAGCAAGCGAATGCGATTCTGTTCGGCTCTGTCGGTGGTCCAAAATGGGAACACCTGCCGCCAGCGGGCCAGCCTGAGCGTGGTGCACTGTTGCCACTGCGTAAGCACTTCAAGTTGTTCAGCAACCTGCGCCCCGCTTCCTTATATAAAGGCCTGGAAGCGTTTTGCCCACTGCGCAGCGACATCGCCGCACGCGGTTTCGACATCCTCTGCGTGCGTGAATTAACCGGCGGCATCTACTTTGGTCAGCCGAAAGGGCGCGAAGGTAGCGGTCCACATGAGCGTGCATTTGATACCGAGGTGTATCACCGTTTCGAGATCGAGCGTATCGCACGTAACGCCTTTGAAGCCGCACGCAAGCGTCGTAACAAAGTGACGTCAGTGGATAAAGCCAACGTGCTGCAGACCTCAGTGATGTGGCGTGAAATCGTTAATGAAGTGGCAAAAGATTACCCGGATGTGCAGTTGAGCCACATGTACATCGATAATGCCACCATGCAGTTGATTAAAGATCCATCACAGTTTGACGTGCTGCTCTGTTCTAACCTGTTCGGTGACATCCTGTCAGACGAATGCGCGATGATCACCGGTTCCATGGGCATGCTGCCTTCTGCCAGCATGAATGAAGAAGGTTTCGGTCTGTATGAGCCTGCGGGCGGTTCTGCGCCCGATATCGCCGGTCAGAACATTGCCAACCCAATTGCTCAGATTCTCTCGTTGTCTCTGCTGTTGCGCTTCAGCCTGAATGCCGCTGAAGCTGCAGACAGTATCGAGCGTGCGGTCAGCCGTGCGCTGGAAGCGGGCCATCGTACCCGCGATTTAGCCGGTAACGGCCCAGCTGTGAGCACAGATGAAATGGGCAGCATCATTGCCGGTTTCATCGCTGAGGAAAAATAATAAAATGAAAAGCTTATACCAGAAGTTATTTGATGCACATGTCGTCCACGAAGCACCAAACGAAACCCCGTTACTGTACATCGATCGCCATCTGATCCATGAAGTGACGTCACCGCAGGCCTTCGATGGCCTGCGCGCTCACGGCCGCAAAGTGCGCCAGCCGTCGAAGACGTTCGCCACCATGGACCACAACGTTTCTACCCAGACCAAAGACATTAACGCGTCGGGTGAGATGGCGCGTATTCAGATGCAAGAGCTGATCAAGAACTGTGCTGAGTTCGGCATTCAGCTGTATGACCTGAATCACCCGTTCCAGGGTATCGTGCACGTGATCGGGCCTGAACAAGGGATGACGCTGCCAGGCATGACCATCGTCTGCGGCGATTCCCACACCGCGACCCACGGCGCATTCGGTTCGCTGGCATTCGGTATCGGCACCTCCGAAGTTGAGCATGTGTTTGCCACGCAGACCCTGAAACAGGGCCGTGCCAAAACCATGAAGATTGAAGTGCTGGGCGAAGCGGCGCCGGGCATTACGGCGAAAGATATCGTGTTGGCGATTATTGGTAAAACCGGCAGCGCCGGCGGTACTGGTCACGTGGTGGAATTCTGTGGCCCGGCGATTGAAGCGCTGAGCATGGAAGGCCGTATGACGTTGTGCAACATGGCGATTGAGATGGGTGCCAAAGCGGGCCTGGTCGCGCCGGATGAAACCACTTTCGCTTATCTGAAAGACAAGCAGTTCGCACCGAAGGGCGAGCAGTGGGATGAAGCCGTCGCTTACTGGCGTACGATGAAGTCCGACAGCGATGCCAAATTCGACACCATTGTCACCCTGAACGCGGCCGATATCGCGCCGCAGGTCACCTGGGGCACCAACCCAGGCCAGGTGATGGCGGTGGATCAGGCGATCCCTAACCCGCAATCCTTTGCCGATCCGGTTGAGCGTGCTTCTGCCGAGAAAGCTTTGGCTTACATGGATTTGCAGCCGGGTATTAAACTGACTGAAGTCGCTATCGACAAAGTCTTTATCGGCTCCTGCACCAACTCACGAATTGAAGATTTGCGCGCTGCGGCAGCCATCGCTAAAGGCCGCAAAGTCGCACCAGGCGTTGTTGCCATGGTCGTCCCTGGCTCAGGCCCAGTGAAGGCACAAGCCGAAGCCGAAGGTCTGGACAAAATCTTCCTGGAAGCGGGTTTTGAATGGCGTCTGCCGGGTTGCTCCATGTGTCTGGCGATGAACAATGACCGTCTGAACCCAGGCGAGCGTTGTGCCTCCACCAGTAACCGTAACTTTGAAGGTCGTCAGGGCCGTGGCGGTCGCACTCACTTAGTGAGCCCGGCGATGGCTGCAGCGGCGGCAGTAACCGGTCGTTTTGCCGACATTCGTGAATTGACTCAGGGAGCTTAAGCCATGGCGAACAAATTTACCCAACACACCGGAATTGTGGCGCCACTGGATGCGGCGAACGTCGATACCGATGCCATCATTCCAAAACAGTTCCTGCAGAAAGTGACGCGCACCGGTTTTGGCGCGCACCTGTTCCACGACTGGCGCTTCGAAGATGATGCGGGCACCGTGCCAACCCCAGGTTTCGTGCTGAACAAGCCGGAATTTAAAGGCACCAGCATCTTGCTGGCGCGTGAAAACTTTGGCTGCGGCTCATCACGTGAGCACGCCCCATGGGCCCTGACCGATTTCGGTTTCCACGTGGTGATTGCACCCAGCTTCGCGGATATTTTCTATGGCAACAGCTTTAACAACCAGCTGCTGCCGGTGAAGTTGAGCGATGAAGAAGTGGATGAGATGTTCAAACTGGTGGCCGCGCAGCCAGGCGTGACCTTTACCGTGGATCTGGAAGCGCAGACCGTCACGGCGGGTGATAAGTCTTACAGCTTTGAAATCGACAGCTTCCGCCGTCACTGCATGATTAACGGTCTCGACAGCATTGGTTTGACGCTGCAACACGAAGCGTCCATCTCCAACTACGAGACCACTCAGCCAGCATTCCTGCGTTAATGCCCTATTCGGTGCGTATGAATGCGCCCCGAATAGAGACGCACTGGATGTTTATAAAGTCGCCTTTGCGGGCGACTTTTTATTTATTGGGCATCACGCACGCGCGACGCCAGCCCCAACGCCACAAGCGCCATCGCTAATGCCAGCCAGTACACCGACTCATGGCCAAAGCGCTCGCTCAGCGTGCCCTGTATCAATCCTGCAATAATCAAACCGGTCGATATCGAGGTGGTAAACATCGTGGTCGCTGCGCCCGCGCGTCCCGGCATCAAATCCTGGAACCACAGCATGCCAATTCCCGCGACGATGCCGATAAACGCCGCGTTGAACAGCTGAAGCACCATCAATGCCGTGCGCGACTGGAACAACACCAGTCCGAGATAGAACAGAATCGCCGCCACCAGCGCTAACAGCACCAACTTGCGCTTACCAAAGCGCTTCGCGTAGTGTCCGGCCAGCAGCATGATAGGAATCTCCAACCCTGCCGCCGTCCCCATCAATAATCCCGCCAGTTTTTCTGGCAACCCCAATGTGGAGCTGATATACAGCGGCATATCGATGATATACATGGTGTTGCACGCCCACATCACTACCGAGGCGATAAACAGCATTCGCACCTGGCTATCTTTCCACGGACTGAGCTGGGTCAGCACCTGCTCTGGCGTCGCGGCCACGCGCGGCACTGAAGGCAGAGTGCGCCAAATCAGCAGCATACTGAGCAGGAAAATCGCCGCCGCCACGCAGAACAGCGTCACGAAGCCATAGTTAAGCGCTAAGGCGAACGACAGCGGCGGGCCAATCACCCATGCCAGCGACAGTTGCGCACGCATTACCGAGCTGAACATCACCACTTCACGCGCCGACTGATCCGCATACTCGCGTGCCAGCGCAAAGATCTGCGGAATCGCCACGCTGGCCAGCGCTGACAGCAACACGCCCACACTGATCAACGTCAGGTAATGACGATTAAAGGCGAATAGCAGCGCATTCAGTACCGCCATCAGGCAGCAAAACAGAATCAGATTGCGACGATCGCCGCGATTGTCCGAACGTTTCGCCATCAGCAGGCTAATCACAATCCCGGCAATCGCGTTGATGGTAAAAAATAACCCGACCCAAAACGGTCGCACCTGCACTTCGCGCGTCAAAAACAGACTCAGCGTGGGTGCCTGCAACGCACCGGCGACACCGGTCATAAACGACACCGCCATAAAAGAGAGATAAACCGGATTGATACGACGCTGGCGCGTTAACAGCGATTTCATGCAGAAATCCCTTTGCGGAGAAATGAGGCTAAGACAAAGAGGGTAGAAGATTTCACAGCAAAACGAAAAAAGCCAGCAGAGAAAACGCTGCTGGCGGTGAAATGCACCCTACTCAGAAAAGGCTCCACGTCGGTGGAACCGCTGGCAGAGCGCCATTCATTGCTGAATGCCTCCCGCTCTTCCATTGCCTGGCAGTATGCCTCTAATATGGGGCAGGAAAAACTGAGCGATTCTGAGAAGGAGTTCCCCTTTTATGTCCTCTGCGCGACTGCAACAGCAGTTCATCCGCCTGTGGCAAAGCTGCCAGGGGCTGGATCAGGAAACCACCTTAAGCGCTCTGGCTGAACGACTGCACTGCTCGCGGCGCCATATGCGTAACCTGCTGAATGCCATGCAGGATGCGGGCTGGCTGATTTGGCAGGCAGAAGCCGGGCGCGGTAAGCGTTCGACTTTGAGCTTCAATTACACTGGCCTGGCACTCCAGCAGCAGCGCGCCGAAGATCTACTGGAGCAGGACCGCATAGAGCAGTTGGTGCAACTGGTGGGCGATAAGAATCAGGTGCGGCAGATGATTGCGGCGCATCTCGGGCGCAGTTTCCGCCAGGGCAAGCACATCCTGCGCGTGCTCTATTACCGTCCGCTGCCCAATCTGCTGCCGGGCTCGCCGCTGCGTCGTTCGGAAACCCATCTGGCGCGACAAATCTTTAACGGCCTGACGCGGATAAATGAGGAAAAGGGGGAAATCGAAGCGGATATCGCCCATCACTGGCAACAAACCTCCCCACTCCATTGGCGTTTCTTTTTACGACCCGCGATTCGCTTCCACCACGGCCGCGAACTGGAGATGGAAGACATCATCGCTTCACTGGAACGTGTACGCAGTCAGCCGCTGTTCTCACATATCGACAAACTGCACTCTCCCGCCCCCTGGACGCTGGATATTCATCTGACACAGCCCGATAGCTGGCTGCCATGGCTATTGGCCAGCGTCAGCGCGATGATCCTGCCGCGCGAATGGCCGACGTTGCGCTATTTCGCCCGTCAACCCATCGGCACCGGTCCGTACAGCGTGGTACGCAACCAGCAGACGCAGCTGAAAATTGCCGCCTTTGATGACTATTTTGGCTATCGCGCGCTGATTGATGACGTGTCGATTTGGGTGCTGCCGGAAATCAGCGACGAGCTGGTGTATGCCGGCGTGAAGCTGCAGGGGGAAACCGCCGATGAGAAATCCGAAGAGAGCCGTCTGGAAGAAGGTTGCTATTTCCTGCTGTTCGACCAGCGCTCAGAGCGTGGTAAGGATGCCCATTTTCGACGCTGGGTGAGCTATCTGCTTAACCCGATTGCCCTGCTCAACCATGCGGGTGTGGGCTATCAGCGCTACTGGTTCCCGGCATACGGTTTCTTACCGCGCTGGCATCATCGCCGCGATCTCACCCCAGCCGAAAAGCCCGATGGACTCACGCAACTGACCATCAGCTGGTACAGCCATCATGTCGAGCATGAAGGGATTGCTAACGCCCTGCGCCCGCTGCTGGCTGAACAGGGCGTTGAGCTGATCACGCGCGAGCTGAGCTACGAAGAGTGGTTCGAAGGTGAAGGAGAGAGTGACATCTGGCTCGGCAGCGTCAACTTCACTCTGCCGCTCGACTACGCACTGTTTGCGCAGCTCTACGAATTGCCGCTCATGCATCACTGCGTTCCGATTGACTGGCACGCAGATGCACAACAGTGGCGACAGAAAGCCTTGCCTCTGGCCGAGTGGAGCAAACAGTTGGTGAACAGCGACTTTGTTCATCCGCTCTTCCATCACTGGTTACTGTTGGAAGGCCAGCGCAGTATGCGCGGTGTGCGGCTCAACACGCTCGGCTGGTTTGACTTTAAATCGGCCTGGTTTGCACCACCGGAGCTGTGACACTTTCGTGCTGTCACAGAAGTGTCTAAAATAAGCCGTTCTCAACGGGGTGCCCTGGTATTGGGCTGAGAGAAACCCGTCGAACCTGATCCGGCTCATACCGGCGTAGGGATTTGAGATGAGCGATAACTCAGATCCTTTGCGACTCAACTTTATCTTCTCCTCAAGGAGCGCAAAGTGTTAAACAAAGTCTTGCCCGTGTTGCTGTTGATCTCTGCCCCGGCGTTGGCTGTCAAGCCTGTTCTTACCGTTTACACCTACGACTCGTTCTCTGCAGATTGGGGCCCCGGCCCTGCCGTCAAAAAAGCCTTTGAAGCCGAGTGCGGCTGTGAACTGAACTATGTGGCGCTGGAAGATGGCGTGTCGCTGCTCAACCGCGTGCGGATGGAAGGCAAAAACAGCAAAGCCGATGTGGTGCTGGGCCTCGATAACAACCTCGTGCAAGCCGCCGAAAAAACCGGCCTGTTCGCGAAAAGCACCGTCGACACCAGTAAATTGCAACTGCCTGATAGCTGGCATAACGACACCTTCGTTCCGTTCGATTACGGCTACTTCGCCTTCATCTACGATAAAAACAAGCTGAAGAACCCACCGAAAAGCCTGAAAGAACTGGTTGAAAGCCCAGAAAAGTGGCGTGTGATCTATGAAGATCCACGGACCAGCACACCGGGATTAGGCCTGCTGCTGTGGATGCAAAAAGTGTATGGCGATAAAGCACCTGACGCCTGGCAGAAGCTGGCACAGAAAACGGTCACCGTCACTAAGGGCTGGAGCGAAGCCTATGGCCTGTTCCTGAAAGGCGAAGGCGATCTGGTGCTGAGTTACACCACCTCTCCGGCATATCACATCATCGAAGAGAAGAAAGATAACTACGCCGCTGCGCCGTTTAGCGAAGGCCATTATCTGCAAGTGGAAGTGGCTGCACAGCTCGCTAGCAGCAAACAGCCCAAACTGGCGCAGCAGTTTATGCAATTTATGGTGTCGCCAGCCTTCCAGAAGACCATTCCGACTGGCAACTGGATGTATCCGGTGATCAAAAGCGATCTGCCTGCCGGTTATCAGTCGCTGACCGTGCCGGCGAATGCGCTGCAATATAGCTCAGCCGAAGTGGCCGATCATCGCGCGGACTGGATTCGCACCTGGCAACAAGCCGTTAGCCGTTAATGCCAGCCTGGTTAATTCCTGGAAGTGCCGTTGCGCTGCTATTGTGCGCAGTGGCACTGCTGGCGTTTGGCGCCTTAGTGATGGCGGCGCCGGTCACTGACTGGCGCGCCCTGCTGTCAGACAGTTATCTGCACCACGTCCTGGCCTTCTCGTTTGAGCAGGCGCTTTTATCTGCCCTGCTCTCGGTGCTGCCGTCGATTCTGCTGGCACGTGCGTTGTATCGTCGCCGCTTTCTGGGACGTAATCTGCTGCTGCGCCTGTGTGCCATGACGCTGGTATTGCCGGTTTTAGTGGCCGTATTTGGCTTGCTCAGTGTTTACGGTCGCAGCGGCTGGCTGGCACAACTCTGTGGCCTTTTAGGCCTCAACTACAGCTTCTCGCCCTATGGCTTGCAGGGCATTCTGCTGGCACATGTGTTCTTCAATCTGCCGCTTGCCACCCGAATGCTGCTACAGGCGCTGGAAAGTATTCCCGGCGAACAGCGTCAGTTAGCCGCCCAGCTTGGCCTGCGTGGCTGGAACCTGTTTTGTTTGGTCGAGTGGCCATGGCTGCGACGTCAGATCCTGCCCACCGCAGCCCTGATTTTTATGCTGTGCTTCGCCAGCTTTGCCACGGTACTGGCATTGGGCGGTGGACCGCGCGCCACCACGTTAGAGCTAGCGATTTATCAGGCGCTGAGTTTTGATTACGATCCCAGCCGTGCGGCGCTACTGGCACTGTTACAACTCGGATGCTGTTTGCTGCTGGTGCTGCTCAGCCAACGCTTCAGTAAGGCCATCCCTACCGGCAGCCAAAATATTCGCGGCTGGCGTGATCCACAGGATTGCTGGCATGCCCGGATCGGCGACACGCTACTGATTGTCTGTGCGCTACTGCTGTTGCTGCCGCCGCTCGCTGCGGTGATCGTTGATGGCTTGCGCGGTGGTGTTGCAGGTGCGCTGCAACAGCCCGCGTTATGGCAAGCGACCTTCACCTCACTGCGCATCGCCATCGGCGCCGGATTGCTGTGCGTGGTGCTGACCATCATGTTGCTATGGAGCAGTCGCGAGCTGCGTCAGCGTCAGCGCAACGTTGCGGCACAGGCAATGGAGCTAAGCGGTATGCTGATCCTGGCGATGCCCGGCATCGTGCTGGCCAGCGGCTTTTTCCTGCTGTTCAACGCGACCATCGGCCTGCCGCAGCGCGCCGATGGCTTAGTGATTTTCACCAATGCGCTGATTGCCATCCCTTATGCGATGAAGGTACTGGAGAACCCGATGCGCGATATCAGCGCTCGCTACACCCCGCTCTGCGCATCACTGGGCATTGCTGGTATTAATCGCCTGAAACTGATTGAACTGCGCGCGCTGAAGCGGCCCATTGCACAAGCGCTGGCGTTTGCCTGCGTGCTGTCGATTGGTGATTTCGGCGTGGTGGCCCTGTTTGGCAGCGCCGATTTCCGTACGCTGCCGTTCTATCTGTTCCAGCAAATTGGCGCTTACCGCGGCGCAGACGGTGCCGTTACGGCACTGCTGCTGTTATCGCTGTGCCTGTTACTCTTTACCCTGATGGAAAAACTGCCGGGTCGCCATGCTGACACTGAATAATCTCACTTATCTTTACCAGCATCTGCCAATGCGCTTCCGTTTTGAAGCCCAGGTGGGTGAACGTCTGGCAATCCTTGGTCCCAGCGGCGCAGGCAAAAGCACCTTGCTCAGTCTGATCGGCGGTTTTTTGCCAGTGAGCCAGGGAACCCTGATGATGAATGGCGTCGATCACACGCGCAGCGTGCCGTCGGCGCGACCAGTGTCGATGCTGTTCCAGGAGAACAATCTCTTCCCGCACCTGACGGTGCAGCAAAATATGGGGTTAGGTTTGCATCCGGGCTTGAAACTGACGCGGGAACAGCAACAACAGTTGGCCACCATCGCTGAGCAGACCGGGTTAGCGGAGATGCTGAACCGCTTGCCCGTCGAGCTTTCCGGCGGTCAACGTCAGCGCGTGGCCTTAGCGCGCTGCCTGTTGCGCGATCGGCCGATCCTGCTGCTCGATGAGCCCTTCTCTGCGCTCGATCCGGCGCTTCGCGGTGAGATGCTGCAACTGGTGCGTAAGGTGTGTGAAAGCCGCAATATCACGCTGCTGATGGTGTCGCACAGCCTGGAAGATGCCCAGCAAATTGCGCCGCGCAGTCTGGTGGTGGTCGATGGTCGGATTTACTGGGATGGCCGCACCGCGAGCTTGATCAGTGGAGAGAGTGAAGCGGCGGCCATCCTTGGCGTGAAAAAGCCTTAAGCGAAGAACACTTTCCACAACAGATGACGGAAGATGGGCATCATCGGGTGATACTGAATGGCGATAAATGCCGCCACGCCGATAGCCGCTGCCAGCGGTGCCAGCCAGCGTAAGCGCGCCTGCGGCAGATATTTCGTCGCCCAATCAGTGGTTTTGCCACTGCGCCACCAGCGCCACATCAGCCAGAATCCCATCCACACCAGCAACGCCACCAGCAACAGCAGCCACTTAAAATGGCCGCCTTGCGCGGCCTGCGGCACATCAATCGCCACACCGGCGAGGATACCCGGCATCAGATAAGCCGGCGGCCAGAGAATACAGCCAATCAGGTTGGGCGGCAGGAACTTGCGCACCGGTAGCTCCAGCATGCCCGCCGCCAGTGGAATTAACGGACGCGTTGGGCCGACGAAGCGCCCCACCAGAATGGTAAACATGCTGTGTTCATGCAGCGCGTGCTCAGTTTTATCCAGCAGGCCCTGATACTTTTTCAGATATTTCCAGCGGTGTAATGGCCCCTGAAACTTCCAGCCGATGCCATACGAGACCCAATCACCAATCAGGCAACCGGCAAAACCCGCCGCCCAGGCAGGATAAAGACCAATCTGTCCGCTGCCCACCAGCGCCCCAAGGCTGGCCATCAATACGGTACCTGGCAACAGCAATCCCACGAACGCCAGCGACTCAAGGAAGGTCACCAGCGCCACGGCCATCAGCGCGTACTCCAGCGATTGCGAAAACAGATGTTGAATCCAGGCTTCCATAACTATCCTCTGCGGAATATAGAGGCTGGATTGTCCGGAGCCAGCGCCAAACCGTCAAGGCAAGAATTGTAGGACGATGTTGACAGAGTACTGACAATGTCGCCACACACAGGCACTGTATAAACATCCATGATATACTTCAGGCAATTCATTTCCCGGAGTTCACGTGACCGAACCACGCGCAGGTTTTTTGCTTACCCGCCACTGGCGAGATACCCCAACCGGCAGCGAAGTGGTGCTGTGGCTGGCGACTGATCAGGGTCCACAGCGGCTGGTGCTACCGGCACAAGAGTCCGTGGCTTTCATTCCAGAAGAGTTCCGCCAGCAAACCGAAGCGTTGATCCGTGACGAGCGGCATATTCGTGTGCAATCGCTCGAACTGAAAGATTTCCGCCGTCGTCCGGTGTTTGGCCTTTATTGTCGCAGCCATCGCCAGCTGCAAAACCTGGAAAAGCGCCTGCGAGAAAATGGCATCACGCTGTATGAGGCCGATATCCGCCCGCCAGAGCGCTATTTGATGGAGCGTTTTATCACTGCGCCGGTGTGGTTCAGCGGCGAGGTGCGCGGCGATAGCGTGGTCAATGCTCGCCTGAAACCGCACCCTGATTACCGCCCGCAGCTAAGATGGGTTTCGCTGGATATCGAAACCACGGAACACGGTGAGCTGTATTGCATCGGGCTGGAGGGCTGCGGTCAGCGCCAGGTGTATATGCTGGGTCCACCCAATGGCGATGCCAGCACGCTCGATTTCGATCTCATCTATGTGGATAGCCGCCCGCAGCTGCTGGAACAGCTCAATGCCTGGTTCGCCCGCCACGATCCTGATGTGATCATCGGCTGGAGCGTGGTGCAGTTCGATTTACGCGTCCTGCAGAAACACGCCGACCGCTACGGCATCCCGCTGCGTTTAGGTCGTCACAATCAGGCGCTGGAGTGGCGCGAGCACGGCTTTAAGCCTGGCGTCTTCTTCGCACAAGCCACAGGACGGTTGGTGATTGATGGTATTGAAGCGCTGAAGTCCGCTTTCTGGGATTTCCCCTCCTTTAGTCTCGAAGCTGTATCCCGTCAGTTGCTTGGCGAAGGCAAAGCCATTGATAACCCGTGGCAGCGTATGGAAGAGATCAACTGGCGCTTTGCCCATGACAAACCGGCGCTGGCGAAGTACAACCTGAAAGATTGCGAGTTGGTGACGCGTATTTTCCAGCACACTGCCATCATGCCGTTTCTGCTGGAACGCGCCACGGTCAATGGCCTGGCGGTCGATCGTCACGGCGGTTCGGTGGCGGCGTTTGGTCATCTTTATATTCCGCGTATGCATCGCGCAGGATTCGTGGCACCTAACCTTGGTGAAGTGGCACCCGAAGCCAGCCCGGGTGGTTATGTGATGGACTCACGGCCCGGCCTGTACGACTCGGTGCTGGTGCTGGATTACAAAAGCCTTTATCCCTCCATTATTCGCACCTTTTTGATCGATCCCGTCGGTTTGGTGGAGGGGCTGGCGCATCCAGACGATGCCGATTCCGTGCCCGGGTTTCGCCATGCGCGCTTCTCACGCCAAACCCATTGCCTGCCAGCGATTGTGGAGCAGATTTGGCAAGGGCGTGAAGCGGCTAAACGCAACGGCAATCAGCCTTTGTCACAGGCGCTGAAAATTATCATGAATGCCTTTTACGGCGTGCTTGGCACCAGCGCCTGTCGCTTCTTTGATCCACGTCTTGCGTCTTCAATTACCCTGCGTGGCCACGCCATCATGCAGCAAACACGCGAGCTGATTGAGGCCGAAGGGTTTGATGTGATTTATGGCGACACCGACTCCACCTTTGTCTGGTTGAAAGGCGCACACAGCGAGGCGGAGGCCGCTGCCATTGGTCATCGTCTGGCTAAACAGGTCAATGCGTGGTGGCAGCAACATCTGCAGCAGACTTACGGGCTGGAGAGCGCACTGGAATTAGAGTACGAAACCCATTTCAGTCGCTTCCTGATGCCCACCATTCGCGGTGCTGAACAAGGCAGTAAAAAGCGCTACGCCGGCATGATTCGCAGCGACGGAACAGAACGGCTGGTGTTTAAAGGGCTGGAGTCAGTGCGCACCGACTGGACACCGCTGGCGCAGCAGTTCCAGCAAAATCTGTATGGCCGAATTTTCCGTGGTGAGCCATGGCAGGATTATATCCGTGAGACCGTGGCGCAGCTGCTGGCGGGCGAACTGGATGAATTACTGGTCTACAAAAAGCGCCTGCGCCGCCCGTTAAAAGATTATGAAAAAAACGTGCCACCCCATGTACGCGCTGCTCGCCTCGCCGATGAGCAAAATCGGAAATTACAGCGTCCATTACAGCATCAAAATGGCGGGTCCATTCGCTATGTGATGGCGACCGCTGGCCCGGAACCGCTGGAAGCGCGCACCACGCCGCTCGACTATGATCACTATGTCACCAAACAGTTACAACCGGTGGCAGATGGCATTTTACCCTTCGTCGGCGATGACTTTGCTACACTTATCACCGGGCAGCTGGGGCTTTTTTGACAGGTGACGAATGCCCTGCCATCCAGTACCATAGCGCCCTTCCTGTTTCTCACCGCATAGACACTCTGACCAAACTCTCGTTTGGCGGTGATGTATTGCCTGAGAGCAGGTGAACTTCTTTATGGCATGTCAGAGAGTCGAGCTAAAAATATATGGTTTTTACACTGGGTCAGCGCTGGATTAGTGATACGGAAAGTGAACTGGGATTAGGAACGGTGGTGGCGATCGATACGCGCATGATCACCATGATGTTCCCGGCAACCGGCGAAAACCGCCTGTATGCCCGTAATGATGCTCCCGTCACCCGTGTGATATTCAATCCGGGCGACACCATCACCAACCACGAAGGTTGGCAGATGAGCGTCGATGAAGTCCGCAACGATAACGAATTAATGACTTACATCGGCACGCGTCTCGACACAGAAGAAAGCGGCGTGGTGATGCGCGAAGTGATGCTGGACAGCAAGCTGGTGTTCAGCAAACCTCAGGATCGTCTGTTCGCCGGTCAGCTCGACCGTATGGACCGTTTTTCCCTGCGCTTCCGTGCGCGTAAATACCAGAGTGAGCAGTATCGCCTGCCGATCAGCGGCCTGCGCGGCATGCGCACCAACCTGATTCCGCATCAGCTGCATATCGCCCATGATGTTGGCCGTCGTCATGCGCCACGCGTGTTGCTGGCGGATGAAGTGGGCCTGGGTAAAACCATTGAAGCCGGGATGATTATTCAGCAACAGCTGCTGGCCGGTCGTGCCGATCGCGTACTGATCGTGGTGCCGGAAACGCTGCAGCACCAGTGGCTGGTAGAGATGTTGCGCCGCTTCAACCTGCGCTTTGCCCTGTTTGATGACGACCGCTACACCGAAGCCCAGCACGACAGCGATAACGCTTTTGAAACCGAGCAATTAATTATCTGCTCGCTAGACTTCGTGCGTCGCAATAAGCAGCGTTTGGAATTACTGGCTGATGCCGACTGGGATTTACTGGTGGTCGATGAAGCTCACCATCTGGCCTGGAGCGAAGAGGCGCCGAGCCGTGAATATCAGGTGATTGAACAGCTGGCGGAAAAAACGCCAGGCGTATTGCTGCTGACGGCCACGCCGGAACAGCTGGGTCTGGAAAGTCACTTTGCCCGTTTACGTCTGCTCGATCCAAATCGCTTCCACGACTTCAGCCAGTTCGTGGCTGAGCAGCAGAATTATCGCCCGGTGGCCGATGCGGTGAGTTCGCTGCTGGCCGATCAGGCGATCACCAAAGAAGAGATGAACCTGATCAATGACCTGATCGGTGAACAGGACATCGAGCCGCTGCTGCAGGTGGCGAACAGCGATCGTGAAGGCAAAGAAGAAGCACGCAAAGAGCTGGTCTCGATGTTGATGGACCGCCACGGCACCAGCCGCGTGCTGTTCCGTAACACCCGTAACGGCGTGAAGGGCTTCCCGAAACGCGAACTGCACCAGATTCGTTTGCCACTGCCTGCGCAATATCAAACCGCGATTAAAGTTTCCGGCATTATGGGCACGCGCAAGAGCGCAGAAGAACGCGCGCGTGACATGCTGTATCCGGAAAAGATTTATCAGGAATTTGAAGGTGATAGCGGTACCTGGTGGAACTTCGACCCACGCGTTGAGTGGCTGATGGGCTACCTGACCAGCAACCGTAAAGAGAAAGTGCTGGTGATTTGCGCTCAGGCTGCCACTGCGCTGCAACTGGAGCAGGTGCTGCGCGAGCGCGAAGGTATTCGTGCTGCAGTGTTCCACGAAGGATTATCCATTCTGGAACGCGACCGCGCTGCGGCGTTCTTCGCCTCAGAAGAAGAAGGCGCACAGGTACTGCTGTGCTCGGAGATCGGTTCTGAAGGCCGTAATTTCCAGTTCGCCAGCCGTCTGGTAATGTTCGACCTGCCGTTTAACCCGGATCTGCTGGAACAGCGTATTGGCCGTCTCGACCGTATCGGCCAAATGCACGACATTCAGATCCTGGTGCCATGGCTGGAAAAAACCGCCCAGGCGGTGCTGCTGCGCTGGTACCACGAAGGCCTGGATGCGTTTGAGCATACCTGTCCAACTGGACGCGCCATTTATGACAGCGAATACAGCAAGTTAATCGAATACCTCGCCGCACCTGAGAATCCACAGGGGCTGGATGAATTTATTGCAGAGAGCCGCAAACAGCACGACACGCTGAAAGCGCAGCTGGAGCAGGGTCGTGACCGCTTACTGGAGCTGAACTCCAACGGCGGCGAAGCAGCGCAGGCGCTGGCGAATGCTATCGGCGAACAGGATAACGACACCGACCTGGTTAACTTCGCGCTGAACCTGTTCGATATCGTCGGCATCAACCAGGAAGACCGCAGTGACAGCCTGATCGTGCTGACGCCATCCGATCATATGCTGGTGCCGGATTTTCCAGGTTTACCGGAAGATGGCTGCACCGTGACCTTCAACCGTAACCAGGCGCTGTCGCGTGAAGACACCCAGTTCATCACCTGGGAACATCCGCTGATCCGTAATGGTCTCGATTTGATCCTGTCCGGCGATACCGGTAGCTGTGCATTGTCACTGCTGAAGAACAAAGCGCTGCCGGTTGGGACGCTGCTGGTTGAGATGGTGTACGTGGTTGAAGCGCAGGCTCCGAAAAGCCTGCAACTCACCCGCTTCCTGCCGCCAACGCCGGTGCGTCTGCTGATGGATCGTGCGGGCAACAACCTGGCAGGCAAAGTGGAGTTTGAAAGCTTTAACCGCCAGTTAAACGCCGTGAATCGTCATACCGGTAGCAAACTGGTTAACGCAGTGCAGCAGGAAGTGCACGAGATTCTGACCCAGGCCGAAAAAGTGGTGATTCCGGAAGCACAGGCGATCATCGCAGCGGCGAAAGTCGAGGCGGATGAGAAGCTGAGTGCCGAGCTATCACGTCTTGAAGCGCTGCGAGCGGTCAACCCCAACATCCGTGATGATGAGGTTGAAGCGCTGGAAAGCAATCGCGAGCAGGTGCTGGCGAGCCTCGGTGATGCGGGCTGGCGTCTGGACGCGCTGCGTCTGATCGTTGTCACGCACCAATAATTGCTGAAGGCCATTACGACATGTTGATGGAAGCCTACAATCCGCCGCTCGAACCCTGGCTACATATTCTGTATCAGGACGAGCACATTATGGTGGTCAATAAGCCAAGCGGATTGTTGTCGGTGCCAGGCCGGCTGGAGGAGCACAAAGATAGCGTGATGACGCGCATTCAACGTGATTTCCCCCAGGCGGAATCGGTGCATCGACTGGATATGGCCACCAGCGGGGTGATCGTGGTGGCACTGAATAAAGCCGCAGAGCGCGAGTTGAAGCGACAGTTCCGCGAGCGTGAGCCGTCAAAGTACTATGTGGCGCGCGTTTGGGGTCATCCAGTCGCGGAAGAAGGATTGATCGATCTGCCGCTGATTTGCGACTGGCCCAATCGCCCTAAGCAAATGGTGTGCTTCGAGAACGGCAAAGCGGCGCAGACGGAATATCAGGTGCTGGAGTACGAAGCCAACCACAGTGCCCGCGTGCGGCTTAAACCGATTACCGGGCGCTCGCACCAGCTGCGCGTGCATCTACTGGCGCTGGGTCACCCGATTTTGGGCGACCGCTTTTATGCCCATGAAGAAGCACTGAGCATGGCGCCGCGTCTGCAACTGCACGCGGAGTCATTAACCATTACCCATCCGGCGTTTGGCAACAGCATGACGTTTAAGCAGCCAGCAGATTTTTAATCTGCAGGTCATAAAAAAGGGCCGTCAGTCATGACGGCCCTTTCAAATTCAATCTTAATGTTCCAGGCTATTTAAATCCTTTCTCCTTACGAATCAAATGGTAAGCCGCCTGAATCTCCTGCGCTTTCTGCTTCGCCATCTCCATCATTTCTGGCGGTAACCCTTTCGCCACCAGTTTGTCCGGATGATGCTCACTCATCAGCTTACGGTAAGCGCGTTTAATGGTGGTGCTGTCATCGCTGCTTTTTACCCCCAGCACACTACAGGCATCATCCAGCGTCGGTCCGCGTTTCGCCTGTTGATAAGCACCACCATAAGAGGAGCCACCGCCACCAAATTGTTGCCCACCTTCCATCATGCGAAGGAACTGATCGAACTGTGCCCGCGAAATGCCCAGCTCTTCCGCGATTACATACAGCACCTGGCGTTCATTGGGATGCAGTGAACCGTCAGCAAATGCTGCCTGAATCTGAATTTCCAGAAACATCCGAATCAGATCAAAACGACCAAAACAGGCGCTGCGCAGTTCACGCAATTTATTCCGCAGCGGATAGTCACTTTGCTTGCCTTCGCGGAAAGCACGCTGCGCAGCCATGCGGGCATCGCCATGCAGTTGCATACGATCCATAAATAAGGAAGCAATCTGGATATCTGCCTCGGTGACGCGCCCTTTTGACTTGGTCAAATGACCCATCACCTGAAAAGTGGTACTGAAAAACAGCGTCTGTCGCGCCTGATTATTGGCGAAATAGCCCTGTCCTTTTACGCTGCGCACTTTGTCAAACATATGACCAATGATCAGACCCAGTACAATGCCCCAGAAGCCTGCTCCGGAAAGTAAGCCGAGAGCCAGACCAATAACTTTTCCCCAGTAGCGCATAAACTCCTCAATTCGCCATGCTTGCGGCTGAAAATTGCATTATCATACCTTTCATTTACTTCAGTGCCTAACAGCAACGCGATCAGACAAGGATTAACACTGGCACAACGCCGGGCAGTAAGTTAGTCTCTGAGCCGATTGTCGGCATGATGCCCGTTCTCATGGAAATCCCGAACCGCGTATGAAAAAACAGATACCTACCCTGCTGGCAACCATGATTGGTGCAGCGCTCTACAGTCAGCAGTCATTCGCCGACGATCTTATGTCGCAATGTATGCTGGGCGTGCCGAGCTACAACCGTCCGCTGGTCAGCGGCGACACCAATTCCCTGCCTGTCACCATCAACTCTGACTCGGCCAAGGGTAACTACCCGAATGACGCGGTATTCACGGGCAATGTTGATGTGCAGCAGGGCAACAGCCGCTTACGTGCCGATGAGATGCAACTGCATCAGCGTCAGCAGGATGGACAGACCACGCCAGTGCGTACCGTGGATGCGCTGGGTAATGTGCACTATGACGACAACCAGGTCATCCTGAAAGGTCCGAAAGCGTGGTCCAATCTGAACACCAAAGACACCAACGTGTGGAACGGTGATTACCAGATGGTGGGCCGTCAGGGCCGTGGTGTTGCCGACCAGATGAAACTACGTGGCGACAACCGTTATACCATTCTGGAAAACGGCAGCTTCACCTCTTGCCTGCCCGGCTCTAATAGCTGGAGCGTGGTCGGTTCTGAAGTGATCCAGGACCGTCAGGAAGAAGTGGCGGAGATTTGGAACGCCCGCTTTAAACTCGGCAATGTGCCGGTGTTTTACAGCCCATATTTGCAGTTACCGATTGGCGATCGCCGTCGCTCCGGTTTCCTGATCCCGAATGCGAAGTACGGTAGTAACAACGGCTTCGAATTTATGCTGCCGTATTACTGGAACATCGCGCCACAGGCCGATGCCACCATTACGCCGCATTACATGAGCAAACGTGGTCTGCAATTGCAGAACGAATTCCGCTATCTGACCGTGTTTGGTGCCGGTTTGATGGAACTGGATTATCTGCCGTCCGATAAGCAGTACGACAACGACAAAGCGGTGCGTGGCATCGCCGAAAATGATAACTCAGATCGCTGGCTGTTCTACTGGCAGCATGCTGGTGTCTATGAGCAGCACTGGCGCTTCAATGCCAATTACACCAAGGTAAGTGACCCGTATTACTTCAACGATCTCGACTCGAAGTATTACAACTCTACTGACGGTTATGCGACGCAGAAATTCAGCTTTGGCTACGCGGACACCAACTGGGACGCCACGTTGTCGACCAAAGATTTCCAGGTGTTTGGCAGTACCAGCACGCGTAATATTTATCGTGCGATGCCTCAGCTTGACCTAAATTTCTATCAGAATGACATTGGTCCTTTTGACGGTCGTATTTTTGCTCAGGCGGTTAAATTTACCAACGTAAACAGCGAAATGCCTGAAGCCACGCGCCTTCATATCGAACCGACGTTGAATCTGCCACTATCCAATGGCTGGGCCAGTCTCGATACCGAAGCAAAATTCCTCGCTACCCACTATCAGCAGGATGGTATCGACAATTACAACAGCACTGTGGATGAAAATAGTGCTAGCGGTCAGCTGAAAAACTCCGTTAATCGTACCTTGCCGCAGTTCAAAGTGGATGGTCGCCTGGTGTTTGACCGTGATATGGATTGGGAACCTGGCTACACGCAAACGCTGGAACCGCGTGTGCAGTACCTCTATATCCCGTATCGCAACCAGAGCAGCATCTATCCGTACGACTCTACCCTGCTGCAAACCGACTATACCGGTCTGTTCCGCGATCGTACCTATAGCGGCCTGGATCGTATCGCGTCGGCTAACGAAGTCTCAACCGGTGTGACCACACGAATTTATGATAACGATCTGGTTGAACGTTTTAACGTTTCTGTGGGTCAAATCTACTCGTTTACCCCGTCTCGTACCGGCGTAAACCAGACGAGTGATGAAGATGATACCGGCAGCCTGGTGTGGGCGGGTGACACCTACTGGAAAATCAGCGATCGCTGGGGCGCACGCGGCGGGCTGCAGTATGACACCCGTCTCGATAACGTTGCACAAGGCAACGCCATCCTGGAATACCGTCAGGATGCCGATCGTATGGTGCAGTTGAGCTATCGCTACAGCAGCCCGGAATACGTGGCGCAGGCGTTGAACAACTCCAGCTTGCTGACGAACCCGATCTACAAAAACGGGATTTCACAAGTTGGCGCAACCGCGAGTTGGCCAATTGCCGATGCCTGGTCACTGGTGGGCGGATATTACTACGATACCCGCAACAGTCGCCCTGCTGAGCAGTTAGTTGGCCTGCAGTACAGCTCGTGCTGCTACGCCATTCGTCTGGGTTACGAGCGCAAGATCAACGGTTGGGAAAACAACGACAGTAAGTACGACAACCAAATCTCATTCAACATTGAGCTACGTGGTCTGAGTTCTAACTATGGCTTAGGCACCAATGAAATGCTGCGTCAGGGCATCATCCCTTACCAGCGCGCTTTCTGATGTTGTGATGTTTGACAGGCTATCCCGCAGTGCGGAAACAACAATGGATAAAGTATGAAGAACTGGAGAATGCTGATTCTTGGTGTAGCGATCACCGCTAACACTGCGTTCGCAGCCCCACAAGAGGTTGATAAAGTTGCTGCCGTCGTGAATAACGGCGTGGTACTGGAAAGTGACGTTGATAACATGATGCGCACCGTGAAATCACAGGCGCAGCAGGCTCATCAACAGTTGCCTGATGACAAAACCTTGCGTCATCAGATCCTTGAGCGTCAGGTCATGGATGCCATCATTCTTCAGATGGGCGAGAAAGCCGGCCTGCAGGTCAGCGATCAGCAGTTGGATCAGGCAATCCAGAATATTGCCGCACAAAATAAGATGAGCATGGATCAGTTGCGCAGCCGCCTGGCCTATGACGGAATGAACTACAACGCCTACCGTGCGCAGATCCGTCAGGAAATGCTGATCTCTGAAGTGCGTAATAACGAAGTGCGCCGCCGTGTGACGATCCTGCCGCAGGAAGTCGATACGCTGGCAACGCAGATTGGTTCACAGAATACTCAGGGCACTGAACTGAACGTGAGCCAGATCTTGCTGCCACTGTCAGAAAACCCTACGCAGCAGCAGGTTGACGATCAGGAAGCGCTGGCGCGTCAATTGGTCGGTCAACTGAAAAGCGGTGCCGATTTCGGCAAAATGGCAGTGACTTACTCTGCCGATCCGCAAGCGCTGAAAGGCGGCAACATGGGTTGGGCGAAAATTGAAGAGTTGCCGACCCTGTTCTCGCAAGCGTTAAGCACCGCGAAGAAAGGCGACATCGTCGGCCCCATCCGTTCTGGCGTCGGCTTCCACATTCTGAAAGTGAACGATCTGCGCGGTGAGAGCAAAAACATCTCTGTCACCGAAGTGCATGCGCGTCACATTCTGCTGAAGCCTTCTCCGATTCTCACTGACGCGCAGGCGCAAGCGAAGATCGAGCAGATTGCTGCAGATATCAAGAGTGGTAAAACCACCTTTGCCGCCGCTGCAAAACAGTTCTCTGACGATCCGGGTTCAGCCAATCAGGGCGGTGATCTCGGCTGGGCAACCCCGGAAATCTACGATCCGGCCTTCCGTGATGCACTGTTGAAGCTGCAAAAAGGCCAGGTCAGTGAGCCGGTACACTCATCCTTCGGCTGGCATCTGATTCAGTTACTGGATACCCGTCAGGTTGATAAAACCGATGCGGCGCAGAAAGAGCGTGCTTATCGTCTGCTGTTTAACCGTAAATTTGCCGAAGAAGCACAAACCTGGATGCAGGAACAACGCGCCAGTGCTTACGTGAAGATTCTGGACAACAATGGTCAGTAATTATCGTGTCGTGATCACCCCCGGCGAACCCGCCGGGATTGGTCCTGATCTCACCGTTCAACTGGCTCAGCTCGACTGGCCAGTTGAACTGGTGGTCTGTGCCGATGGCCATGTGCTGCGTCAGCGAGCCCAGCAACTGGGCTTACCGCTTACGCTGCGCGATTACCAACCGGGTGTTGCGGCACAAGCACAGCAGGCCGGTACGTTAACGCTGCTGCAGGTTGATACCGCGCAGCCGGTCACGCCTGGTGAATTAACCGTAGCGAATGGGCATTACGTATTGGAAACGCTGGCGCGTGCCTGCGACGGTTGCCTAAACGGTGAATTTGCTGCGTTGATTACCGGACCCGTGCACAAAGGCGTCATCAATGACGCCGGCATTCCGTTTACCGGTCATACCGAATTCTTCGCCGAGCGTGCCGGTGGCGATCGCGTGGTGATGATGCTGGCCACCGAAGAGTTACGCGTCGCGCTCGCCACTACGCATTTGCCGTTAAAAGATGTCGCTGATGCGATTACTCGCGACAGCCTGCATGAGGTGATTACGATTCTGCATCAGGATTTACAGCAGAAGTTCGGTTTACCCCATCCGCATATCTTTGTCTGCGGCCTGAATCCGCACGCGGGCGAAAGCGGCCATATGGGCCGTGAAGAAATTGATACTATCATTCCGGCGCTCGACGAACTGCGTCAGCAAGGTATACAGCTTACCGGCCCATTACCGGCTGATACGCTGTTCCAGCCGAAGTACCTACAGCATGCCGATGCGGTCCTGGCGATGTATCACGATCAGGGCTTACCGGTGCTAAAATTTCAGGGGTTTGGTCGCGCGGTGAATATCACCCTTGGCCTGCCCTTTATCCGGACTTCTGTCGACCATGGTACCGCGCTGGAATTAGCCGGCCAGGGCAAGGCGGAACCGGGCAGCTTTATCACGGCGCTTAATCTCGCCATCACTATGATCAAGAGCAGTAATGAATAATCGCGTCCATCTGGGGCATTTTGCCCGTAAACGTTTCGGGCAGAACTTCCTGAACGATCAGTACATTATCGACAGCATTGTCTCCGCTATTCACCCGCAGAAGGGAGAAGCGATTGTGGAGATTGGTCCCGGCCTGGGTGCCTTAACTGAACCGGTGGGCGAACGCCTCGATGAACTGACCGTTGTAGAGCTGGACCGCGATCTGGCTGCACGTTTGCAGACCCATCCGTTCCTCGGACCTAAGCTGACCATTTACCAGCAAGATGCCATGACCTTCGATTTCTCGGCGCTGGCGCAAGAGAAAGGTCAGCCACTGCGCGTCTTTGGCAACCTGCCGTACAATATTTCGACCCCGCTGATGTTCCACCTTTTCAGCTATACTGGTTCGATTAAAGACATGCACTTTATGCTGCAAAAAGAAGTGGTCAACCGTCTGGTTGCCGGGCCAGGCAGCAAAGCCTATGGCCGTCTTAGCGTGATGGCACAGTACTATTGCCAGGTGATTCCGGTGCTGGAAGTTCCACCCGAATCCTTCACGCCTGCGCCAAAAGTTGATTCCGCCGTGGTGCGTTTGATGCCTTACCCAGAGCCACCTTATCCGGTGAGCGATATTCGCCTGCTGAGCCGCATCACCACTGAAGCCTTTGGTCAACGCCGTAAAACCCTGCGTAACAGCCTTGCACATATGTTTACTGCGGGTGCGTTGGATGAACTGAACATTGATGCCTCGCTGCGTGCTGAGAATGTCACCGTGGCGCAGTATTGCCAATTGGCGAACTGGCTGGGCAATCATCAGGCTGAAACCCCGGAGAAATAAGTGTATGAGTGAACTGGCCCGCGTCTGTATTCATGTATTGAGTCAATATGTGGAATCACAATCCTTGCCCGACGAGGATCGTTACGTGTTTGCCTACACCATCACCATACGTAATCTGGGACGAAATAGCGTTCAACTGCATAGTCGCTACTGGCTTATCACCAATGGCAACGGTCGTGAGACTGAAGTTCAGGGGGAAGGTGTGGTTGGCGAGCAACCGCACATTGCCGCTGGCGGTGAGTATCAGTACACCAGCGGTGCGATTCTGGAAACCCCTATGGGCACCATGCAAGGTCATTATGTGATGATCGACGATGAAGGTGAAGAATTTCACGTCGACATTCCGGTGTTCCGACTCGCCGTGCAAACCCACATACATTAATCCCCCTCCGCCCGGCCAGTCCGGGCGGCGCGTTTTGATCGGACTGACGTAATGAGTACATACCTGATTGGCGATATTCACGGCTGTTATGACGAGCTACGTGCGCTGCTGGCGCAGGTTGATTTCGATCCGCAGCAAGACGAGCTTTGGCTAACCGGCGACTTAGTGGCGCGTGGCCCGGGTTCGCTGGATGTGCTGCGTTACGTGAAATCGCTGGGGGATTGCGTGCGGCTGGTGCTCGGCAATCACGACCTCCATCTGCTGGCGGTTTATGCGGGTATCAGTCGTAACAAACCTAAGGATCGTCTGACGCCATTGTTAGAGGCGCAGGACGCGGATGAGCTGATCAACTGGTTACGTCGCCAGCCGCTGCTACAAGTGGATGAAGAGAAAAAGCTGTTGATGGCTCACGCGGGTATCACGCCGCAGTGGGATCTCGACACGGCAAAACTCTGTGCGCGTGAAGTTGAAGCCGTGCTGGCCAGCGACACCTACCCGCTGTTCCTGGATGCGATGTACGGCGACATGCCGAACAACTGGACGCCTGAATTGAGCGGCTTGGCGCGTCTGCGCTTCAGTACCAATGCCCTGACGCGTATGCGCTTCTGCTTCCCCAACGGTCAGTTAGATATGATCTGCAAAGAAGCCCCCAACTCTGCTCCACCGCCTCTGAAACCCTGGTTCCTGGTTCCCGGCAAGATCGGCAGTGACTACACGCAGGTGTTTGGTCACTGGGCTTCACTGGAAGGCAAAGGGACGCCTGAGCACATTATCGGCCTGGATACCGGTTGCTGCTGGGGCGGCACGCTGACGCTGCTGCATTGGGAATCGCAACGCTATTATGTGCAGGCTTCTAACCGTGAAAAGGCGATGGCAGAGAGTGCCGCCAGCGTACATCCCCCATTGAGCGACATGTCATAAACAAAAAGCCCCGCAACGTGAGCGGGGCTTTTTGTTGATCGCTATAAAGGGTGGTTCTGAGATTTCCCGGTCGCCCTGTAGGGCAACACCACGACGAAATGAGACGATTTTCTCAGGGGCACATTGATGGGTGCCGGGATAAACATCAACGGCGATCTAAAATCTCAAAGCAGTAGCTGTGCGAGTTTTGCGCATCGGCGTCATGAAACTCGCTAAAGGTCGATTGCCACTCATCCGGCTCGTAATCCGGGAATTGGGTGTCACCTTCGACTTCGGCATCAATGTGTGTGAGATACAAACGATCGGCGCGCGCCAGCATCTGTTCGTAAATGCGACCGCCACCGATCACCATGACCTCTTCCACGTCTCCCGCCGCTTTCACTGCTTCGTCCAGCGAAGTCACCCAGGTCACGCCTTCATGGGTGCCCGGCTGGCTGCTCACCACGATATTCAAACGTCCCGGTAGAGGGCGGCCGATTGATTCAAAGGTCAGACGCCCCATAATCACCGGCTTATTCAGCGTATTACGTTTAAACCACGCCAAATCAGCGGGCAGGTTCCATGGCATGGCATTTTCCATACCAATAATGCGATCGGCTGCCAGTGCTGCGATCAGACTAATCATGTTAAAAGACCTACAGGAAAAAATTGGCGCCATCATACGTAAAGGCGAAAGTTTCGTCGATAGGCCGCCCCCGCTATTTGCGTAAAGCTCCTATGCGACCGCATTTTTGTTATTGGACAGAGTTTTACACCGACTTTCTCACCATACATGGAAATAGACGCCAGATTAGTCCAGCGGAACGCTACAACTCAGGGTGAAATGAGGCTTTGACGTGATGGAGTGTAAAGAAAACCGCACTGTCTGCTACAAAGAAAAACGGCTCCCGCAGGAGCCGTTGATACTTCGATTAGAAATCGTAGCGCAGACGCACCAGGTTCATGTTACCCAGTGATTTGTCGGTGCTTGAGGTGATCACGTATTCGTAGTCCACCTGGAAGCCGTAATCCAGTTTAGTGCTGATACCGACGCCATTGTCGATACGTTTGTAGTTACGTCCATTGACGAACTCCAGACGGTCGCCCATGAAGTAAGGCTGGATAGACTTGACCGCGTACTGATCGATAGCGAATTTGTAGCCCGCGAAGTATTCCACGCCCCACGCATCATCGGCGAAGTAGTTGTTAACCGTGTTCTTCTTGGTCGGTGAGAAGTTTTGATACCAGCCTGCACCTGCAGACAGCGTCCAGTTATCCGGGGTCCAGCTCAGCGCGGTACCGTAGATGTTCTGGTCGTAGTCTTTGCTTTCACCGGTGCCTGGGTTATGAATATCCGCACGGGTGTAGTTCCACGCGGTACCCCATGCCAGATCTTTGGTGATGTGATAGTTCACACCCAATGAGCCGCCACCTTTACGCTTGTAACGCAGGCCGTTGCCCGGCAGGTAGTTGTTATCTTCAAACAGGTATGAAGCGTAAACATCAACGTCGCCGAAGGTATTTTTATACTTCAGCATCTTACGTGAACGGTATGAACCGTCGTAATCACCGTTGATACCGTTACCCGGTGCCTGGGCCAGCATATCGTAGTCCCAGATATCGGTCTTCGCGCCGACCACATCATAATAAACGCTGTTCTGCTGGCCAAAGGTCAGCTGACCCCAGGTTTTGCTTTTCAGACCGGTGTAAAGCTGACGACGCGTAGTGTTGTTCTGGCCATCGGCATAGTGGTTATCCCAACCCCACCAGGCCGGGAAGTTCACGCCCAGCTCGTAGTAGCTGACCCAGCTGATGTCATCAAACAGATAGTAATCAGCGGAGAAACGGAAACGTGAACCGCCATCGTAGCCGTTACGTTTGTACGATTGGTCACTCACACCAGCCTGATGCTGGAACTGAGGACGAATACTGCCGCCGACTTTGAAATCAAGACGGCTAAGTGGATCGCCTGCCTGTGGATCCTGCTTCAGCAGGGTAATTTCCGCCTGGCTGGCGAGAGGCGCAGCAACTAATAACGCAGCCACTGCGCTGAGGGTGAAAGCACGCATTTTCATTTTTTATATCCCAGTTAAGGTGAGCGCTCTATTGATGAGCGCTCAAGATAGTACGGTGCGCTTACCGGGATCGTATTTATAATTTTGTGCGGATAATCCGAGGTGTAACCGTTATCGCATCAACTGATAAAAACTATGTCAAATCAATATATTTTTCACACATAACCTTATTCAACCAATGATAAACAGGCGAAAAAAAACGGCTCCCAAAGGAGCCGTTTTCAGTCGGTCAACTTATTGATTAACCTTTGATTTGCGCATGCATTTCCTGCACTGAAATCACTTTCTCTGTCGGATCTGCATTTAACGCCATCGCGGTAGCAAATCCACCATTCAGCGTGGTGTCATAATGCACTTTATATTGCAGTGCACTGCGGCGAATCAGTTTGGAATCTTCAATCGCCTGACGACCTGCGGTGGTATTGACGATGTAGGTGTATTCGCCATTCTTCAGACGGTCCTGAATGTGTGGACGACCTTCATGCACCTTGTTAACCAGACGTGGGTTGATACCGGCCTCACCCAGCACCACAGCGGTGCCGTGTGTGGCGTCCAACTCGAAGCCAAACTTCTGCAGCTTCGCCGCCAGGTCAACGATACGTTTCTTATCGCCTTCGCGCACAGACAGTAACGCACGACCGGTTTTCTTCATGTTGCTCTGCGCACCTAGCATCGCTTTGGCGAACGCTTCCGCAAAGGTACGGCCGACACCCATCACTTCGCCGGTAGAACGCATCTCTGGACCAAGAATCGGGTCAACACCCGGGAACTTGTTGAACGGTAGCACCACTTCTTTCACCGAATAATACGGTGGAATGATTTCTTTCGTGACGCCCTGCTCAGCCAGGGTTTTACCTGCCATCACGCGCGCAGCCACTTTCGCTAAAGGTACGCCGGTCGCTTTAGACACGAATGGCACGGTACGCGCCGCACGTGGGTTCACCTCAATCAGGTAAACCTCGTTGTCCTTCACTGCAAACTGCACGTTCATCAAACCGCGTACGTTCAGCTCGAAAGCCAGTTTCTCGACCTGTTGACGCATCACGTTCTGGATTTCAGTGCTCAGCGTATAAGCCGGCAGTGAACAAGCGGAGTCACCTGAGTGAACGCCGGCTTGTTCGATGTGCTCCATGATGCCGCCAATCAGCACACGTTCACCGTCGCAAATCGCATCCACGTCGACTTCCACTGCATCATCCAGGAAGCGGTCCAGCAGAACCGGTGCATCATTGGAAACCGAAACCGCGGTCTGGAAGTAACGCTTCAGGTCGATTTCATCATAAACGATTTCCATCGCACGACCGCCCAGCACATAGGAAGGACGTACCACCAACGGATAACCGATACCTGCCGCTTTCTCAACAGCTTGCTCCAGCGTAGCCACGGTGGCGTTAGCCGGTTGCTTCAGGCTCAGGCGATCAACCGCCTGCTGGAAACGTTCACGGTCTTCAGCACGGTCAATCGCATCTGGGCTAGTGCCTATCACGGGCACACCTGCTGCTTCCAGCGCACGAGCCAGCTTCAGCGGGGTCTGGCCGCCGTACTGCACGATGACGCCTTTAGGCTTCTCGATGCGCACGATTTCCAGCACGTCTTCCAGCGTCACCGGTTCGAAGTACAAACGGTCGGAGGTGTCGTAGTCAGTCGATACGGTTTCCGGGTTACAGTTCACCATAATGGTTTCGTAACCGTCGTCGCGCAGCGCCAGTGCCGCATGTACGCAGCAGTAATCGAACTCGATACCCTGACCGATACGGTTTGGACCGCCGCCCAAAATCATGATTTTGTCACGATCCTGGTTTGGATTGGCCTCGCACTCTTCTTCATAAGTGGAGTACATATAAGCGGTATCGGTGGAGAATTCTGCCGCACAGGTGTCTACGCGTTTGTAGACTGGGTGCAGGTTGAACTGCTGACGCAGTTTGCGAATTTCGCTCTCTGCCACGCCCGCCAGGTTTGCCAGACGCACGTCAGCAAAGCCTTTGCGCTTCAGTGCACGCAGGAAATCAGCATTCAGTGAGTTGACACCTTCACGCGCAACCTGCTCTTCCAGACGTACCAGCTCTTCGATTTGCACCAGGAACCAGCGGTCAATGTTAGTCAGGTTGAACACGCCATCCACCGACATACCGGCACGGAACGCATCCGCGATGTACCAGATACGGTCAGAACCGGCATCTTTCAGCTCACGGCGGATGCGGGTCAGGGCTTCGGCATCATCCAGATCCACTTTCGGGTCGAAGCCGTTTGCCCCCACTTCCAGACCGCGCAGCGCTTTCTGCATTGATTCCTGGAAGGTGCGGCCAATCGCCATCACTTCACCCACAGATTTCATCTGCGTGGTCAGGCGGTCATTGGCACCAGCGAACTTCTCGAAGTTGAAGCGAGGAATCTTGGTCACAACGTAGTCGATTGAAGGCTCAAACGACGCCGGCGTACGACCGCCGGTGATGTCATTCATTAGCTCATCGAGAGTGAAGCCCACCGCCAGTTTCGCGGCGACTTTTGCAATCGGGAAACCGGTCGCTTTGGAAGCCAGCGCCGAGGAGCGCGACACGCGCGGGTTCATTTCGATAACCACAATACGGCCGTCTTTTGGGTTAACCGAGAACTGCACGTTAGAACCGCCGGTTTCCACGCCGATTTCACGCAGTACCGCCAGCGAGGCGTTACGCATGATTTGGTATTCTTTATCGGTCAGGGTCTGAGCTGGCGCAACGGTGATAGAGTCACCGGTGTGGATACCCATCGCATCGAAGTTTTCGATCGAGCAGACGATGATGCAGTTGTCGTTTTTATCACGCACCACTTCCATCTCGTACTCTTTCCAGCCAATCAGCGACTCATCAATCAGCAGCTCATTGGTAGGGGAAAGATCCAGGCCACGCTCGCAAATCTCTTCGAACTCTTCGCGATTGTAAGCGATACCGCCACCGGTGCCGCCCATGGTAAAGGAAGGACGAATGATGCACGGGAAGCCTACATCTTCGGCCACGGCCAGTGCTTCTTCCATGGTATGCGCGATACCAGAGCGAGCAGTACCCAGACCGATACTTTTCATCGCCACATCAAAGCGGCGGCGGTCTTCGGCTTTATCGATAGCGTCTGCGGTCGCACCAATCATGGTGACACCGAACTCTGCCAATACCCCCTGACGTTCGAGTTCCAGCGCGCAGTTCAGTGCAGTCTGGCCACCCATGGTCGGCAGCACCGCATCCGGACGCTCTTTTTCGATGATCTTGCGCACCACTTCCCAGTGAATCGGCTCGATGTAAGTCGCATCGGCCATTTCCGGGTCAGTCATGATGGTCGCCGGGTTGGAGTTCACCAGAATGACGCGGTAACCCTCTTCACGCAGCGCTTTACACGCCTGCGCACCGGAGTAGTCAAATTCACATGCCTGGCCGATAACGATCGGGCCAGCGCCAAGGATCAGGATGGATTTTATGTCTGTACGTTTTGGCATCGTGGGCTCCTGATTACTTCGCGTTAGAACGGTAAGCTTCGATCAGTTCGATAAAGTGATCGAACAGCGGCGCCGCATCATGCGGGCCTGGGCTCGCTTCAGGGTGCCCCTGGAAGCTAAAGGCCGGTTTGTCTGTGCGGTGAATACCCTGCACCGTCTGGTCGAACAGCGAGACATGCGTAACGCGCAGATTCTCTGGCAGCTGGCTGTCATCAACCGCAAAACCGTGGTTCTGCGCAGTAATCATCACCACATTGTTGTCGAGATCTTTAACCGGATGGTTGCCGCCGTGGTGACCGAGTTTCATCTTCAAGGTTTTTGCACCGCTTGCCAGCGCCAGCAGCTGATGGCCGAGGCAAATACCAAACACCGGAATATCAGTTTTCAGGAAGGCCTGAATGGCGTTGATGGCGTAATCGCAAGGCTCCGGGTCACCAGGACCGTTCGACAGGAAAATGCCGTCTGGATTGAGTGCCAGCACCTCTTCTGCGCTGGTCTTTGCCGGGACAACCGTCAAACGGCAACCGCGATCCACCAGCATTCGCAGGATGTTGCGCTTAGCGCCGAAGTCATAGGCGACAACGTGGAATGGCAGCTCTGCAGCCGTTTTCTGCTCAGGCAAATCCCCTTCCAGTGTCCAGCTACCCTGCTGCCACGCGTAAGTTTCCGCCGTGGTCACTTCTTTCGCCAGGTCCATGCCTTTCAAGCCCGGGAAGGCCTGCGCTTTTTGCAGCGCCAGTGCCGCATCCGGATTATCACCCGCGATAATGCAGCCGCTCTGAGCGCCCTTCTCGCGCAGCAAACGGGTCAGTTTGCGCGTGTCGATATCGGCGATGCCGACAATGTTATTGCGCTGCAAGTAAGCTGACAGGCTTTCTTCACTACGGAAGTTGCTGGTGATCAGCGGCAGGTCGCGAATAACGAGGCCTTGAGCATGGATTTGGCTGGATTCTTCATCGGCGGCGTTAACGCCAACATTGCCGATATGGGGATAAGTGAGGGTAACGATTTGGCGGGAATAGGAAGGATCAGTGAGGATTTCTTGATAACCAGTCATTGACGTGTTGAAAACGACTTCCCCCACTGCCGACCCCGTTGCCCCGATGGCCCGACCGTGGAATTGGGTTCCGTCTTCCAGAACCAAGAGCGCTGACTTAATCAAAACATCCTCCAGGGAATAAACAGTCACAATATTTGCATATTAATTCAAAATACATGCCCGAATCAATGCAAAATCCGCCTGAATGCTCGAATTTTGGCAAATTGCGCGCATTCTAATGATCGACCTTCAGCTTGTCTACCCTGAGTGGCTATTTTTTTGTATTTTTAAGGCTGTTGAATGTTAAAAAGCGAGAAAGGCGATAAAAGAGTGAGATAAGTGAGGAAAATAAACGGTTGCTAAGCGGCAATAATCGCAAACACGTGCTACCGCGCATAAATTTTTGACCAAATGGTCAAAAATCGCATCTTACTGACCTCCCGATAGAACTAAACATTGAAAAATAGACACCAAAAGACAAAAATACAATTAAGCCATCATTTTAATAAGTAAAATTAAGGGCAATGATCACATTGCCCTATTCAATCATCATCTTACCGATTGAAATAACCACATCACGATGGTTCACAACACTCACAACATCGATAAATCCAGCACATCCCGCATATCATAGAGGCCAGATTTCTTGTTCTTCAACCAACTTGCCGCCTTAACTGCGCCATTAGCAAAGGTCATGCGGCTGGAAGCCTTATGGGTAATCTCTACACGCTCGCCAATATCAGCAAACATCGCGGTATGTTCACCAACAATATCGCCTGCGCGTACGGTAGCAAAGCCGATGGTCTGTGCTTGACGCTCGCCGGTATGGCCTTCGCGTGCGTAAACCGCGTGCTCGTCCAATTTCCAGTTCATCGCATCGGCAATCGCTTCGCCCATCGCTAACGCTGTACCTGATGGTGCATCAACTTTATGACGGTGGTGCGCTTCCACGATTTCAATATCAGCATAGTCACCCATCACTTTGGCTGCTTGCTGCAGCAGATTCAGCACCAGGTTCACACCAACACTAAAGTTAGCGGCAAACACAATGCCAATTTCTTCGGCAGCGGCGCGAATCGCTTCTTTACCTGCCTCATCAAAGCCGGTGGTGCCAATCACCATCGCCTTTTTATGCTTGCGGCAGAATGCCAGGTATTCCAGCGTACCTTCCGGCCGAGTAAAGTCGATCAGCACATCAAAATCATTGACCACTTTCAGCAAATCATCGGTAACGGTAATACCGGTTTTACCGATACCAGCCAGTTCACCTGCGTCAGCGCCCAGCAGTGAAGAACCGCTACGTGCCAGTGCTGCGCCTAACGCGACACCTTCCGCTTGCTGCACAGCCTGAATTAAATTGCGTCCCATGCGGCCTGGCGCACCAACGATAGCAATGCGGATATCACTCATAATTATTCATTCCTGATACAAATCTATGCATGCAAAGCGTAAACAGGTTAACGGTCAGATAACAGTCACGCCACAATAAAAAAGGGATAATAAGAATTTTATGCCAGCCGCCAAACATTATCAGTAAAAGCAATCCCACCTGCTGGAAGTGGTCTATTTGGCGACGACAGATAAAGAAAAGGCCGAACGATGTCGGCCTGATTCTGTTTCGATAGCAAACGCTTACTGGACGTTGCGCACTTCGACACGCAACTCTTTCGGCACTTCAAACACAATGTTCTCTTCACGGCCAATCAGCTCAATCGCGGCTTCGCCGCCATACTCTTTCAAGCGCTGAATCACCTGCTGCACCAGAATATCCGGTGCCGAGGCACCCGCCGTCACACCGATGATCTGCTTGCCTTTAACCCACTCTTCCTGAATGTCATCCGCTGAATCGATCAGCTTCGCCAGTTTCCCCGCACGCTGTGCCAGTTCGGCCAGACGGTTGGAGTTAGAGGAGTTTTTCGAGCCCACCACCAGCACCACTTCCGCATCACGCGCCAGAACACGCACGGCTTCCTGACGGTTAGTCGTGGCGTAACAGATATCATCTTTGCGTGGGCCAATAATTGCCGGGAAGCGCTGACGCAGTGCATCAATCACATCTGAAGTATCATCAACCGATAAAGTTGTCTGCGTCATGAAGCACAGATTGCCTTCGTCCTTAACGCTCAGCTTGAACACATCTTCCGGTGACTCCACCAAATACATGCCACCGTTGGGGTTGTTGTACTGCCCCATGGTGCCTTCTACTTCAGGGTGTCCGGCATGACCAATCAGAATGGCCTCCACACCTTTACGGCTGGCGCGCGCCACTTCCATATGTACCTTGGTCACCAGCGGACAAGTGGCGTCAAACAGCATGGTGAGATTGCGCGCTTTCGCTTCCGCCCGCACCGCCTGAGAAACGCCGTGAGCAGAGAAGATCAGGATGGCATCGTCCGGCACTTCGCTGATCTCTTCAATGAAGATCGCTCCCCGATCGCGCAAGCTGCTCACCACGTAGCGGTTATGTACCACTTCGTGACGCACGTAGATCGGTGCACCGTACATCTCCAGCGCGCGCTCCACGATGCTGATGGCGCGATCCACGCCTGCACAGAAACCGCGAGGGTTAGCTAACAGGATTTGCATCGCTGGCCTCCAGCACCGGATCAATCTCCAGCACTTCAATTTCAAACTGAATGCGCTGGCCAGCCAACGGATGGTTAAAATCAACGGTGATCGAGTCACCGGAAATTTCACGGATCACACCCGGCATCTCGCTACCACCTCTGCCGCTGAACAGCATGATGGAACCGACTTCCGGTTCGCCAGCATCTTTAAAGTCACGGCGCGAAAAGTACTGAACCAGGTCCGGACTGGTGCCACCAAAGGCATCTTCCGGTGCCAGCGTAAAGGCATGCTTATCGCCGACTTTACGTCCTAACAGTTCCTGTTCCAATGCACCAGACAAGCTGCCATCTCCCAGACGGAACAGCGCTGGTTTGCCGTTGGCGCGTGTTGATTCCGCTGTTGAGCCATCTTCCAGCTTCAGCGTGAAATGCACCAGCAACGCGCTATCGCGCTGTACGAAGTCGGTCATCTGTTACCCTTTCTCTTTTACCTGTTTGTCTTTCGGGGTGAGAAAACCTTCTAACACCACCAACGCCGCGCCGATGCAGATTCCGCAGTCAGCGATATTAAAGGTGGCGAAGTGCCAGTCTCCAACATAGAAGTCGATGAAATCGACCACGAAGCCGTGATAAGCACGATCAAACAGGTTACCCAATGCCCCGCCGATAATCAGCGCATAAGCAATATTGGTTAATTTATTACTGGCGCGGTTGCGATACATCATCACCACCAGCGCCACAACGATAGCAATCGCAATGCCGGCAAAGAACCAGCGCTGCCAACCGCCTTTGTCCGCCAGGAAGCTGAACGCCGCGCCATAGTTATGCGCGTAGAACAGATTCAGATACGGAATCAGCGGTTTGGTTTCATGCAGCATCATGTTGTTCATGATCCACTGCTTGCTGGCGAAATCGATCACGATCACCACCAGCACCAACCACAGCCAACGCAATCCGGTAGAGCAGATTTTCATCAGGCAAATTTCCGCACTTCACCGTTGCCGGCTACGTTGGTGTAACAACGTCCACAGACCGCAGCATGCTCTGCATTCTGGCCGACGTCAGTAGTGTAATGCCAGCAGCGCGGACATTTCTCGCCTTCTGCTTTGTGCAGTGCGATTTTCAGACCTTTCAGTACTTCGCTCTGCTGCGCTTCATCGCTGGCAGTGGCGTAATCCGCCACCGTCGCGCCGGAAGTCAGCAGGACAAAACGCAACTCATCGCCCAGCGCCTGCAGTTTAGCGGCCAGTTCAGCATCCGCGTAAAGCGTTACTGTGGCTTCCAGTGCGCCACCGATACGTTTATCGCTGCGCGCCTGCTCGATCACTTTGTTGACTTCACCGCGCACTTTAAGTAGCTCATCCCAATAAGCGTCGTTCAGTGCTTCGTTATCCGCCAGACCAAACAGGCCTTCATACCACTCTTCGGTGAATACGTATTTAGCACGTTCACCCGGCAGGTAGCCCCAGATTTCATCAGCAGTGAAGGACATGATTGGCGCCATCCAGCGCACCAGCGCTTCAACAATGTGCCACAGCGCGGTCTGGCAACTGCGACGCGCCAGGCTGTCACCTTTCGCGGTGTACTGACGATCTTTAATCACATCAAGATAGAACGAGCCCATTTCGATGGAGCAGAAGTGCATCAGACGCTGCACCACTTCATGGAAATCGTAGTTCTCGTAAGACTGGACGATGTCCTGCTGTGCAGCCAGCGCACGGCCAACCGCCCAGCGATCTACCACCACCATCTCTTCGGGTTTCACGCAATCGGTCGCCGGGTTGAAGCCCGCGAGGTTAGCCAGCAGGAAACGCGCGGTGTTACGGATACGACGATAGCTGTCCGCTGCACGCTTCAGGATTTCGTCGGACACCGCCATTTCACCGGAGTAATCCGTTGAGGCGACCCACAGACGCAGAATGTCCGCGCCCAGTTTGTCCATTACGTCCTGCGGTGCCACGGTGTTGCCGATGGATTTCGACATTTTGCGGCCCTGACCGTCCACGGTGAAACCGTGCGTCAGTACCTGACGGTAAGGCGCTTTGCCTTTCATCGCCGTCGAGATCATCAGCGAAGACATGAACCAGCCACGATGCTGATCTGAACCTTCCAGATACATATCCGGCGCATGGCCGCCAAATTCTGGGCGCGCATCGACCACAGAGTAGCTGGTTGATCCTGAATCGAACCACACATCCAGGGTATCCGGCACTTTGACATAGTGATCAGCGTCATCGCCCATCAGATCGCGCGGATCGAGATCCCACCATGCCTGAATGCCATCCTGCTCTACGCACTTCGCGACTTTTTCCATCAGCTCCAGTGTATCCGGGTGCAGCTGCTCGGTCTCTTTATGTACGAATAGCGCCATTGGCACGCCCCACGTACGCTGACGCGAGATACACCAATCTGGACGGTTCGCCACCATCGCTTCGATACGCGCCTGGCCCCAGTCTGGGATCCACTGCACGCCTTTGATCTCTTTCAGCGACTGCGCACGCAGGCCCTTCTGATCCATGCTGATGAACCACTGCGGGGTGGCACGGAAGATGATCGGGGTTTTGTGACGCCAGCAGTGTGGATAGCTGTGCAGCAGTTTCTCTACGTGCAGCAGCGCGCCTTTCTCTTTCAACAGCTCAACGATCATGTCGTTGGCTTTAAACACGTTTACGCCATCCAGCGTGGGATAGGTGCCTGGCAGGTACGCGCCATCCGGGCCGACCGGGTTAGCGGTTTCCAGACCGTATTTCTGGCCGATCACATAGTCATCTGGGCCGTGGCCAGGTGCGGTATGCACTGCACCGGTACCCGCTTCCAGCGTAACGTGCTCGCCCAATACGACTTTGGATTGGATCTGCTCAAGGAACGGGTGCTGGAACAGCTGCAGCTCAAGTGCCGCACCGTTGCATTCGCCCAGTACTTTCCACTCAGTGATGCCCGCGCGCTTCATCACACCCTCAACCATCTCTTTGGCGAGGATCAAGCTGCGGCCTTCGATTTGCAGCAACTGGTACTCGAACTCAGGATGCAGTGAGATACCGCGGTTGGCCGGCATGGTCCACGGGGTAGTGGTCCAGATCACCAGCGAAACTGGGCCTTCAGAGGCGGCAACGCCAAACTTAGCGCGCACCGCATCAGCATCGACGGCGTTAAACATCACGTCGATAGATGGGGAGGTTTTGTCGTAATACTCAACTTCCGCCTCAGCCAGCGCTGAACGACAATCGATGCACCAGTGCACTGGCTTCGCGCCTTTGTGCAGGTGACCATTGCCGATGATTTTACCCAGCGCACGGATGATATTGGCTTCGGTTTTGAAATTCATGGTCAGGTAGGGACGATCCCAGTCGCCCAGCACGCCGAGACGGATGAAATCTTTCTTCTGGCCTTCAACCTGCTCAGCAGCATAGTTACGGCAAGCTTCACGGAACTCCGCCGCGCTGACTTTTTCGCCCGGCTTACCGATCATCTGCTCAACTTTATGCTCAATCGGCAGGCCGTGGCAGTCCCAACCCGGCACATACGGCGAGTCATATCCCGCCATGCCTTTCGACTTAACGATAATGTCTTTCAGAATCTTGTTAACGGAGTGACCAATATGAATGCTGCCGTTCGCGTAAGGAGGGCCATCATGCAAAATAAAGGTTTTTTTCCCTTTTTTGGCTTCGCGGATGATGCCGTACAGGTTGTCATCAGTCCAACGTTGCAGCATTCCCGGTTCGCGTTTGGCCAGATCGCCACGCATCGGGAACCCCGTTTCCGGCAAATTCAGGGTAGATTTATAGTCACTCATCAGATTCTCGGTTCCGTATTTCGGTCATTAAGCCGGTGCGTTAAGCCCAAAAAATTGGCGGGCCGTCACCACATCTTTCGCAATTTGTTCTTTCAACGCGTCCAGCGAAGCGAAACGCTGTTCGTCGCGAATCTTCTGTTTCAGCACCACCTCAATGTGGTGGCCATAAAGATTCATATGTGTGTCAAGCAGGTGAACTTCAAGCTGCTGACGCAGACCTTTTACCGTCGGACGTGTGCCAATGTTGGCCACGCCAGCGATGGGCTTGTCGCCCAGGCCTAACACTTCTACCGCAAACACCCCTTTCACCGGCGTTACTGTGCGGCGTAATGGAATGTTAGCGGTGGGGAAACCAATGGTGCGCCCCAGTGCATCACCGTGCACCACGCGCCCTGAAATGCTGAATGGATGGCCCAGCAGCGCTTCCGCCTGCGCAAAATCATCCTGTGCCAGTGCCTGACGTACCGCCGTGCTACTGATACGCGCACCGCCATCACAATAGGTCTGGGTGCTGATGACGTCGAAGCCATACTCGACACCGGCTTTCTGTAATAACAGGAAATCTCCCTGGCGACCAGCGCCAAAGCGGAAATCATCACCCACTGCGAGAAACTTCACGTTGAGTTTATCGACCAGCAGTTCAGCGATAAAACTTTGTGCGGAGTGCGCCGCAAAACGGCGATCAAAGCGGACGCAGAGCACCGCATCAACACCCGCCAGCTCGAGATACTTCAGCTTCTCGCGCAAACGCGTCAGGCGTGCCGGGGCTTTGTCACCGGCAAACAATTCAAGTGGTTGCGGTTCAAACAGCATCACCACCACCGGCAGATTGCGTTGACGTCCTTCAGCAATCAACTCCGCCATCAATGCCTGGTGGCCGCGATGTACGCCGTCAAAATTGCCAATGGTCAGGACGCAGCCGCGATGCTGCTTTTTCAGATTATAAATACCGCGGATAAACTTCATGGCTGACTCAAACCGGTGGAAATCGGCGGATTATACCCTTGAATGGCCTTCAGGTTAACCCGTCTGCGTGCCTTTCCTGCGTATGGTGCGGCTTAATGCGCACGCAACCCATTGCTCAGGCAGGTAATGAAGATTTTTAATGCGAAATACTGTATTCAGCGACGTGTTGCTGGTAGAATCCTGCGCCATCAATTACGTAATCAAGCGCCGTTGCTAAAACGACGCTTATTTGCACAAATCCATTGACAAAAGAAGGCGCAAAAGGCATAGTCCTCGGCCTTTGATTTGTCCATATAGATCACATTTGGGAGTTGGACCTTGGCTAATATCAAATCAGCTAAGAAACGCGCCGTAACATCTGAGAAACGTCGCAAGCATAACGCAAGCAACCGTTCAATGATGCGTACTTTCATCAAGAAAGTATACGCGGCTATCGCAACAGGCGACAAAGCTGCTGCGCAGAACGCATTCAACGAAATGCAACCAATCGTGGACCGTCAGGCTGCTAAAGGTCTGATCCACAAAAACAAAGCTGCACGCCATAAAGCAAACCTGGCTGCACAGATCACCAAACTGGCTTAATCGCCTGTTAGGTTATCGCTTTGTCGAAAGAACCGGCGCTTAGCCGGTTTTTTTATGCCTGCGATTTAGCATTAAAGAGTGCGCTGAAATCACGATTGCAGATGCGCTGCACCGCCGGATGTTGAATCATACGCTCGGCAAAAATCACGTGATACTCCTCCATCACCGCCTCCAGACGCCCTATTTCACGGATCGTATCATCGCGATAGATCTCAGCGCCATAGAGTGTCGGCGCGACAAAAATCGCATTGTTCTGCGCACCAAAGGCCTTCATCAAAGCCGCATCATCAAACTCGCCCAGAATATCCACCTGCAACCCCTGGCTGTGAATCCAGTTCAGCAACTTGCGGCCGAGCATCGAGCGACGCCCGGGAATGAGCAGGCGACGCTGCTCTAAACATGCCGGGAAAGGACGATCCGGCAGCGGTGCATTGCACCAGAAACTGACTGGGCATTCGCCGAGTTTCACTGAGAACAAACCTTCCTGCTGAGTGGAGTCGATTGGGCAATCCGAGACAATCATGTCGAGCTTGTGCTGGCTCAGTTGCTCCAGCAACATCTCGTGCGTTGACTCGAAACAGCGCAGATGAATTTTCTCCTCCGACACCACGGCCGCTTCTAGCACTTTGCTCACCAGTGGCTTCGATAATGCATCCGCCACACCCACGTCGAACAACAGATGCGACTCTTTGCGATAGTTAACGATATCCAGCATCTCCTGGCTGAGCATGAACATGCGATCGGCGTAGCGAAACACCAGTTGTCCGAGTTCATTAGGCACTAAACCACGCCCCTGGCGACGAAACAGCACGCCACCCAATTGCTCTTCCAGTGCTTTAATCTGCCCCGTCACCGTTTGAGGCGTCAGGCACAGGACATCAGCGGCGCGCACCACGGAACCGGTTTTGCACACCTGCCAGAAATAATAGAGATGATTGAAATTGAGCTGATTCATTATAAAAAAAGGAGGCTTACGCCTCCTTCCCTGTTTATCGCAGTTTGATACGCAACAGCGTGTAACCGATCACTGCCGACAGCAGCGAGCCACTGAGGATACCGAGTTTCGAGAAGGTCACCAGTTGCTCATGTGCGGCGTCAAAGGCCAGCGAACTAATAAAAATCGACATGGTAAAGCCAATACCGCATAGCACACCGATCGCCATGATATCGCGTATTGTGGTGCCATTCGGCAACACCGCTAACCGCCACTTCACTGCCAGCCAGCAGAACAACGTAATGCCCAGCGGTTTACCGATCAGCAGGCCGAGGATAATGCCCAACGGCTCCGGTGACAGCACATCGCCAAAGGTGATGCCGCTTAATGAGATACCGGCATTAGCGAAGGCGAACAGCGGCAGAATCAGCCAGTTCACCCAGGGCATCAAACCGTGTGCCAGATGTTCTGCAGGCGAATGGCCATCCTTCTCTTCCAGCGGCACAAAGAAGCCCACGATCACCCCTGCCAGGGTGGCATGCACGCCGGATTTCAGCACCGCCGTCCACAGCACCACGCCCACCAGCATATAAATCGCAATATTACGCACACCGCAGCGGTTCAATAGTGCCAGCAATACGATAGCGCCAGCTGCAACGCTCAGCGACAGCACCGAGAGATCGCTGGTATAGAACAGCGCGATGATCACGATAGCGCCGAGGTCATCGATGATCGCCAGTGCCATCAGGAAAACTTTCAACGCGGCGGGCACGCGGCTGCCGAGCAGCGCCAGGACGCCTAAAGCAAAGGCAATGTCTGTGGCGGTTGGGATTGCCCAGCCGTTACGAGCGATTTCATCAGCATGATTGAAACCGAAGAAAATCAGGCCGGGAACCACCATACCACCGAGGGCGGCAATCACCGGGAAGACGGCACGGTCGCGACTGGCTAATTCACCAATCATCAGCTCACGCTTCACTTCAAGGCCGATTAACAAGAAGAACAACGCCATCAGCGCATCGTTGATCCACAGCAACAGGTTTTTGCTGATATCCAATGCGCCAAAACGAATTTGCACCGGCTCAGCGAGGAACGATTGATAACCTTGCGCGGTTTCTGCACTGTTGGCGAGGATCATTGCCGCAACAGCGGCAAGAATAAGCACGATGCCGTTACTGGCATCACTCGCGATAAAGCTCTTCAGTAAGCTTCGAATACTACGGGGTTTGTTCACAACTCCTCCTGAGCAGGACAATTTTTAGCGGCTAGTTTAGCGGCGTAAATACCTCGTTAAAAGCAGCTTATGTCTCGTTTATAGATCGGTAATAACGATCTATTAAATCACAGTCATAAAAAAAGCGGAGAGTCGCCTCTCCGCTTCATTGTGAACCACTTACCCGATTAGCGGGTCAGATCGTCAAAGAACTTTTTCACACCATCGAAGAAGCTTTTAGAGCGCGGGCTGTTTTTCTCACCCGTTGGGCCGCCAAAGCTCTCTTCCAGCTCACGCAACAACGCTTTCTGTTTGTCGTTGAGGCTAACTGGCGTTTCCACTACCACACGGCACAGCAAATCGCCAACGGCTCCGCCACGCACCGACTTCACACCTTTACCGCGCATGCGGAACAGCTTGCCGGTTTGCGTTTCAGACGGCACTTTCAGCTTCACGCGACCATCAAGAGTAGGCACTTCGATCTCGCCACCCAATGCCGCCATCGCGAAGTTGATCGGCACTTCACAGTACAGATTGTTATCTTCACGCTCGAAGATCGGGTGTTTCTTCACCGAGACCTGAACGTACAGATCGCCTGCTGGTGCACCATGCTCACCCGCTTCACCTTCGCCACTCAGACGAATGCGATCGCCGGTATCCACGCCTGCCGGGATTTTCACCGACAAGGTTTTCTGGCGTTCAACGCGACCATGTCCATGACAGGCGTTGCACGGATCTTTGATTACCGAACCACGACCGTGACAGGTCGGACACGCCTGCTGTACGGTGAAGAAGCCCTGGCGCATCTGCACCTGACCCGCACCATGACAGGTTGAACAGGTCTGTGGCTGCGTACCCGCTTTAGCCCCGCTGCCGTGGCAGACATCACACTCTTCCAGGGTAGGAATGCGGATCTCTTTGGTCACGCCGCGTACCGCTTCTTCCAGCGACAGCTCCATGTTGTAGCGTAAATCGGCGCCACGGGCAGCACGCTGACGGCGTCCACCACCAAAAATATCGCCAAATACGTCGCCAAAGATATCGCTGAAGTCAGCACCGCCGCCGCCAAAGCCGCCGCCACCGAATCCACCACCGCCCATGCCACCCTGTTCAAAGGCTGCATGGCCGTACTGGTCATAGGCCGCACGCTTCTGCGCATCGGTCAGGACTTCGTAGGCTTCTTTAATCTCTTTAAACTTAGCTTCGGCTTCTTTATTGTCCGGGTTACGGTCCGGATGGTATTTCATCGCCAGGCGCTTATAGGCCTTTTTGATTTCACGCTCATCTGCGGATTTAGAGACGCCTAAGATCTCGTAAAAATCACTCTTAGCCATTTTGTTCTGCCCTTAACATGATCGCACGGGCGTGGAGAGATCTCCTACGCCCGTGCTGGTTTCAACGGCTGTCAGGCCAGCCGTCGCGCCCGGTCAGGGGCAATTATTTTTTATCTTTAACTTCTTCGAATTCAGCGTCGACAACATCGTCATCTTTCTTCGCTGAAGCGTCGCCAGCATCCGCTGCGCCCGCCTGGCCTTGCTGCTGCGCCAGTTCCATCAGTTTGCTTGAGACTTCCATCAATGCCTGCATTTTGGCTTCGATTTCAGCTTTATCTTCGCCTTTCAGCGCGGTGTTCAGCTCGGTCAGCGCAGACTCGATCGGTGCTTTGTCTTCAGCAGACAGTTTGTCACCGGCTTCATCCAGTTGCTTACGGGTGCTATGCGCAATCTGGTCACCCTGGTTGCGCGTCTGCACCAGCTCTTCGAACTTACGGTCAGACTCGGCATTCGCTTCTGCGTCACGCACCATTTTTTCGATCTCTTCTTCGTTCAGACCTGAAGAAGCTTTGATGGTGATCTTCTGCTCTTTACCGCTGTTTTTGTCTTTCGCAGACACGTGCAGGATACCATCGGCATCGATATCGAAGGTCACTTCGATCTGCGGCATACCGCGCGGTGCAGCCTGGATACCGTCGAGGTTGAACTGGCCCAGTGACTTGTTATCACCTGAACGCTTACGCTCACCCTGCAGCACGTGAATGGTCACGGCAGACTGGTTATCTTCAGCCGTCGAGAACACCTGGCTGTGCTTAGTTGGGATGGTGGTGTTCTTGCTGATCAGCGAAGTCATCACGCCACCCATGGTTTCGATACCCAGCGACAGCGGGGTTACGTCCAGCAGCAGAACGTCTTTCACTTCACCGGCCAACACACCACCCTGAACCGCAGCACCCACAGCAACGGCTTCATCCGGGTTCACGTCTTTACGTGGCTCTTTACCAAAGAACTCAGTGACTTTGGCCTGAACCATTGGCATACGCGTCTGGCCACCAACGAGGATAACGTCGTTGATATCAGAAACAGACAGACCTGCGTCCTGCAGAGCAACTTTCAGTGGCTCGATAGAACGGGTCACCAGATCTTCAACCAGTGATTCCAGCTTCGCACGGGTCACTTTGATGTTCAGGTGCTTAGGACCAGTCGCATCCGCCGTGATGTACGGCAGGTTAACGTCGGTCTGCTGCGCTGAAGACAGTTCAATCTTCGCTTTTTCAGCCGCTTCTTTCAGACGTTGCATCGCCAGCGGATCGTTATGCAGATCGATACCCTGATCTTTCTTGAATTCTGCGACTAAGTAGTTGATCAGACGGCTGTCGAAGTCTTCACCACCGAGGTGAGTATCACCATTGGTTGCCAGCACTTCGAAGGTTTTCTCGCCATCAACTTCATCGATTTCGATGATAGAGATATCGAAAGTACCACCACCCAGGTCATATACCGCGATAGTACGGTTGCCCTGACCTTTATCCAGACCGTAAGCCAGTGCGGCTGCGGTAGGTTCGTTGATGATACGTTTTACGTCCAGACCCGCGATGCGGCCGGCATCTTTAGTTGCCTGACGCTGTGCATCGTTGAAGTAAGCTGGAACAGTGATAACCGCTTCGGTTACCGCTTCACCGAGGAAATCTTCCGCGGTTTTCTTCATCTTTTTCAGCACTTCAGCAGAGATCTGCGGTGGTGCCATTTTCTGGTCTTTCACGTTCAACCATGCGTCACCGTTATCAGAACCGATAATTTTGTACGGCATGATTTTGATATCACGCTGCACTTCTTCGTCCTGGAAACGACGGCCAATCAGGCGCTTGATCGCGAACAGGGTGTTCTGCGGGTTAGTCACCGCCTGACGTTTAGCCGGCTGACCGACCAGAGTTTCGCCATCTTGTGTATATGCAATGATTGACGGTGTGGTGCGATCGCCTTCGGCGTTTTCAAGCACACGTGCTTTACCACCATCCATAACCGCAACACATGAGTTGGTTGTACCCAAGTCAATACCAATAATCTTACCCATCTAAACGTCTCCCACTTAAATTCTTTGTCAATTAGCGTTGTTAGCAGATGTGCGGTCAAACTGACCCTTTTCAACTGCTGTGACAGGCTTTTTTTGCTGCCTGACATCACTCGATGACAAGTAAATGGGGCCGCTTCAGAGCGCATCAAGGGTTAAAACTAAAATAATTTTAAAAAAATGCGGAAAAGAAAAAGGCGCTTACGCGCCTTGGGTTAGACATTCACCTGATTGAGCAGCGTCGATCGCTGTTTTTCGCTCTGCAGCCACAGGCCAACCAGCAAGCCAATCAGCGCCAACGCCAGCACATACCAGGCCGGCGCCATCGGCGTGAGTTGCATCATCAGCGTCACGCTAATCGGTGTCAGACCGCCAAAAATCGCATAGGCCACATTGTATGAGAAGGAGATGCCGGTGAATCGCACCGCCGCCGGGAACGCTTTAACCATTACAAAGGGCACCACACCCACCACGCCCACGCTCAATCCCGCCAGGCCGTACCAGACAAACAGCATCTCAGGCGAGCCACCCAGTTGATGGAAGAAGTTCCAGCTGAAGATGGCCAACAGCAACGAACCGCCCATCAGCGTTAATGCCGCGCCGAAGCGATCCACCAGCCAGCCAGCGACGACGCAGCCAATCAGCAACATGATGGTAGCAACGCTATTCGCCTGCAGACTTAACGCTGCGGGAATCGCATGCTGCTTCTGCATTAACGTGGGTGCCATCAGGATCACCACCACAATGCAGGCCGAAAGCAGCCAGGTGACCAACATCGACACCACAATCCCGCGCTTATGGCTGGTCAGAATGGTCTGCAGCGGAAGCTTTTCGGATAATGCTTTGCGCTCCTGCATCTGTTTAAACACCGGCGTTTCATGTAACCAACGGCGCAGATACATTGCCAGCAAACCAAACAGGCCACCGAGGAAGAACGGAATGCGCCAGCCGTGATCGCGAATCGCAGCCGGTGAAAGCGTGGTGTTCAGCACCGTCGCCACCAGCGAACCCAGCAAAATGCCCGCCGTTAAACCTGCTGTCAGCGTGCCACAGGCAAAACCGATGCGTTTTTCCGGCACATGTTCAGCCACGAAGACCCACGCACCCGGCACCTCGCCACCAATCGCGGCGCCCTGCAGCACGCGCATCAGCAGCATCAAAATCGGCGCTGCGATGCCAATACTGGCATAAGTCGGCAGTGCGCCCATTGCCAGCGTGGGTAACGCCATTAACAGAATGCTCAGACTAAACATCTTCTTGCGCCCAACTTTGTCACCAAAGTGCGCCATGATGATGCCGCCCAGAGGGCGCGCCAGATAACCTGCGGCGAAAATCGCGAAGGTCTGCACCTGACGCAACCACTCTGGGATATCCGGCGGGAAAAATAGCTCGCCAATTACGGCGGCGAAGAAAACGAAGATGATGAAGTCGTAGAATTCCAGCGCCCCGCCGAGGGCGGCCAGCGATAGGGTTTTATAATCCTGGCCGTTGAGACGGCGCGTTGTGTGTGCATCCATAGTCGTGCGGTATCCAGAAGCAAAGTCAGTGTGGTTGTAAAGCTGGAGTTACTATACCGTCAATATTTCGCCACACCAGCATCGCTGGATTTTATGCCTGAAAACGGCGATTTTCAGACGTTTGTCTCACGCCTTGCACTTTTAGGGCGAAATGCTGCTACCACCTCGGGATCAGTTTCCACATAGGGTCCTTCCAGTAACTGTAAACAATAAGGTACGGCGGCAAAAATGCCTGGCACTTTCACTGCACCATCTTCTGCTTTCAGCCCTTCCAGCGTCTCTTTGATGGATTTCGGCTGGCCCGGCAGATTGAGGATCAGCGACTGTTTGCGTATCACCCCCACCTGACGCGAAAGGATTGCAGTCGGTACAAACTGCAGGCTGATTTGGCGCATCTGTTCGCCAAAACCCGGCATCTCACGATCGGCGACTGCCAGAGTGGCATCGGGCGTCACATCGCGGCGCGCAGGACCGGTTCCGCCGGTGGTCAACACCAGATTGCAGAACAGTTCATCGACCAGTTCGCAGATCGCCTGTTCAATCATCGGCTGCTCATCGGGCACTAAACGGGTTTCGATTTCAAACGGGGTAGTCAGCGCGGCGGCGAGCCAGCTTTCCAGCGCCGGAATGCCTTGATCCTGATAAATGCCATTAGCAGCACGATCGGAAACGGAAATTAATCCAATACGTAAAGTATCCATTAAGTTATCGCTGTGGTTGACCGCAATGCGGCAATTGAAGGGGAATGCAAAAAGGATAATACAAAGCGGAAGCGAGGGGAAAGCGTAAAACCGTGGCGACGGGTGCCGCCACGGCAAATCACCTTACAGCAGTTCGGCGATCATCTTCTCAAGTTTGCCCTGATCGATGGCAAAGTTGCGGATACCTTCAGCCAGTTTGGTCACGGCCATTGGATCCTGGTTGTGCTGCCAGAAGAACTCAGCTTCGGTCATTTTCGCAGGGCGCGCTTTGACTTCACCGGTATAGCTCAGCTTGCGCTCAACCGCGCCTTCGCTCTCTGCCAGCTCTTTCAGCAAGCCCGGAGAGATGGTCAGACGGTCACAGCCGGCCAGTTCGATGATTTCACCGATGTTACGGAAGCTGGCACCCATTACCACAGTTTCATAACCGTGCTGTTTGTAATAGTTGTAGATTTCCGCCACCGACACCACGCCTGGATCTTCATGCGCAGCGTACTCTTTCTTATCGGTGTTCTGCTTGTACCAGTCGAGGATACGGCCTACGAATGGCGAGATCAGGAACACGCCTGCTTCAGCACAAGCACGCGCCTGCGCGAAGGAGAACAGCAGAGTCAGGTTACAGTTGATGCCTTCTTTTTCCAGCTGCTCAGCAGCACGGATGCCCTGCCAGGTTGAGGCCAGTTTGATCAGGATACGGTCGTTGCTGATGCCCGCATCGTTGTACAGCTTGATCAGGCTACGTGCCTTCGCGATGCTCGCTTCGGTGTCGTAGGAGAGACGTGCGTCAACTTCGGTAGAGATACGGCCTGGGATCAGTTTCAGAATTTCCAGACCAATGTTGACGGCCAGCTTGTCAGAAACCAGTGCCAGCTGCTCTTCTTTGTTGCTGCTCTGCTGACGTGCCCAGGTAATGGCTTCGTCAATCAGTTTGCGGTATTCAGGGATTTGAGCGGCGTTGAGGATCAAAGAAGGGTTGGTGGTCGCATCTTGCGGCTGATAAAGCTTCATCGCCGCGATATCACCGGTGTCGGCGACCACAGTAGTCAGCTGACGCAAGGAAGTAAGTTTGTCCGTCATGGTTCTCTTTCTCTTAGGTTGACTGTCAGGGTGTAAAAGGCTGTTGGGATAATATCACGCACAATTCACTGCGCAACATCACGAAGTGCCTCATTACGATAGCGCTAACAAATGGGAGCGATTTGCCGATCCGTGCAGCTTTTTTGCTACACTCGTCGCAACTTAATTCCCACCAATCCCCTGTAAACAGGCGGGTCAACAAGGACAAACACGATGCTGATGGTTATCTCGCCAGCGAAGACACTGGATTTTGAAAGCCCGCTGGCGACACAGCGCTTTACGCAGTCAACACTGTTAGAAAAATCACAACAGCTGATCGATGTTGCGCGCGATCTTTCACCGGCGCAGATCAGTTCACTAATGAGCATCAGCGACAAACTGGCACATCTGAATGCCGATCGCTTCAACCAGTGGCAGCCGCCCTTCACGCTCGACAATGCGCGTCAGGCAATTCTGGCGTTTAAAGGCGACGTGTACACCGGTTTGCAGGCTGAAACGTTCAGTGATGCAGATTTCGATTTTGCCCAGCAGCACCTGCGCATGCTGTCCGGTTTATACGGCGTGCTGCGCCCACTGGATTTGATGCAGCCTTATCGTCTGGAAATGGGCATCAAGCTGGCCAACCCGGCGGCGAAAGATCTCTACGGTTTCTGGGGTGATTTACTGACGCAGAAGCTCAATGAAGCGATGGCCGAGCAAGGCGATGAGGTGCTGATCAACCTGGCATCTGATGAGTACTTCAAAGCGGTGAAGCCGAAGCAACTGAACGGTGAGTTGATCAAGCCGGTGTTCCTTGATGAGAAGAACGGCAAGTTTAAAGTGATCAGTTTTTACGCCAAGAAAGCGCGTGGCCTGATGAGCCGCTATGTGATTCAGAACCGCCTGAGCAAGCCCGAGCAGCTGAAACAGTTTGATGTTGATGGCTACTTCTTTGCGGCTGATGAGAGCAAAGGTAACGAGCTGGTGTTTAAGCGCCACGAACAGAAATAAAAAAAGGTCGCCATCATGGCGACCTTACTCTTCAAAACGCGCATGGTCGCGCGCCTGTTTGCATTACTTCATCAAGAACTTACGCAGTTCAGCAAAGTCCGCCGTCATATTATGCGACAGCAGTGGCAGCTCAGCGCGCTCTGCCAGCTCTTTTGGCAGCGGCAATTCCTGACCCAGAATCTCGTCCACGCTCTCTTTGAACTTGGCCGGATGCGCGGTGCCGAGGAACAGGCCGAACTCGCCTTCCTGCAGGTTGTCACGCAGCATACGATAGGCAATCGCCGCGTGCGGCTCAGAGATGTAGCCAATTTCTGCCAGCTCACGCATGGTGGCTTTGGTGGTCTCATCCGATACCGCACCAGATACCAGATCGGTCAGGCGCCAGGTTTTACGACGGAACAGCTCTTCCACGCGCGGCCAGTTGTTCGGCTGGCTGACGTCCATGGCGTTCGACAGGGTTGCCACTGTCGCATTTGGCAGCCATTCGCCCTTATCAAGGAAGCGTGGCACGGTGTCGTTGGCGTTGGTTGCAGCGATAAAGCGCTTGATCGGCAAGCCGAGGGATTTCGCCAGCAGGCCAGCGGTCAGGTCGCCAAAATTACCGCTTGGCACCGACACCACCAGCTGATTACGCTGCTCTTGTGGCAACTGCGCCACCGCTTCGAAGTAGTAGCAGATCTGTGCCAGCAGACGGCTGATGTTGATTGAGTTCGCTGAGTTCAGGCCAATCGCCTTCTTCAGCTCTTCATCATCAAACGCCTGCTTCACCAGCGCCTGGCAGGCATCGAAATCGCCTTCCACCGCGATGGTTTCAATGTTGCCGCCCAGCGTACAGAACAGCTTTTCCTGCAGCGGGCTGATTTTGCCCTGCGGATAGAGGATAACGACGCGCACGTTTTCCATGCCGTAGAAGGCATGTGCCACGGCGGCGCCGGTGTCACCTGAAGTCGCGGTCAGAATGGTGATCTGCTCATCAGCGCCTGACACATAAGAGAGCATCTGCGCCATGAAACGGCCACCGAAGTCTTTGAATGCCAGCGTGGGGCCGTGGAACAGTTCGAGGCACGCCACATCTGCACTGACTTTCGCCACCGGCGCGGGGAAGGCAAAGGCGTTTTTCACGCGCTCAGCCAGCTGGTGCGCGGCAATCTCATCGCCAATATAAGCTGAGAGAATTTTGCTGCTGCGGCTGACGAAATCCATCTCCAGCATCGCATCGATGTCGGTCAGTTCGAATTCCGGCAGTTCGAGCGGGAAGAACAGCCCTTGCTGCGAGCCGAGGCCCTGTTTAACGGCCTGAGCAAAACTAACCTGCTCGTTGTGATCCTTAAGGTTGTAGAGTTTCATGCGTTATCCCAAGTTACGTGCGCCAGCCGTATCAAGACGGCAGATATGGACGAAGCCTTCATCGTTCTGCAGATAGTGCTGGTTTAGCCAGTCTGCCATCCGCTGTGCCGTTGCCATCTCGTTGCAAACGGCGAAAAGTGTCGGGCCGGAGCCCGAAATACCACAGGCCAACGCACCGATGTCGGCAGCCGCCTGGCGCGCCTCAGCGAAGCCCGGCAGCAGTTTGGTGCGGTAAGGTTCTGCAATCACATCCTGCATCAGTTTAGCCGCCAGCAGCGGCTGGCGGGTATGACAGGCGTGAATAAAGCCCGCTAACAGACGTCCATGCTTGATGGCATCTTCTTTGCGGTACTGCGCAGGCAGAATCGCGCGTGCTTCAGCGGTTGAGACTTTAATGCCTGGATAGGCCATCACCCACAGCCAGTCATCAAAGCACGGCACATCCTGTGAGATGATACCGTTTTCTTCAATCATCAGCTGTACACCGCCGAGGAAGCAAGGCGCGACGTTATCAAAGTGCACGCTGCCGGAAATACGCCCTTCCAGCTCGCCCATCAAGGCCAGCAGCTCGGTATCGTTCAATGGCTTGCCGCAGAACTCGTTCATCGCCATTAAACCCGCGACCACCGAGCAGGCGCTGGAACCCAGGCCTGAACCGATCGGCATATTCTTTTCCAGTGTCATCGCGACAGGCACTTCTTTACCAATCGCCTGGCAGAAACGTTCCCAGCACTGATAAACGATGTTCTCTTGCGGATTGGTTGGCAGCTTGCTGACAAAGCGCCCGGTGTTCACCAGGCTGAAGCTGTCGGCCGCTTCTACCGATACGCAGTCACCCAACAGAGTGCCATCCACCGGCGAAACCGCCGCGCCCAGCACATCAAAGCCGACGCTGACGTTACCTATTGAGGCCGGTGCATAAATTTTTACCATCATCAAACTCCCAACTTCCACGACAGTGTACGCAGCAAGTCGGCAAACACGCCGGCCGCTGTGACATCATTCCCCGCGCCGTATCCACGCAGAACCAGCGGGATCGGCTGATAATAGCGGCTGTAAAACGCCAGCGCGTTCTCGCCGTTCTTCACTTTGTACAGCGGATCGTTACCGTCCACCGCATCGATTTTCACTTTGCAGACGCCGCCTTCTTCAATGGCGCCGACGAAGCGTAACACTTTACCTTCATCACGCGCTTTGGCAACGCGGGCGGCAAAAGCATCATCCAGTTCCGGCAGGCGGGCCATAAATTGCTCGACGTCAGCGATGTCGGTGAGTTCAGCTGGCAGCAGCGGCTCAATCTCGATATCGCTCAGCTCCAGTTGATGACCCGCTTCACGCGCCAGAATCAGCAGTTTACGCGCCACATCGGTACCGGAGAGGTCGTCACGCGGATCCGGTTCGGTAAAGCCCATCTCACGGGCTGTTTTGGTGGCTTCTGATAACGATACGCCTTCATCCAGTTTACCGAAGATAAAGGAGAGCGAACCGGAGAGGATACCGGAGAATTTGATCAGCTCGTCACCGGCATTCAGCAGATTTTGCAGGTTTTCGATCACCGGCAGACCAGCACCGACGTTGGTGTCGTACAGGAACTTACGACGCGATTTCGCCGCGGCCGCACGCATCTGCTGATAGTAATTCCACGACGAGGTATTAGCCTTTTTGTTCGGCGTCACCACATGGAAACCTTCAGCAAGGAAGTCAGCATATTGATCGGCCACCGCCTGGCTGGAAGTACAGTCCACAATCACCGGGTTCAGCAGGTGATACTCCTTTACCAGACGCATCAGACGACCGAGATTGAACGGCTCTTTGGCTTCGCTCAGCGCGCCTTTCCAGTCGCTGAGATCGATGCCGTGCACATTGGTTAACAGCGCGCGAGAATTGGCGATACCGCACACGCGCAGGTCGATGTGCTTCTCTTTCAGCCACGCCTGCTGACGATGCAGCTGCTCCAGCAACGCCGCGCCGACACCGCCGACACCGACAACGAACACTTCGATCACCTGATCGGTGGCGAACAGCATCTGATGCACCACGCGCACGCCAGTGGTCACTTCATCATTGCTCACCACCACCGAGATGGAACGCTCAGAGGAACCCTGCGCAATCGCCACGATATTGATGTTGGCACGCGCCAGCGCCGAGAAGAATTTGGCGGAGATGCCGCGCAAGGTGCGCATGCCATCGCCGACCACGGAAATCACCGCCAACTGCTCCAGCACATCGAGTGGATCCAGCAGGCCATCTTTCAGCTCCAGATAGAACTCTTCTTCCAATACACGGCGCGCACGCGCCTGCTCGCTCTGCGGTACGCAGAAACTGATGCTGTATTCAGAAGAGGATTGGGTGATCAGCACCACGGAGATACCGGTGCGCGACATCGCGGCAAACACGCGTGCTGCCATGCCGACCATGCCTTTCATACCAGGACCGGAGACGTTAAACATCGCCATATTATTCAGGTTGGTGATGCCTTTCACCGGGTTCTCATCCAGCTCGCCTTCGCCACCGATCAAAGTGCCGGGCGCTTGCGGGTTGGCGGTATTTTTGATCAGACAAGGAATCTGGAATTGGGCAATTGGAGCAATGGTACGCGGATGAAGGACTTTCGCGCCGAAGTAAGACAGCTCCATCGCTTCCTGATAGGACATCGACTTCAGCAGTCGCGCATCCGGCACCTGGCGTGGATCGCAAGTGTAAACACCGTCTACGTCAGTCCAGATCTCGCAGCAGTCCGCACGCAAGCAGGCAGCCAGCACCGCCGCCGAGTAGTCAGAGCCATTACGGCCCAGCACCACCAGTTCGCCCTTCTCGTTACCGGCGGTAAAACCGGCCATCAGTATCATGTGATCGGCTGGGATCTGGCTGGCCGCGATGCGACGGGTTGACTCGGCGATATCCACGGTGGATTCGAGGTAGTGACCAACGGCCAGCAGTTTCTCCACCGGATCGATCACCGTGACTTTATGGCCGCGCGCCTGCAGCAGCGCTTCCATGATGGCGATAGAGAGCTTCTCACCACGACAGATAATGCCGGCATTCACCGCATCCGGGCACTGGCCCAGCAGGCTGATGCCATGCAGCACCTGTTTCAGCTGGGCAAATTCCAGCTCAATGCGGGTTTTCAGGCCATCGTAATCGAAGCCCGGCTGAGCCTCCGCCAGGCCCTGCAGCAGATCGGCAAAAATCCGTTCGGCATCGCTGATATTCGTCAGTGCGTCCTGGCCGCTAATGGTTTTCTCAATCATCGCCACCAGATGATTGGTGATTTTCGCTGGCGCAGAGAGCACGGTGGCAACCTGTCCCTGTTGCGCGTTGCTTTCCAGAATATCTGCCACGCGGAGAAAACGTTCCGCATTGGCTACTGAGGTTCCGCCGAATTTCAGCACTCGCATGATTGAAGCTCTCCTGAATTTTTGCCGAAAAAAAAGCCCGCACTGTTTAGGTGCGGGCTTTTTTCTTTGTTTTTCCTGTATGCGTCAGCCCGCACCGTTACCTGTGGTAATGGTGGTGGTAATAATAATTGTGGTGTTCAGGCTGTGATTACGCATTGAGATTTTTTCTGTCTGTCTTTGTCTTGTCCGTCTGCCTTCCAGAAGTAAAGCAAAGCGCACGTTAAGTCAACGAATTTGTCTTAGCCGCCATTTTAAGGCGACTGCGCAGAGTTCGGTGTCTGCGCGTAAATCATATTGGGATCGTTCGACTGATCGCCCTGTTTCCCGATCAATCACTATTAAAAACGATATTCACCGATTATTTATCTATAAGTTTTTTTTCTACATCATGTAGCAGGCGATGCAGCATGGCGCTATCGCGTTGTTCCAGTAGGCCAATGCGCTGATCGATCCAGTCCGCCATTTTGGCATCGTCGCTCACCTCCAGTTTCACCAGCAGCTGGTGGAAGCGCTCGCGCAGCGCCTGCAGCTGGTGTTCGTTCGCCACTTCTTTCACTTCTGCCGCGACCTGATTCAGCGCCGACAGCTGATAGCAGTACACCATCACCGCCTGTCCGAGGTTGAGTGAAGGATAATCATTGGCCATTGGAATGCCGGTCAGCAGATCGACCTGATCCAGCTCTTCATTGGTTAAGCCGCTGTCCTCACGTCCAAACACCAGCGCGATACGACTCAGCCACTGACGTTTCTCCTGCAGGATGGTTTCTACCTGTGCGGGGGTGGCGTAATAGCGAAACTTCGCACGACTGCGTGCCGTGGTGGCGACCGAGAAATCGACATCGGCCAACGCCTCACTCAGCGTGGCGTAGGTTTTGACGTTATCAAGAATCTCCCCGGCACCGTGTGCAACGCGACGCGCAGCCGGGTCTTGCCAGGCGTCACTGGCGACAATGCGCAGTTCACTAAAACCCATGGTTTTCATGGCACGAGCGGCCGCACCGATATTTTCCGGACGGGCGGGTGAGACAAGGATCAGGGGGAAATGCATGATTTTTCCATCGAACTGTTAACAACTCGCCCTATGTTGGCATGCAGTGGCAAAAATACCAACCACAGGGGCAAGAGAAAATAAGATGTTAAGGATGTTAAAAGAGGATAAAAGCGATGGGGAGAAGATATTGTGGGATATAACTAAAATTTCCACGCTTAATTAATATAAATCTATTGTTTTTCATATTATTAAAATATTATTTCCTGCAGGTTTTAGTTTTACCGTTATGCAGCCAAAATGTAGCAAAAATGCTGCTTTTTGTGAGCTAAGCTGGCATTCCTGGAGAAGTTTTTCATAAAAGTGTTAACGTGCTACACTTGCATTTGATATAAGTCAACGAAGCGTTGTTTTTATGCTTATCGGTTGTTGTTGGTGCTGTTAGGTTGCTGTTAATACGGTTAGGATAAGCGCCAGTCCGATACCCACGGGGCACGCAAATATTCATCCTGACTGGCTGAGCTAACACTGAAGTTGACATAGATGGATGGTGTATTCCGAAGATTATTTCGTACACCGGTTGCGTAAGGCACGCTGTTTTGATGAACAGTAAACGCAGCCATCGTACGCCCTGTTTTCGATTTGTTGGCAAATTTTAGGTAGCGAAACATGCAGACCCCGCACATTCTTATCGTTGAAGACGAACTGGTCACGCGTAACACCCTCAAAAGTATTTTTGAGGCGGAAGGTTACGTGGTCTATGAAGCCACCGACGGCGCCGAGATGCATCAGGTTTTGACGGAAAATGACGTCAATCTGGTGATCATGGATATCAACCTGCCAGGCAAAAACGGTTTGCTGCTGGCACGCGAATTGCGTGAACAAGCAAACGTTGCGCTGATGTTCCTGACAGGTCGTGATAACGAAGTAGATAAAATCCTCGGCCTGGAGATTGGCGCCGATGATTACATCACTAAACCGTTTAACCCACGTGAGCTGACGATTCGTGCACGCAACCTGTTATCGCGCACCATGAATCTGGCGATGCCAAGTGAAGAACGTCGCGCGGTTGAAAGCTATCGCTTTAACGGCTGGGAGCTGGATATTAACAGCCGCTCACTGATCAGCCCGAACGGTGAACAGTATAAGCTGCCACGCAGTGAGTTCCGCGCGATGCTGCACTTCTGCGAAAACCCGGGCAAGATTCAAACCCGTGGCGATCTGCTGAAGAAGATGACAGGTCGTGAGCTGAAGCCGCATGACCGCACCGTGGATGTCACCATCCGCCGCATTCGTAAGCATTTCGAATCCACCCCGGATACGCCAGAAATCATCGCCACCATTCATGGCGAAGGGTATCGCTTCTGTGGTGAATTGCAGGATTAAGTTTGCTGCAGTAAAAGAAAAACGCCCATCAGGGCGTTTTTTTATGCCTCAATGCCACGGCATGATTGGCACAGCGCTCAGCGCATTCTTCGGCGAACCGTCCACCACTTTATCTGAGTAGCTCAGGTAAACCAGCGCATGACGTTTTTGATCATAGAAGCGCACCACCTGCAGCTTCTTAAATACCAATGAAGTGCGCTTTTGGAAGACCACTTCTCCTTGCGCCTTGCCTTGTGCGATTTTATCGCTAAGCTCTACAGGCCCAACCTGCTGGCAGGAGATGGCTGCGTCGGAAGTATCTTCCGCCAGACCTAATCCGCCCTTGATCCCACCGGTTTTCGCCCGGCTGATATAACAGGTTACATTTTTTACGTCGGGGTCGTCGAAGGCTTCCACCACGATCTTATGGTCGGGGCCAAACATCTTGAAAACCGTGTCTACCGAGCCGATTTCCTCGGCCTGAACGCCCGCGCTGAAGAGACAAGTTGCAAGCGTGATTATAAGAAAGCGAGTTATTGTCATTGAGTTACCATTGCCAATCGAATAGATGAGACTGTAATGTACTGTCAATCGAACCCGGAACCAAACCTAAACGGGTTGTAACCCGCATTGATTTAGCACAGCCGATTGACAAACCGCCCCCACGCTTTTGTGCATTTCGTGCTATTATTCGACGACTTCATAGTTGCGCCACCAGAGAGTTATGAGGATGTTTTATGGACCAAGCCGGTATCATTCGCGATTTGCTTGTCTGGCTGGAGAGCCATCTGGATCAACCCCTTTCATTAGATAATGTTGCGTTGAAAGCGGGCTATTCCAAGTGGCACCTGCAGCGTATGTTCAAGGAAGTGACGAGCCACGCCATCGGCGCTTACATCCGCGCGCGTCGCCTGTCGAAAGCCGCTGTGGCCTTGCGCCTGACCAGCCGCCCGATCCTCGACATCGCTTTACAATACCGCTTCGATTCACAGCAGACTTTTACCCGTGCGTTTAAAAAGCAGTTTAATCAAACGCCCGCCTGGTATCGTCGCTCATCGGAATGGAACTCCTTCGGCATTCGCCCGCCGATTCGTCTGGACGATCACCACATGCCTGAGGCCACGTTTGTCACGCTGCCGGAAACGGTGCTGGTCGGGCAAACGCAGAGTTACACCTGTACGCTGGAGCAAATTTCCAGCTACCGTGACGAAATGCGCATCCATTTCTGGAAACAGTTCCTGCTGGAAACTGATACCGTGCCACCGGTGTTATACGGTCTGCATCAGGTACGTGCCAGCCATGAAAAGGATGATGAGCAGGAGATTCTCTACACCACGGCAGTGCCTGCCGATCAACAGGCATTGAGCATGCAGTCGAATCAAAATGTGATTCTCGAAGCCGGGGATTACGTGCAGTTCACCTATAACGGTGCGCGCAGCGCACTGGGTGAGTTCATTCTGCTGCTATACGGCACCTGTATGCCAACGTTGGGTCTGGTGCGTCGTCAGGGCCAGGATATTGAGCGTTTCTTCACGCATGGCGGTAAGAAACGCAGCGAACCGCCAACGGAAATCCGTTGCGAATACCTGATTCCCATTCGCCCGCAGCAGAATCGCTGATATCAAAATGCCGTCATGATGACGGCATTTTTTTGGCTTCAATAACGGCAGATCGCCATAAATGGCGAGCTGACCCTTTTGCTGGGCAGGCAATCATTACCCCCACCCTTTACAGGCTGCGCATTGATGCGCACCGAAACCGAATGACGCTTAACGCTGCAATTCGTCCAGCGCAGGCGCATCCAGATGCGACACATCGCCTGCCGTCTCGACCACCCAACCTGCAGCCAGCCACGCGCTCTGTTGATGATCCACGCGTGAAATCGAGCAGTTGCGCAGGCGCAAACGGCGCTCAGCGTGCGCCGGCAATCCCAATAGCGTACTCACTAACACGCCTAACGCCATACCGTGACTGACAATCAACGGACGGCTGCCCGCTGGCAGTTCGAGCAACGCGTTCAGCGCTTCGTGCATGCGCGTCGCCATCTCCAGCATCGATTCACCGCCTGGGATGCGGCCGTCTTGGGTGCCATCCACCAGCGTTTTACGCCAGCTCTCCTCTTCCGGCGTTAAGCCATCAAGGGGGCGCTGTTCGAGACAGCCCATATTCAGCTCACGCAAACGTGCATCAACCGTGACCGTACAACCGCAGGCATCCGCGATGATCTCGGCGGTGCGGCGCGTGCGGCCTAAATCGCTGGCAATCACATGGGTGATGCCCTGCGATTTCATCCGTTCACCCACTTGCTGGGCCTGTTGCTCACCTTTTTCCGTCAGCGGACTGTCGGATTGACCTTGAATGCGTCGGGCCGCATTCCATACCGTTTCGCCGTGACGAACAAGATAGACCTGTAGCATGCTTAATTTCCGTTATACTGCGACAAATTTGCCTTGAGGGTTCAAACAATTATGTACCACGTTGTCGCAGCCACCATCAACCCGGCAAAAATTCGCGCGATTGCTCAGGCGTTCAACGACGTCTTTGGTGAAGGATCCTGCCATATTGAAGGGGTCGAGGTCGAGAGCGGCGTTGCTGCTCAACCGTTAAGCGATGTCGAAACGCGAACTGGCGCACGTACCCGCGTGGCAAATGCGCGTTTGCAGCGTCCTGAATCTGACTACTGGGTCGCGATTGAGGCCGGTATCGAAGGCGATTGTGCCTTTGCATGGATGGTGATTGAAAACGCCCAGCAGCGCGGCGAATCGCGCTCTGCCAGCTTCACCTTGCCGCCGATTGTCATGGAGGGCTTAGCCGCCGGACACGAACTCGGTCACGAAATGGCACGCTTAACCGGCGTTGATAATATCAAGCAGAAAGGCGGCGCTATCGGCGCGTTTACCAACGGTCTGTTGAGCCGCTCAAGCGTTTACCACCAGGCGCTGATACTGGCACTCTGCCCGTTCACCCATCCGCTGTATCAGCAGTAATTAATGGCGGCCTAAGCGCGCTTCCAGCCAGCGTTTCAGCTCGGGAGGCGCTTCTTTCAGACTGTTAGATCCACGCGTGATGGTGGCGATACCGACGCCCAGCTCATTCTTCAGCTCGCGCTGGCTCATGTCGCCGTTCATCAGCTCTTCAATAATGCGCAGGCGCGTGCCAAACGCTTCACGTTCATCGGGCGTCATCATCAGTTGCAGCAAAGGCAACGACACACCGTCCGCGAAAGCTTTCTGCATCAAATCGATAAAACGCAGCCAGTTATCTTCAACAGGCTGAGCCGCATCCGGCTGGGAAGAAAGAGGTTGGCTCATGAAGGGCTTCCGTACTCATTAGCGAGTACGGAAGCATAGCACAGCTAGTAACGGCGATTCCACTCGCCATCGGCGAGAATCTTATCCGGCTTGCCCATGAAGTAACGGTAGTAGGCGTCATACGCCAGCACGTTTTTCACGTAGCCGCGTGTTTCTGAGAACGGAATGGTTTCGATAAACGCCACCGCATCCAGTTTTCCGCCGCTGTTATTCAACCAGCTGCGTACCCTGCCCGGCCCGGCATTATAGGCCGCCGAGGAGAAGATGCGGTTCTGATCGAACTGCTGATAGACGTATTCCAGATACTGCGTACCAATCTGAATATTGGTCTGTGGGTCGAGCAACTGGCTGCTGTTCACATAGCCGGGGATGTTGTACATCTTCACGGTATGGCTGGCCGTGGCTGGCATCACCTGCATTAAACCACTGGCACCGACCGGCGAACGCGCTTTCGGATTCCACGCACTCTCCTGGCGGGAGATCGCCATGGCATAGCTCTGCGGAATACCTTTATCGCTGGTGTATTGCTGATACAGATTGCGCCATGCCAGCGGGAAGCGCTCTTTCAGGCTATCCCACATTTTGGCGGTAATGGTCGCCTGCACGCTGAGATCCCACCAGTCCTGCTCGTTGGCGTAACGCGCCAGCATCTGTTGCTGCGAATGGGTCTTGCTGGAGATCAGATTGGCCCACTCACTGCGCGCCAGGTTATCCAGCCCCCAATACATCAGCTCACGCACGCGCGCCAGTTCAGGCCCCTGCACCACCGAGCTGTCTGCCGCCGGGGCCTGATCGATCTGCAACGGATATTCCACGCCGAGACGTTGCGCCGCCACCATCGGGTAGAAACCACGAGCCTGCATCAGCTTACGCAGAATCTCATCGGCTTCTTCTTTGCGCCCCTGAGAAATCAGCAGATCGGCTTGCCAGTATTGCCACTCATCTTTCTCTTTGGCTTCAACCGGTAAACGCGCGATCCAGGTGTTCAGTCCACGACGATCGTTCTGACTGAGCGCCAGACGCACGCGACGCTCCACCAGCGCGGTGGATTCACTGTTCATCACCACTGCATCACGCCAGCGCGCCTGCTCGGAGGTCAGATCGGCGCCCATCATGCGCCACACGACAGTTTCCTTCAGATCCTGCTCTTCCGCCGGGCTCATTTTCTGCGCCTGCACCAGTTGCGGGATCATCATGCGCGCATTATCCATGTCTTCACGCGCGACGCGGGCAAAGGCATAACTGGTGGCCATACGAGTGAAATCGGTCGGACCGAGGCTGCTGGCAAAAGTGGTGACGGTCTGCGGATTTTGCTGCAGCGCAATCAGCGCGCTGGAAGTGGTTTGATAATCCGCTGGCAGCATTTTCGCCAGATAATTCACCAGACTGTCGTTGCCGGCTTTCATCGCCAGGCGAATACGTTCGAGAATGGTAATCGGCGACATCTGTCCGGACGCTTGCCACACCGAGAACAGCTGATCGCAGTCATTCGGCAACGCGGAACCGCGCAGCCAGATCGATTTCGCGCCATCAAACGCCACCTGCTGCTGGCCGGTAGCCCACTTGGCGTAATACCAGTTACAGCGCGCCTGCACCGGTTTGGGTTCATCCGGGCTAAAGCTCAGCACGCCCTGCCAGTCCTGACGATGTGCCAACACGTTGACGAAGCGTGTCGAGAGTGAACGCGCCGGTGGCAGCGTTGGATATTGCTGAATGAAATTCTTCACCGCCAGCGGCGTCTCTTGATCGAGATCCTGCGCCAGCAAACGGTATTGCAGATACGGATAGAGCGGATAATCCTGCAGCGTTGGCATCAGCTGCGAGACCTGGTCCATTTGATTGTTATCCCAGGCTTGTTTGATTTGCGCATAGCGCTGTCTTTGTTGATCCAGCGAGTCGGCCCACACGCTGCTGGCCGTGCTGACCAGACAGATCCCTATCATCCAGTTACGCCACTTCTCCACTCTACTCTCCTCTCTGCTGCGATCCAGCTCATGCCAGACTTAACTCATGCTAACCAGGCCAACGGTCTCTTGCCATGTTCTTCACAAAATTTACGCAGGCGCACCGTGATTGCACACCGTCTGCGCTGTGACTGTGCAAATTATCATCACAAAATCTTATGTCATATCAATTAGCTACAGCTATTCATTTACTTACAAAAATGGCACGCGCTTTGCTTTGTTGAATTCCATCTTGTATACCAGTTGGAATTCACTCATGGCAGCAACCTTCGGATACACGCTTCAGGATTGGCAACACCGCTATCAGCAGGACCCACAGTGCATCAGCACCTTGTTGGCAGCACACCTCGACGCCATCGACCAGCAGGATAACGCCTGGCTGTATGTCGCTTCGCCCGCACAACTGCAGGCGCAAATTGAACCCTTGCTGGCCAGTTACTTGCGCAATCCCGCTGCACTGCCGCTGTTTGGCGTGCCGTTTGCGGTGAAAGACAATATCGATGTGGCAGGCTGGCCGACCAGTGCCGCCTGTCCGGCCTTAACCTATACGGCTGAAACTGATGCCTTTGTGGTCGCACAGCTTAAAGCGGCCGGTGCGGTGGTGATCGGCAAAACCAACCTCGACCAATACGCCACTGGGTTAGTCGGCACGCGTTCTCCGTTCGGTGCGGTAAGCAACACCTTTAACCCCGAGTATGTTAGCGGTGGTTCCAGCTCCGGTTCTGCTTCGGTGCTGGCGCGCGGCCTGGTGGGCTTCTCGCTGGGCACCGATACCGCCGGTTCCGGTCGCGTCCCGGCAGGTTTTAACAACATCGTCGGCCTGAAACCCACCAAAGGCTGGTTCTCGGCCAGCGGCGTAGTGCCTGCTTGCCGTTTGAATGACACCATCTCCGTCTTCGCTCTCACGGTGGAAGATGCCTTCACCGTTGCCACCGCCGCAGGTGGTAACGATGCGGGAGACGCCTACTCACGCAACAATCCGCACACCGCGCCTGCCAGCTTTAAGGCTCGACCTGATTTCGCCATTCCTGCCACGCCTGAATTCTTTGGTGATAAGCAGGCCGAAGCAGCCTGGTTACGTGCACTGGAGCAACTGCAAGCGGGCGGCGCGACGCTGCACCCTATCGACTTCACCGCATTCCACCAACTGGCGGAACAGCTTTATTACGGCCCGTGGGTTGCCGAGCGCACTGTCGCTGTCGGTGAGATGATCAATCGCCCGGAAGAGATGGACCCGGTGGTGTACGGTATTGTCAGCAGTGGCCTGAAATACACCGCCGTCGAGGCTTATCAGGCGGAATACCTGCGCGCTGAGCTGACGCGTCAAATCCAACAAACCCTGGCGCAGTTTGATGCGCTCGTGGTGCCGACCTCGCCAACCATTCACACGCTAGAAGAGATGAAGCAGGAGCCGGTGCATTACAACTCGCAGTTTGGCACCTACACCAACTTCACTAACCTTGCTGACCTTAGCGCACTGGCGCTGCCTGGTCCGTTCCGCGCCGATGGCCTGCCTGCGGGCATCACGCTGATTGCGTCTGCCTGGCAGGATCGCGCGCTGGCAGTCTTCGGCATTCAGTGGCAACAGCAGATGGCGCTGACGTTAGGCGCGACCGGCAAAGCTCAGCCCGCTCAATACACCGCATTCCCGGTGTCTGCCGATCACGTACGCGTGGCAGTGGTCGGTGCGCACCTCACCGGCATGCCGCTGAATTTCCAGCTCACCACCCGCGATGCGGTGTGGGTGGAAGAGACGCAAACCGCCAGCAACTACCGTCTGTTTGCCCTGCTCGATGGCCCGATCAAGAAGCCCGGTCTGCTGCGTGGCGACATCGGTGCGGCGATCACGGTGGAACTGTGGGATATCCCGCTGGCGCGCTTTGGCGAATTCGTGGCGGAAATCCCGGCACCGCTCGGCATTGGATCTCTGACGCTGGCTGATGGTCGCGTGGTGAAAGGCTTTATCTGTGAACCGGCGGTGCTGTCGCAGGCGCTGGAAATTACCGAATTTGGCGGCTGGCGCAACTGGCTGGCCTCTCAGGGGAGTAAATAACCATGTTCAGCACCGTCCTGATCGCTAACCGTGGCGAAATCGCCTGCCGTGCGATTCGCACCCTGAAGCGCCTCGGCGTGAAAAGCGTCGCCGTATACTCCGATGCCGACCGTAACGCGCGCCATGTCAAAGAAGCCGATGTGGCGATCGCGCTGGGTGGCGATAAAGCCACCGACAGCTATCTGCGCATCGATAAGATTCTTGCCGCCGCCAAAGAGACCGGCGCGGAAGCCATCTGGCCGGGCTACGGCTTTCTCTCCGAAAGCCTGCCGTTTGCCGCCGCCTGTGAAGAGGCGGGGATTGCATTTGTTGGTCCGACGGCGCAGCAGATTGGCGAGTTTGGCCTGAAGCACCGCGCGCGTGAACTGGCGGCTAGCGCAGGTGTGCCGATGACGCCTGGCACACCGCTGCTCAACTCGCTGGAAGAGGCGCTCAGCGCGGCAGAAAACATCGGTTATCCGGTGATGCTAAAAAGCACGGCGGGCGGCGGCGGTATTGGCTTAACCCGCTGTGACGACGCCGATGCGCTGCGCAATGCATGGGAGAGCGTACGTCGTCTCGGCGAACAGTTTTTCAGTGATGCAGGCGTGTTCCTGGAGCGCTTTATCGACCGCGCGCGCCACGTTGAAGTGCAGATTTTTGGTGACGGCAGCGGCAAAGTGATTGCCCTCGGTGAGCGTGACTGCTCATTACAGCGTCGCAACCAGAAAGTGGTGGAAGAGACCCCGGCACCGAACCTGCCGCAGGCGACGCGTGAGGCGCTGCTCTCATCGGCCGTGCGTCTGGGCGAGTTAGTGAGCTATCGCAGCGCCGGTACCGTGGAATACATCTACGACGCCGCACAGGATGCGTTCTATTTCCTCGAAGTGAACACCCGCTTGCAGGTTGAGCATCCGGTGACGGAGTGTGTGACCGGGCTCGATCTGGTGGAGTGCATGCTGCAAGTCGCCGCCGGTGATACCATCGACTGGGCGCGACTGCAGCAGGCCCCCAAAGGCGCATCGATTGAAGTGCGTATCTACGCTGAAGATCCACTGAAAAACTTCCAGCCAAGTCCCGGCACCCTGACCGGTGTCAGTTTCCCGGATGGCGTGCGCGTCGATGGCTGGATCGATACCGGCACCGAAGTCTCAGCATTTTACGATCCGATGATTGCCAAACTGATTGTTCACGCCGACACGCGTGAAGCGGCGCTGGCAAAAATGCAGCAGGCGCTGGATGCCACGCAGCTGCACGGCATCGCCACCAACCTCGATTATCTGCGCCAGATTGTGGCCACCGAAGCGTTCAGCAGCGGCAAAGTCTGGACGCGTTTCCTCGACAGCTTTACGCCGTCCGCCAGCGTGATTGAAGTGCTGCAACCCGGCACCTTCAGCAGCATTCAGGATTTCCCTGGCCGCCTCGGCTATTGGGATATTGGCGTGCCACCTTCAGGCCCGATGGATGACTTCGCTTTCCGCCTCGCAAACCGCATTGTCGGCAACCACGACAGCGCCGCCGGGCTGGAGTTTACTTTGCAAGGCCCGACACTGCGTTTCCACAGCGACGCAGTCATTGCCCTGACCGGCGCAGATTGCCCGGCAGAACTGGATGGCGCAAGCCTCGATTACTGGCAACCAATAAGTGTAAAAGCAGGCCAGACGCTGACGTTAGGCCGTGCGCAAAGCGGTTGCCGCACCTATTTAGCGGTGCGCAACGGCTTCGATGTGCCGGAATATCTGGGCAGCCGTTCTACCTTCTCACTCGGCCAGTTTGGCGGTCATGCCGGACGCACCCTGCGCATCGCCGATATGTTGCCGATCTCTCAACCGCTGCTGGCCGCCTGCACCACGCCCGCGCCAGTCAGCGAGCCGCAAGCGCTCGATCACGCGCTGGTGCCGCACTATGGCAACGAATGGCGCATCGGCGTGCTGTACGGCCCGCACGGCGCGCCGGATTTCTTCACTCAGGCGGCTATCGACGAGTTCTTCGCCAGCGACTGGCAGGTGCACTACAACTCCAACCGCCTCGGTGTGCGTTTAGTCGGACCAAAACCGACCTGGACGCGCGCCAACGGCGGCGAAGCCGGGCTGCACCCTTCCAACGTACACGACTGCGAATACGCGATCGGTGCAGTGAACTTCACCGGCGACTTCCCGGTGATCCTGACCCATGACGGCCCGAGCCTCGGTGGCTTCGTCTGTCCGGTGACGATTGCCAAAGCGGAGCTGTGGAAAGTCGGTCAGGTGAAACCGGGCGACCGCATTCGCTTCCATCCGATCAGCGCCGACGAAGCGGTGGCGCTGGAAAAAGCCCAGGCGCACAGCGTGGAAACCTTGCGCAGTACCCATGCGCCAGCCTTCGAGGTGCCTTCGCTGGCGGCCAGTGACATCGGCTCAGCCACCTTGCTGGCGGCCTTGCCTGCGACATCGACTACGCCAGCGGCGGTTTACCGCCAAGCCGGTGATAAATATGTGCTGATTGAGTACGGCGACAACGTGCTGGATCTGGCGCTGCGTCTGCGTGTGCACCTGCTGATGAATGCGCTGCGTGAACGTGCGGTGCCCGGCGTGGAAGAGTTATCGCCTGGCGTGCGTTCGCTGCAGGTGCGCTATGACAGCCTGATCCTCAGCCAGAAACAGCTGATGAATCTGCTGCTGGAACTGGAAGCCGGACTCGGCGATGTCAGCCAGCTGAAAGTGCCTTCGCGCATCGTCTGGATGCCAATGGCATTTGAAGACAGCGCCACGCTCGGTGCGGTCGAGCGTTATCAGGAAACCGTGCGCGCTACTGCGCCATGGCTGCCGAACAACGTTGATTTTATTCAGCGCATCAACGGGCTGGAGAGTCGTGAAGCGGTACGCGACACCATTTTCGATGCCAGCTATCTGATCCTCGGCCTGGGCGATGTCTATCTGGGCGCGCCGTGTGCAGTACCGATCGATCCACGCCATCGCCTGCTCAGTTCCAAATACAGCCCGGCACGTACCTTTACCGCCGAAGGCACGGTCGGTATTGGCGGCATGTACATGTGCATCTACGGCATGGATTCACCCGGTGGCTATCAGCTGGTGGGCCGCACGCTGCCAATCTGGAACAAATTCCTCAAGAACGACCAGTTCGCGGCGGATGAGCCATGGTTGCTGCACTTCTTCGATCAGGTGCGCTTCTATCCGGTGACCGAAGATGAACTCACGCAACTGCGCGATGACTTCCGCGAAGGCCGCGCCACGGTACGTATCGAAGAGACGCTGTTTGATTTCGCTGCCCACCAGCAATTCCTCGCTGAACACGCCGACTCAATTGCCGAATTCCGTCAGCGCCAGTCAGCCGCTTTCGAACAGGAAGTGACGCTGTGGGCACAGGAAGAGCAGAACGCGCCGCTGACCAGTGAAGAGACGCTGATGGCCCCGGAAGCCGACGAAGATGCGCTAGCGGTCTGTGCCGATATGAACGGCAACATCTGGAAAGTGCTGGTGCAGCCGGGGGACGCGGTGGAAGCCGGTCAGACGCTGATCATCGTCGAAGCCATGAAAATGGAACTGGCGATTGTCGCGCCACAGGCCGGCACGGTGAAACGCATTGCCTGCCAGGCAGGACGTCCGGTCAGTCCGGGCGACACCCTGCTATGGCTGGAATAAGGAGATCGCATGCATCAAAGCCCACGCAGCAAAGGCCGTCCGGAGGCGCTGGCGGAGAAGGTTTATCAGGCATTGAAACAGGACATTTTTGAGTTTCGTTTGATGCCCGGTGACCGCTTTAGCGAAAACGAAATCGCCGATCGGCTCGACGTGAGCCGCACGCCGGTACGTCAGGCGCTGTTTTGGCTGGAGCGCGAGGGCTATGTCGAAGTGTGGTTCCGCAGCGGCTGGCAGGTGAAGCCGTTCGACTTCGAATACTTCGAAGAGCTGTACGACTTCCGCACCGTGCTGGAGCGCGAAGCAGTGCGCCGCCTGTGCGCGCTGCCGCCGCTGGCCTGTGCGGAAATCCTGAACGAACTGAAAGGTTTCTGGATCGATGCGCCACGCCTGGAGGATGGCAAAGCGGTGTCGGCGCACGACGAAGCCTTTCATATGGCGCTGGTAGCCGCCGCGGGCAATCAGGAGATGGCACGCATCCACGCCGAACTGACCGAAAAGATCCGCATCATCCGTCGTCTCGACTTTACCCGTGACGACCGGGTAGATGCGACATACCGCGAACACGCTCAGATTTTACGGGCGATTTTCCAGCAACAAACCGAGGAGGCACAACGCATTTTAACCGACCACATTGCCGTCAGTAAGGCAGAGGTCAGAAAGATCACATTGCATATGTTACAGCAGGCCCGGCTTCAACCCATTGAATAAAAACACTAACACATTTAGAGGGTTAACAATGAAAAGACGTTCGTTGCTAAAAGCTTTTGCGCTCTCCGCCACCGTGGCCAGTTTGGGCTTTACCTTTGGTGCCCAGGCCGCTGATACCATCAAAGTCGGCATCATGTCGTCGCTTTCCGGCACCATGGCGATCTCCGAGACGCCGCTGAAAGACGTGGCCCTGATGACCATTGATGAAATCAACGCCAAAGGCGGCGTGCTGGGCAAAAAGCTGGAACCGGTGGTGGTCGATCCGGCGTCTAACTGGCCGCTGTTCGCGGAGAAAGCGCGCCAGCTGTTAACACAGGATAAAGTCGCGGCGGTGTTCGGCTGCTGGACTTCGGTCTCACGTAAGTCAGTGCTGCCGGTGTTTGAAGAGCTGAACGGACTGTTGTTCTATCCGGTGCAGTATGAAGGCGAAGAGATGTCGCCAAACGTGTTCTACACCGGTGCGGCACCCAACCAGCAGGCGATTCCGGCGGTGGAATACCTGATGAGCGAAGACGGCGGCAGCGCCAAACGCTTCTTCCTGCTGGGTACCGATTACGTCTACCCGCGTACCACTAACAAGATTCTGCGCGCCTTCCTGCACACCAAAGGCATTCAGGATAAAGACATCGAAGAGGTCTATACGCCGTTTGGCTACAGCGACTATCAGACCATCGTTTCTAACATCAAGAAGTTCTCTGCCAGTGGCAAAACGGCCGTGATCTCCACCATCAACGGTGACTCCAACGTGCCGTTCTACAAAGAGCTGGCTAACCAGGGCATTAAAGCCACGGATATTCCGGTGATCGCCTTCTCTGTCGGGGAGGAAGAGTTGCGCGGCATTGATACCAAACCGCTGGTCGGTCAGTTAGCCGCGTGGAACTACTTCGAATCGGTGGATAACCCAACTAACGCGAAATTCGTGGCGGATTACCGTGCTTATGCCAAAGCGCACAACCTGCCGAACGCAGGCACCGTGGTCACCAATGACCCGATGGAAGCGACTTATGTCGGCATCCATATGTGGGCGCAGGCGGTAGAAAAAGCGGGTACCACCGATGTGGACAAAGTGCGTGCGGCGATGGCCGGACAGACCTTTAAAGCGCCGGACGGCTTCACGCTGACCATGGATAAAACCAACCACCATCTGCACAAGCCCGTGATGATCGGCGAAGTGGAAGAGAACGGTCAGTTCAACGTGGTGTGGCAGACCGATAAGCCAATCCGCGCTCAGCCCTGGAGCCCGTACATCGCCGGTAATGATAAGAAGCCGGATTATCCGGTGAAATCGACGAAGTAATACGCAAAATGCGCGCTGATGCCCGATCTGGCTCTGTAATGGAGCCAGGGCAAAGGCATCAGCCGCCTGCGGATCTTCTCTGGCAAAGTATGGGAGAGGATGCCGAATGTGATTAACAGCGTTCTTTGCTGGATCGGTCCCCTCACTCGCTTACGAGAGAGGGTTAGGGTGAGGTCATCAACCGCCCCAAGCCCAACGACATACAGGATCATCATCATGACAATCCGCCGTTATCTTTGCTGTCTGCTGCTGCTCCTGCCGTGGCTCGCCCGGGCGGGCGATGGCGCTGATTTCGCCGCTGCCAGCCGCACTGATCAGGCCAACCTGCTGCAACAGTGGGCGGCCGCACCGCAGGCCAGCCGCTTGCCGCTGCTACAGGCACTGCGCAACGAAAGCATGGTCATCGACCAAAATAAACAGCCGTTCAGCAAGCAGGATGACAAACTCATCCCGCTGGATAGCGCACAACAGCCGACGGGTGACACCAAAAAGCTGTTTATGAACAACCGGCTGCGCGTGTTAATCGCCAGCGCCCTCGCCGCCCACCAGCTGGTGAGCGAGGATCCCGCGATTCGCCTGCGTGCCGCCCAACAGTTGCAAAACGACGGTGCCGCCGATCAGTTGCCGCTGATCGAACAGCGTCTCGCCGTGGAAAAAGACACTCAGGTTCACGCCGTGCTCGTCATGGCCGCCGCCAATCTGCAACTTACCAGCCCGGATGCCCGCGTGCGCCTCAAAGCCGTCACGCTGCTCGGTGAGTCCAGCGACCCGAATATGCAGGCCAGCCTCAATCGCTTAACGCAGGCCAGCAACGAACCCGATGCGCAGGTGCGCGCCGCGGCCACGGAGAGCCTGCAACAAATCAAACATCGCCTGATGTGGGGCGATCTCTTCGGTCAGGCGTTTACCGGCCTGTCACTCGGCTCGATCCTGCTGCTAGCCGCGCTGGGTCTGGCGATCACTTACGGCCTGCTTGGCGTGATCAACATGGCGCACGGTGAGATGTTGATGCTCGGTGCGTACGCCACCTGGTTTGTACAAAACTTGTTCCAGCAGTTCGCACCGCAGTGGCTGGCGTGGTATCCGCTGCTGGCGCTGCCTGTGGCATTCCTGATCACCGCGAGCATTGGCATGCTGCTGGAGCGCATCATCATTCGTCATTTATACGGCCGCCCGCTGGAAACCCTGCTCGCCACCTGGGGCATCAGTCTGATGCTGATCCAACTGGTGCGTATGCTGTTTGGCGCACAGAACCTGGAAGTGGCTAACCCAGGCTGGCTGTCTGGCGGCTGGCAAGTGTTGCCTAACCTGGTGCTGCCGTACAACCGTATTGCGGTGATCCTGTTTGTGTTTGCCGTGCTGGGTCTGACCTGGCTGCTGCTCAACAAAACGCGTCTGGGCCTGAGCGTGCGCGCCGTGACGCAAAACCGCGCCATGGCCGATTGCTGCGGCGTGCCGACCGGGCGCATCGATATGCTGGCGTTCGGTCTGGGTTCTGGCATTGCCGGACTGGGCGGTGTAGCGCTGTCGCAACTGGGCAACGTCGGGCCGGAACTCGGCCAGGGTTACATCATCGACTCCTTCCTGGTGGTGGTGCTTGGCGGCGTGGGACAGCTGGCGGGCACAGTGGTGGCGGCCTTTGGCCTAGGCATCCTCAACAAAGTGCTGGAACCGCAGATTGGTGCGGTACTGGGTAAAATCCTCATCCTCGTGCTGATCGTGCTGTTCATTCAGAAACGTCCACAGGGCCTGTTTGCCTTCAAAGGGAGGGTAATAGACTGATGAGCCAACCCCTGACGTTAACGCTGACGCGCAAAGCGCCGCGCCTCAGCATCAGCCTCGGCATCGTGATCTCCTTGCTGCTGCTGGTGCTGCCGTTCTGCGCCCTATTACCCGCCACGCATCCGCTGGCGATCTCTACTTACACGCTGACCTTGATCGGCAAAATCCTCTGCTACGCCATCGTCGCGGTAGCGCTGGATCTGGTATGGGGCTATGCCGGATTGCTGTCTCTTGGACACGGTCTGTTCTTCGCATTAGGCGGCTATGCGATGGGCATGTACCTGATGCGACAGGCTTCCGGCGAGGGCTTACCGGCGTTTATGTCGTTCCTGTCATGGAACGAGCTGCCGTGGTTCTGGGCGGGTACGCAACATTTTGCCTGGGCACTGTGTCTGATCATGCTGGTGCCGGGTTTGCTGGCGCTGGTGTTCGGCTACTTCGCCTTCCGCTCAAAAATCAAAGGCGTTTACTTCTCGATCATGACGCAGGCGCTGACCTACGCGGGCATGCTGCTGTTCTTCCGCAATGAAACCGGCTTTGGCGGTAACAACGGCTTTACCGGTTTCACCACCCTGCTCGGCTTTAACGTCACCGCCACCGGCACGCGCATTGGATTATTCGTCGCCACCGTGCTGCTATTGTTAATCAGCCTTGGCATTGGCTTCGCACTGGCGCGCAGTAAGTTTGGGCGGGTGTTGACGGCGGTGCGCGATGCAGAAAACCGCCTGATGTTCGTCGGTTACGACCCTAAAGGCTTCAAGCTGTTTGTCTGGACGCTGTCGGCGGTACTGTGCGGCCTGGCGGGCGCGCTGTACGTGCCGCAGGTCGGCATTATCAATCCCAGTGAAATGTCGCCGACCAACTCGATTGAGGCGGCTATCTGGGTGGCACTCGGCGGGCGCGGCACCTTAATTGGCCCGCTTTTAGGGGCCGCGATTGTGAACGGGGCCAAAAGCTGGTTCACCGTCGCCTTCCCGGAATACTGGCTGTTCTTCCTCGGCCTGATGTTTATCCTCGTCACGCTGTTCCTGCCGCGTGGTGTGATTGGCCTGCTGCGCCGGAGGCGTGATGACTGAGCAACTGTTTACCCATCCCCATCCCGCCGATCGCCATCGCGATCAGAGCGATCCGGTGCTGCAACTGGAGAAGATCAACGTCTCATTTGATGGCTTCCGCGCGCTCACCGATCTGTCGCTGAAGATCGGCGTCGGTGAACTGCGCTGTGTGATCGGCCCCAACGGCGCGGGCAAAACCACGCTGATGGACGTGATCACCGGCAAAACCCGTCCCGATAACGGGCAGGTGATCTATGACCAGGATACCGATCTCACCCGCATGTCGTCGGTGGAGATCGCCCGGGCCGGCATTGGCCGCAAGTTCCAGAAACCCACGGTTTTTGAAGCGCTCACAGTATTCGAAAATCTGGAAATCGCGCTGAAAAACGATAAGTCGGTGTGGGCTAGTTTGCGTGCACGGCTTAACGGCGAACAGCAGGATCGCATCGATGAGGTGCTAAAACTGCTGCGGCTGAACGGTGAGCGCCAGCGCAAAGCGGGCTTGTTGTCGCACGGTCAGAAGCAGTTTCTCGAAATCGGCATGTTGTTAGTGCAGGACCCGCATCTGCTACTGCTCGACGAACCCGCGGCAGGTATGACCGACGCGGAAACCGAGTACACCGCCGAGCTGTTCCGCAGTCTGGCAGGCAAGCATTCGCTGATGGTGGTGGAACACGACATGGGTTTTGTCGAGACGATTGCCGATCACGTCACGGTACTGCATCAGGGCCAGGTGCTGGCAGAGGGATCGTTACGCGAAGTGCAGGCGAATGATCGGGTCATCGACGTTTATCTGGGGCGCTAACATGTTGCAGGTTTCTGAACTGAATCAATATTACGGCGGCAGCCATATTTTGCGCGGCCTCTCTTTTGAAACCAAACCGGGCGAAATTACCTGCCTGCTGGGGCGCAACGGCGTGGGTAAAACCACACTGCTGAAATGTCTGATGGGGCTGATTCCGGCGAAATCCGGTGAGATTCGCTGGCAGGATAAGGTGATCAACAGCCGTAAGCCGCATCAGCGTGTGCAAGCGGGTATTGCTTATGTGCCGCAGGGCCGCGAAATTTTCCCGCGCCTGACGGTGGAGGAGAATCTGCTGATGGGGCTGGCACGCTTCTCGGGATCGCAGTCCAAATCCGTGCCCGAGGAGATTTACCAGCTGTTCCCGGTGCTACGCGAGATGAAAGCCCGACGCGGCGGCGATCTGTCCGGTGGGCAACAGCAGCAGCTGGCGATCGGTCGGGCGCTGGCATGCAAGCCGCAGCTGTTGATCCTGGATGAGCCCACCGAAGGGATCCAGCCGTCGGTGATCAAGGAGATTGGCGCAGTGATCCGTCAGTTGGCCCAGCGTGGTGATATGGCGATCCTGCTGGTGGAGCAGTTTTACGATTTCGCCGCCGAGCTGGCCGATCAGTATCTGGTGATGTCACGCGGTGAGATCGTGCAACGCGGCGCGGGACCCAATATGGAAGCAGAAGGCGTACGCGGATTAGTGGCGATTTAACTTTTAACTGTAGAGTGCACGAAAAGGGCGCCATTGATGGCGCCCTACGACTCAATACCTATCGGTGTAACGGCGTAGTTTGTTGCGAGACGTTACTGAGCCGGCTTCGACTCCAACTGGAATACGCTGATATTCTCCACCAGCGAGCCGACCTGCTGATTCAGCGCGCGTGCCGATTGGGCGGACTGCTGCGACAGCGTGGCGTTCTGCTGGGTGGCGGCATCCATATGCGTCACCGCCAGGTTCACCTGCTCAATACCCACGCTCTGCTCCGCGCTAGCGGATGAGATGTTCTCCATCAGCTCGCACAGCTGCTTCACGCTCTCGACAATCTCCTGCATCGACGATCCCGCGCCTTTCACCAGCGTGTTGCCCTGCGCAATCAAACTCACTGAACGATCGGTCAGACCACGAATATCACGCGCTGCGGAAGCGGAGCGCTGTGCCAGCGCACGCACTTCCGACGCTACCACCGCAAAGCCACGCCCATCATTCCCAGCGCGTGCCGCTTCGACTGCGGCATTGAGTGCCAGAATATTGGTCTGGAACGCGATGCCATCAATCACCGTCACGATCTCGTTGATCTCACGCGAGAACTGGTGGATCTCGCCCATTGCTACCACCACTTTTTCCACCACCTCGCCGCCCTCGCCGGCGCGCTGGCGGGTATCACGCGCGATATCGCTGGCATGGCGTGCGTTCTCGGCATTGTTTTTCACCACGGAAGTCAGCTGCTCCATTGAAGCTGCGGTCTCTTCCAACGCACTGGCCTGCGCTTCATTGCGCGCCGACAACTCGCGGCTGCCGTGTGCGACCTGATCGGTGGTATCGGCTATTGCCTCAGTCCCCGAACGCACGCCGGTCACAATACGCGTCAGGTTATGGTTCATATCACGCAGCGCCGCCATCAGCTGTGCGGTTTCATCACGTCCTGAGACCGCAATCCGGGCTCGCAGATCACCTGCCGCCACGGTCTTCGCGACGTTAATTGCCTGCTTCAGCGGACGCGTGATGCTCTGCACCAGCCAGGCCGTAATGCACACACCAACCAGCAAGATACAGCCCATCGCGATCAGCAGCAGCATGCGGGTTTTCTGGTAATGCGCGAGGTTATTCGCTTCGATCTCCTGATGCATCTGCTGCGCGCGTTTCAGCGTGGCAGCCACCAGATCGTCGATTTGCTGTGTCGGTGCGCGGTCGATACCGGTGACCAGATGGTCAACGCGTGCCGCACTGTTAATATCGCTGATACTGTAGTTTTCCAGCGCCGCCAGATATTTGCTCTCCAGCCCGGCATGCACCGCGCGCGCCTGTTCCACGGGAGCGTCAGGTAACCCCAGCGACGTCTGAATCTGGCTCAGCTTACTCAGCAGCGCCTGCGTTTGCTGGCTCTCTTTCAAAAACGCCTTTTTGTACTTATCGAAGGTCTCCTGCCCTTGGGTGCCGCGCAACAGGGTATTTTTCCACTCCTGTACCTGTATCTTGAACTGCACCTGCGCACTGCGCGCGGTGTCGATGCTGTCGGCAATCAGGACTTCACGTGCCATCACGTCCTGATTGTTTTCCAGCGCCTGCATATTGACTTGCAGTCCGTGCAGTCCCATCAACAATGTGGCGAGCAACAGCAGCGTGGCGAGAAAACCCAGCCGCTGGCCAATTTTAAACTGATTGAGCTTCATAAATCTGAACCCTGGTAAAGAGAGAGGAGAACCAATGTGACGAATGTCGCAGGGGTTATCGTCCAACCGGGCAGTTGGCTTTATAGGATTGGCAAGGATATTGCGTGACAGTTTCGTGAATAGCGAAGCGGTAAAAATTGAGGCGGCACAAGGGCCGCCAGTGATTACAGAATGCCGGTCTCGACGCTGAAATGTCGCTTCTCGCCGGGAGCCAGCTCAATCAGCGTGCCAGCGCACTGCGCCGCGTTAAATCCCTCCGGCCGACAGGTGGAAGGCAGCACGTAAGCCGCCACCTGCTGATCGTGATTGTGCAGCAGCCAGCGTGTGGCGTGTGGGAACTGTCGGCTATCGAAGCGCGTCATCAAGGCATAACCTTCCGGGGCATGCAGTTCGAACTGCACCTCATGGCCGTACTGCGGCAGATCGTCGGCAAAGAACACGATCTCCGGATCGCACATCTCCGGCTGATCCAACTGCTGCAATGCCTGCGGATCGCGCGCCAGCTGATCGGTATAGGCGGTCCACTGCGGCGTCGGTTTCACGTGCGCCGGGATCGAGGTGCGCAGCTTGAAAGCATCCTGAGGGATCGACTGCTTAAAGCGACCATTGGCCAGCCAGGCACTATTCAGATGGCACATGTACTGCAGCGGCATCGGCGCGCCCGCCAGATTGGTGACGTTCATTTCGATGTGCAGACGCGGCGTGTTAGCGTGCAACCGCACCGCTGGAGAGGCCAGATAGTGATGGCCAAAGCCTTTCACATATTCGGTCTCCCCTTCCAGCGACACGCGATCCTGCTCCAGCACCATCCATGCGTTGTCCATGCGCGCACAGGCCATCTCACCGTGCAGTGGATGGTCATCATCCGGAGCCGGACAGCCGTTCGCCAGCAGGCCGGAATGGAAGGCAAAACAGCCGTAAGTATCGATAATCGAACTGCCTGGCAGCGGCTGTTTAAAGCTGTGCCCCATGGTGAGGGAATGGCCATCGAAGGTCGCATCCCACACCATTTGACCGTAAAACGGCAGCACGATCACCGTGCCACGCTGGTTGCTGATACGCACCGCTTCGACACCCGCCGGATAGCGAAACAACTCGACGTGGAAATAGTCATTGTGCAACAGCGTGCTGGGCGTTTCATGAAACTGTTCACGTTTCAGCGGTAATCGGGTTTTCATGGCATCTCCTCAACCAGACGACCTGCCTGCATCGCCTGATTTTTATGGCGCAGTTCGCCCCAGAAATAGAAACCCACCCACGCAAAGCACAACAGAGACACGCCAAACGCCAGTTGCATCGATCCGAGATGATCAGAGGCGAATCCCTGTATAGCCGGGATAAACGCCGCGCCGACAATCGACATCACAATAAACGCGCCTGCCACTTCGGTGTACTTGTTATCCACCGTGGCCAGCGTGCCCGCGTAAATCGTCGCCCAGCAGGGTCCAAACAGCACGCTGACAAACACTGCCGCGTACACGGCGGTAAAGTTTGGCACAAACATCACCCACGCGAGGGTGATCACGCCGAGCACCGAGTAGGCAATCAGCACTTTTTCCGCACGGAAGCGTGTCATCAGGAAGTTGGCGACAAACTTGCCGATGAAGAAGCAGATAAAGCTATAAATCATAAAGTTAGATGCGTGACGTTCGTTTGTCGCACCCAACGTCAGCGCCAGACGGATGGTGAAGGACCACACCGCCACCTGCATGCCGACATACAGGAACTGCGCCACGATGCCGCGTTTGAAGTGGCGATTACCGGCCAGATAGCGGAAGGTTTCACCCAGCGACGGCAGTGACTTTTCACTCGACGCCGGTTTGCAACGCGGATAACGGGTAAACAGGAACAGCATCATCACCACCACTAACACCATCACCAGATATTTGTAGGGTTCCAGCGTGTGTTCCAGCATGCTCAGGCGGAAAGCGTGGGCCTGCCCGGCGTTCATGCCCGCCATCTGCGCATGCAGGCTTTCACCATCCTGAAACACCAGATATTTACCCAGCACGATGCCCATCAGCGCACCAATCGGATAGAACGTCTGGCTGATGTTAAGACGGAGCGTGGCGTGATCGCGGTGACCAATCATCGAGCTATAGGTGTTGGCGGCCGTTTCGAGGAAGCTGAGGCCAATGGCGATGGCGAAGATCGCCGCGAGGAACATGGTGTAAGTCGCCATATGTGACGCCGGATAGAACAGCACGCAACCGACGATATACAGCACCAATCCCATCAATATCGCCAGCTTGTAAGTGGCTTTGCGTATCACCAGCGAGGCGGGAATCGCGATCAGGAAGTAGCCACCGTAAAAGGCACTCTGCACCAGCGCACTGGCAAAATCGCTCAGCGCAAATACGCTTTTGAATTGCGTAATCAGGATATCGTTTAAGCTCGCGGCACAACCCCACAATGGGAACAGGCACGAGAGCAAAATGAACTGAAACAGTGGCGTCTTATTCAGATAGCCGTCAGATTGCTGAACAATGTTCTGTTGCATGACTCGACCTCAGTTTAGGTTGAGAAAACGCTGGAAGGTTTCCGCGTCCGGGTAGGAACGTTGCGTGCCGCGTCCAGTGACGCTGCAGGCGGCATAGGCCGAGGCTTGCGCCATCGCCGTGGGAATATCGCCGGTCTTCACCAGCGTGTGCGCAAAGCAGCCGATAAAGGCATCACCGGCACCGCTGGTGTCCACCGCCTTCACTGACGTTGGCGCGACCTGATGCAGCGTGTCGCCCGCCATCCACAGTGAACCGCGTGCGCCCAGGGTGATAATCAGGTTTTTGAGGCCGCGCTTGAGCAGCGTCTGGCCTGCACGGATCACCTCATCATCGGTTCCGACCGGCATGCCGGTGAGGATCTCCAGTTCGGTTTCGTTAGGCATAAAAAAGTCGCACTTGCAGGCGTAATCGATATCGAGATTCGCCACTGCCGGCGCCGGGTTGAGGATCACTTTGATGTCGTGCTGACGGGCAAAATCAATCGCGTAATAAACGGTTTCCAGCGGGATTTCGAGTTGCAGGATAATCAGTTGGCACGCTTTCAGCCCCTCGGCCGCCGCATCAATATCGGCCGGTTTGAGCTGCTGGTTGGCGCCTTTGATGATCAGAATGCGGTTCTGCGATTGATCATCAACAAAGATCGGCGCCACGCCGCTGGAAGTGCCCGGCGCGGTGGTGACAAATTGGGTATCGACGCCCTGTTGTTTCAGGTTCGCCACGGTGTTCGGCGCAAACAGATCGTCACCCACTTTGCTCACCATCATCACGCTGCCGCCCATTTTCGCCGCGGCCACCGCCTGATTTGCGCCTTTGCCACCACAGCCGATGGCGAAATCAGGCGCTTCCAGCGTTTCGCCCGCTTTCGGCATCTGATTGGTGTAGGTAATGAGGTCCACCATATTTGACCCAATAACCGCGATATCCATTGTTTGCTCCCCGGTGAATTTTTAGCATTTAAATGTTATTTAAATCACACTAGCAGGTATGAAAAGTGATCTGTGTGACAAAATTCACATCCTGAGCAGTGTGTGAAAACGATTTTTCTGACAGAAAGGCCCGCACCGATGTTATTATTTTAACAAAACAACATCAGCGCCGTTGACGCTTTCAGCGCGATGTGGGAAGTTTGCGGGGCGATTTCATTACAGGTAAGATTGAAAAACTGCCGGCTAGATAAGTCGCAAATCATTAAAATATGAGAGATTTACCTTGGTTTGTCGGTGGCGCTTCTCTCGCGCCGACGGGTAAAACTTTTCCCCTCAGGATAGCCATAACACAGAGATGCTCATGGAAACCCGGCGCGAAGAACGTATTCACAAGCTGGCGCAAGCACTGAAGCGCACCGATAAGCTGCACCTGAAAGATGCGGCGCAACTGTTGGGCGTCTCAGAGATGACTATTCGTCGCGATCTGACTGAGCCAGCTTCGACGGTGGTCCTGCTCGGGGGCTACATTGTCAGCGATCCGAAAAGCCATGCCGGGCACTATTTCGTCTCCGACCAGCACGGGCAAAATGCCGCACGCAAACAGCGCCTGGCGCAGGCCGCAGCCAGTTTGATCAGCGAAAATGACACGGTGTTTTTCGACTGTGGCACCACCCTGCCTTATATCGTGGATGCAATTCCGGACACGCTGGCGTTCACCGCGATTTGCTGCGCCATGAACACCTTCCTCGCGCTGAAAGAGAAACCCGCCTGTAATGTGATATTGAGTGGCGGCGAGTTTCATGCCGATAATGCGCTGTTTACGCCGATTGGCGCGCACTCGATCCTCGACGATCTCTGCCCGACGCTGGCCTTTATCTCAGCCGCGGGGATCGATCCGGAACAGGGCGCAACCTGCTATAACATCAATGAGCTAGCGATGAAACATTACGCCATGCTGCGTTCACGCACGCGCGTGTTAGTGGCGGACAGCAGCAAATTTGGCAAAGTGCTGCCCGCGCGCATTGGCGAGCTACGCCGTTTTGATTTACTGGTGAGTGACAGCGCGCCAGAACCGGCGCTGAAGAGCTGGCTGGCGCAACATAACATCCCGCTGCGCCTGCCTTAAACTATGCCTTGCGATCGATCACCGCGTCGCCGTCGCGCAGACGACGCAAGTTATCGCAGATCCCTTTGATAATTCCCTTCATTGAGACATCGGTGACGCCGCCAATGTGTGGCGTCGCGATCACGTTATAGCGGAACACCGGATCTTGTGGATCGGGTGGTTCCTGCCAGAACACATCCAGCCCGGCTCCAGCCAATTTTTTTGTCTCCAGCGCTGCCAGAAAGGCCTGTTTCTCGATCAGTCCACCGCGTCCCAGGTTGATCAGGAAGCTGTCTGGTTTCATCTGCGCCAGCGCATTGGCATTAATGATGTTATGCGTCGCCACATTGTCAGGCAGACTGAGCACGACAAAATCGGCTTGCTGCAACAGTTCCGGCAGCTGCGCCATATTGCCGACCCAGTCGAGTTGATGTTGACGCGCAAAAGCTTCATCCGCTTCACGTTTTACCCCGATCATGCGCATACCAAACGGAGCAAGTCGCTTCGCCAAAGCTTTGCCAATGCCGCCCAGCCCCACCAGTCCCACGGTTTTTCCCATCAGGCCTAAGCCAATGGGTTGACCCAGTCTCTGCTGCGCCAGGCAATCGGCGATCTCATGCTGGCGACGTGCCAGGCCAATCATCATCCAGATCCCCAATTCCGCCACCGAATCGGCATTACCGGAATGGTCGGAGGGAACATTCGCCACCATAATGCCGGCCTTTTTGGCCGCTTCAAGATCGACACCTTCCAGCCCGACACCCGCCTGCTGCACCAGCTTCAGGCGATCGGCCGTGGCGATCAGTCGGGCATCCACCCGGCACATACCAGGAATTAGCGCATCAAAACCGGCCAGACTCTCCGCCGCATGGCCCGCCGAGGCAATAAACTCCATATCCGGTAACGTCTGACGAATGGCCGGAATTAATCCGCCCCAGGCATGTTCATCTGCAGCAATTAGCACTTTCATCGAACCCCCTCCGTTTTCCAGGCAAAAAAGCAGCATAGCGACTGTTGAGTGAGAATCAATCAGTTATCCCCTGTTCAACCCCACTCCAGAAGATTCAACGCCATGCGGCTGTGATTGCCAGGTGAAAACGGCTAAACTTCAGCATCTGAGGTTCCACCATTCACAGACCAGAGGCTCATTACAACGTGGCTCAATTCGTCTATAGCATGCATCGCGTCGGCAAAGTGGTTCCGCCGAAGCGTCACATTCTGAAGAACATCTCTCTTAGCTTCTTCCCTGGCGCCAAAATCGGTGTACTCGGCCTGAACGGCGCGGGTAAATCCACCCTGCTGCGCATCATGGCCGGTATTGATACCGATATCGAAGGGGAAGCACGCCCACAACCGGGCATTAAAGTCGGCTATCTGCCGCAGGAACCCAAACTCAATCCAGAGCACACCGTGCGTGAATCTGTGGAAGAGGCGGTTTCTGAAGTGGTTGGTGCGCTGAAGCGTCTCGACGAAGTGTACGCACTGTATGCCGATCCTGATGCCGATTTCGACAAACTGGCTGCCGAACAAGGTCGTCTGGAAGAAGTGATTCAGGCGCACGATGGCCATAACCTCGACACCCAGCTGAACCGTGCTGCTGATGCGATGCGTCTGCCAGACTGGGATGCCAAAATTGGCAACCTGTCCGGTGGTGAGCGCCGCCGCGTCGCGCTGTGCCGCCTGCTGCTGGAAAAGCCAGACATGCTGCTGCTCGACGAACCGACCAACCACCTGGATGCAGAATCCGTGGCCTGGCTGGAACGTTTCCTGCACGACTTTGAAGGCACCGTGGTGGCGATCACGCACGACCGTTACTTCCTCGATAACGTTGCAGGCTGGATTCTGGAGCTGGACCGCGGTGAAGGTATTCCGTGGGAAGGTAACTACTCTTCCTGGCTGGAGCAGAAAGATCAGCGTCTGGCGCAGGAAGCTTCTTCTGAAGCGGCGCGTCGTAAGTCGATTGAAAAAGAGCTGGAGTGGGTACGTCAGGGCGCGAAAGGCCGTCAGTCTAAGGGCAAAGCCCGTCTGGCGCGTTTCGAAGAGCTGAACAATACCGAATACCAGAAACGTAACGAAACCAACGAATTGTTCATTCCACCAGGTGCGCGCCTCGGCGACAAAGTGCTGGAAGTGACCAACCTGAGCAAATCGTATGGCGACCGCGTACTGATCGACGATCTGACCTTCTCGGTGCCGAAAGGCGCGATTGTCGGCATCATCGGCCCGAACGGTGCCGGTAAATCGACCCTGTTCCGCATGATGTCCGGTCAGGAACAGCCCGATTCTGGCACCATCGAGCTGGGCGAAACCGTCAAGCTGGCGTCTGTGGACCAGTTCCGTGACGCGATGGACAATTCGAAAACCGTGTTTGAAGAAGTGTCAGGTGGTCAGGATATTATGCGCGTCGGCAACGTTGAGATGCCAAGCCGTGCCTATGTCGGCCGCTTCAACTTCAAAGGCACCGATCAGGGCAAACGCGTTGGCGAACTGTCCGGTGGTGAGCGTGGTCGTCTGCACCTCGCGAAACTGCTGCAGGTTGGCGGCAACCTGTTGCTGCTCGATGAACCGACCAACGACCTGGACATCGAAACCCTGCGCGCGCTGGAAAACGCCCTGCTGGAGTTCCCAGGCTGTGCCATGGTGATCTCGCATGACCGTTGGTTCCTCGACCGTATCGCCACCCACATCATCGATTATCAGGATGAAGGTAAGGTGGAGTTCTTCGAAGGTAACTTTACCGAGTACGAAGAGTACAAGAAACGCACCCTCGGCGCTGACGCGCTGGAGCCGAAGCGTATCAAGTACAAGCGTATGGCGAAGTAATTGTTATGATGTGAAAAAGGCGCCGATTGGCGCCTTTTTTATTGCTGGAGGGTTAGGCCCCCAGCATCTGCTTCACCAGTTCAACGCAGCGCAGGAAGCGCGTGTCGTAGTCATCCTCTTTGACATGGACGAAGTCGATATTGTTTTCACGCAACATGGTCACCAGCATCGACTGAAACTCGCGGCGATCCATTGAGCTGCCCAGGCTGCGCAAACCGTCAGCCACCCACGGCACATTGTTCTCCAGCAAGATCACCAGATCGAAACGGTACTCATCGATCAGCGCCTGCACAAACGGATGCTCGCGCCCTTCATACTTGAGGCAAAACGCCTGCGTGGTGACAAAATCGGTGTCGATAAACGCCACTTTGCTGGCGTATTTCACCGCGAAATCAATGTACTGCGCCTGCCCTAAGGCAATCTTGTCGTAGTCTGAATACTGCAGCGCCATCTCATCGCCACCGAGGTGCGAGAAGACATAATCGCGGCCATATTCCCACGCGCTGGTGGTGTTGAAGATATTTGCCAGCTTGTTGACCAGCGTTGATTTTCCGCTGGATTCCCCGCCAAGGATCGCCACGGTGCGCACAAAGAACGGCTTCACTTCAGTGGGAATATATTCCCAGTAGCGGAACGGATCCTGGCGAATCTGCCCGCCGCTAATGTTCATAAAGGATCGATTGGGATCGATCACCACCGTCGAGATGCCGAGATGCTGTTGATACATCGCCGCATCCGGCTCTTCACTGGTGTAAATGCAATCCGGCTCAATGCCCTGCTCGGAGAGGAATTTCTTCACCCCTTCGCTCCACACATCCCAGCCGTGTGGATAAGGTTCGATCCCCTCTTCATCAAACGAGTGGATGCGGATGTTCTTCTGGTACTTGAAGGTCTGTAACAACCAGCGCAGGCGATCGCTGACGGTCGGCTGCTGCGACATGGCGCTGTTTTCAAACAGCTCGCGATCGCGCGGATCGTCATGGCCCATGATGATGTGCAGCTCATCCACCTGGCTGCAGGCGCGCTGGATCAGATAGATGTGGCCGGTGTGCAGCGGGTAGAACTTACCGAACACCACGCCAACGGTTTTGTCACGACGGGGAAATTCCAGCCCAAGAAATCGATGCAGTGCTTCCAGCTTTTGCGCGCTGGGGCTTTTGATTTTGGCATTCAGCAGCTGGCTTAAATAGCCTTTGGTCATCCCGCTGGCATCTGCAACCTGCTGCAGCGTGTGACCCTGCTGGCGTATGGCGGTTTTCAGGTAGTCGAACGATGACATTTGGTGCCTCCTGCATGGGAAAGAATGGGATGGGGCATGCGCTGGCCCTCACCCCGGCCCTCTCCAGTTTACGTGAGAGGGAAAAGTCTGTGCGGTACGTTTATCAAGATGCGCATGAATGCGCACGCTACAGTGACGGTGAAAGGCAGGGGCGGCAGGTATGCCACCCGGCGAAATTACAGCTCGTCTAATATCGCCAGCGCATCCGCCAGCTTCTTCGCGCTATACACCTTCATGCCTTCAATCGCTTTCTTCGGTGCATTGCCCGCCGGCACAATCGCACGTTTGAAACCGTGCTTGGCCGCTTCGGATATGCGCTCCTGACCACTTGGCACCGGACGTATCTCGCCCGCCAGCCCCACTTCGCCGAAGATCACCAGATCCTGCGGCAGCGGACGATCGCGCAAGCTTGATACCATTGCCAGCAGCAGCGCAAGGTCAGCACTGGTTTCGGTAACTTTCACACCGCCGACCACGTTGACGAACACATCCTGATCCGCCATCTGCAAACCACCGTGTCGATGCAGCACTGCCAGCAAAATCGCCAGACGGTTTTGCTCCAGGCCAACAGCGACGCGACGCGGGTTGCCCATCATCGAGTGATCCACCAGCGCCTGAATCTCCACCAGCAGCGGACGCGAACCTTCCCACACCACCATCACCGAACTGCCAGAGGTGACTTCATCTCCACGTGACAGGAAAATGGCTGATGGATTGCTGATTTCACGCATGCCCTGCTCGGTCATGGCGAACACGCCCAATTCGTTCACCGCACCGAAGCGGTTTTTATGACTGCGCAGCGTGCGGAAACGGGAATCGGCATCGCCATCCAGCATCACTGAACAGTCGATGCAGTGCTCCAGCACTTTTGGCCCGGCCAGCGAGCCATCTTTGGTCACGTGGCCGACCATCACAATCGCCACGCCGCGTGTTTTAGCGAAGCGCGTCAGGTAAGCGGCAGTTTCACGCACCTGCGCTACGCTCCCGGGCGAAGACTGGATATCCGCCATGTGCATCACCTGGATGGAGTCGATAACCATCAGTTTCGGCTGCTCCTGCTCGGCGATCAGACAGATCTGCTCGATGCTGGTTTCCGACAACATATTCAGGTTTTCAGTGGGCAATCCCAGACGATGGGCGCGCATCGCGACCTGTTGCAGTGACTCTTCGCCAGTGACGTACAGGGTTTTCATCCCTTCGGACAGCTTGCACATCACCTGCAACAGCAGCGTCGATTTACCGGCTCCCGGATTACCCCCGATCAAAATCGCACTGCCTGGCACTACGCCGCCCCCCAACACGCGATCAAACTCTTTGAAGCTGGTGGAGAAACGCGGCACGGCTTCGAGGCTGATCTCGGACAGCTTCTGCACCCGGCCGGGTCCCGCGCTGCCGGCATAGCCACTCAGGCGCTCATTACGCGCTGCCGCAGGCGAGGCGGCAATACGCACCTCGGTGATGGTGTTCCACGCGTTGCAGGCGCTGCATTGCCCCTGCCAGCGTGGATAATCTGCGCCACACTCGTTACAAACGAAGGCGCGTTTTGCCGCTTTGGCCAAATCAAATCCTCAGTTAACGCTCTTCGTGAATCAGGCTGCCGGTCAGGATGCAGAACACCCCCATCAGATCGGCATGACGGATAATGATCGACGCCTGCTCATTCACTTTTGGTTTAGCATGGTAAGCGATACCCAATCCCGCCGCCTTGATCATCGGCAGATCGTTGGCGCCATCGCCAATCGCAACCGTTTGTTCTGGCGCGATTTCATGACGTTCAGCGAGATTCTTCAGGGTATCGGCTTTAAATTGGGCATCCACAATCTGCCCCAGCACTTCGCCCGTCAGCTTACCATCGCGCATTTCCAGCTCGTTGGCGACGGCCGCAGCCAGATGCAATGTCTGACGCAAATGGTCGGCGTAGTAAGTGAAGCCGCCGGAGGCAATCGCCACCTGCCAGCCCAGCGCCTGCAGTTTATGTACCAGCGTGGTCAGGCCCGGCATCAGAGGCAGCGTATCGCGTACCTGCTTAAGGATGTTGGCATCAGCGCCCGCCAGTTTTGCCACGCGCTCACGCAGGCTGGCTTTGAAGTCCAGCTCACCGCGCATCGCGCGTTCGGTGACTTCTGACACCTGCTCGCCGCAGCCCGCCAGTTTGGCGATCTCATCGATGCATTCGATCTGAATCGCGGTGGAATCCATATCCATCACCAGCAATCCTGGGGTTTTCAGATGCGGGATCTTGCCAAGCGGCGCCACATCAAATCCCACATCGTGCGCCAGTTTGGTCGCACGGGGCGTCAGCGAACCGGCCAGACGAACCACCTGATACTCATCGACATTCCAGGCACTGACGATCACCATCGCCGCACCCAGCAGATGCTGATAATCGGTCAGTTTTTGTTTATCGAGTCCGCGCCCATACAGCAACCAGCCAGTCCGACCGGCACGGTAATCCAGCGGCATCACTTCATCACCGCTGAGAGAAAGGGGTAGACCCGGCCAGAGTGAAACATCGGCGGGCAGATCGCACCAGGTAAGACGATTTGGCATTACAGCTCCTGTAGGGACAACAAAACCACGCAAGAGGCTACCTTGTCTGCGCGGGTTCTGGCAACATAATTGCCAGCCTTTCTGCTGTTACGTCACACGGGTTTCTGATGGTTAAAACCGCACTGAAATTTCGCCTGCATCGCACGGTGATTGTTCTTATCTCGCTGGCCCTGTTAGTGGTGCTGATGCAAGGGGCATCCTGGTTCAGTCTCGGCCACCAAATGGCACGCTCTGAGCAGGTGGAAGAACTCGCGCATACGCTGACGCGCCAGGTGGCATTTAGCCTCAAACCGCTGATGGACAACAGCGACGACAACCGTACGCAAATCGAAGCCATCCTTAATCAGATGACCGATAACAGCCGCATTCTGGATGCCTCGGTGTATGCCGACGACGGCAGCCTGGTGGCGCACAGCGGCGAAAGCATTAACGTGCGCGATCGTCTGGCGCTGGATGGTAAACGTGCCGGCAGCTACTTCAACCATCAAATCGTGCAGCCGCTGGAAGGCAAAGAGGGGCCACAGGGATTCCTGCGCGTGACGCTGGATACCCACGTGCTGGTCACCGAATCACGCCAGGTGGACAACACCACCAACATCTTGCGCTTGATGATGCTGCTGGCGCTGGCGATTGGCATCATCCTGACACGCACCCTGCTGCGCGACCGCCGCACCCGCTGGCAGCAATCACCATTCCTGCTTACCGCCAGTCGCGCAGTGAAAGAGGATAAGGAACGTGAGGAAGAAGAAGCGGCCACCAACTCAGAGAATGAAAAAAGCCGTTAAGCCATTTTGCGGATGGTCTCATCCAGCGTATCCAACTGCTGCCATGCTTGCGTGGCGATACGCTGGAAGTTGGCGCTGAACGTTTCGTCATCCGCAATCGCCTGCCAGTAGGTTTTCGCCATAGTGCTGGCAGCACGCCACACCTCACCTGGTAATGAAAAATCCAGCGTTAATGACAGTTCATCACGCATATGCCCCTGCGCGTTCGGTGCCAGTGCCATAGACAGCATGTCGTAGGCTGGCGTCAGACTGAATTTTTCCTGGTCGGTGAAGAAAGACAAATTCCCTGCGTGCATATCACTGTTACCAATCAGGCGACCAAATGCCCATTGCAAGGTGCCACGCTGTAGGGTGACATCATCAATGCGCTGCTGATGGTGCAGTTCACGCAGCGCGGCAGGCCAGTGTTGTTGATGACCAACAAACTCTGCGCTGACGGCCTCAAGTGAACTCATCTCACGTCGACCACGCTCACCGATGCGATCAAAACGCTGCACTTCGAGAAATAACTGCTCTGCACCTTCAATCAACTGGCTCTGCGCCGCGGCCACGCCTGTAGCATGCAAATGCTTTAATGCCAGATGTTCCGCACGTAGCAAATCGCGCCAGCGCTGCGCATTATCACTGTGGCGCGCCACAGTGAATTTCACCAGACAGTGACGATCGCCATTGTCTGTCGCGGCATAACAGAGGAATTTAGGTTGCTCGCCCCCCGCTGATGACCCGGGCTCATCCCCACTCAGCGCATGATGTGCTCGCTGCGGATACGTTAACGTTTTCTCTTTTTCGCTGATGGCGTGCGGTGCTTCCTGCTCTAACCAACGCTGATAGGTGTGTTCACCGATGATGAACGCGCCCGGCATATCGACACCACCGCTTGCCAACGCCATTAAGCACTGATCATCACTCCACAGGCGAATGTCATCATTCAATCCTAATGGGTGGGCATTCTCTCTACCCCACTGACGACCGATAAAGCCCTGCGGGCGCATATCCTGTAAAAACCACGGCAACCCTTCGAAAAAGTGGCCTCGGCCCTGCTCATCCTGATGCAGGCAACTGCCCTGCGGCCAGGTGGGTAACAAAGCACCCGCGGGCTGCGCCTGTCCTTGTGCAGAAATGCGATACAGTGGGAAGCGGCTTTCGCCGCGAATCGGACGGAGCAAGGCATAACGCGTCGCGCGGGCTTTGCCCCATTTCACGATTTGGGGCTGTTGTCGTAATTGCCGCGACAACGTCGCCTGACTAATGCCAGAGCGTTGCAGTAAATCGGCTGCACTGAGCGGTCCCGCTAGCAGCAAACTCTGCAGATCGGCCATTGTCGTTCACCCTATCAGCGTCTGATGAATAGATTCGTGAATAGATTTATGCATAGATTTTATCATAAAAAAAGCCCGCACAGCGGGCTTCTTCGAATCATCACAACGTTAACGGTGAATAGATACTTTTAGCGTTGTGTCATTAACGCCTGCAGCTCAGCCAGGGTCTTCACCTGCCAGGTCGGTTTGATATGTTCCGGCAACGGACGCGTGCCGTGATCGATCCAGCAGGTTTTTAGCCCGGCATTCATCCCACCCAGAATGTCAGACTCAGGTGTATCACCGACCATCAACACCCGGCTGCGATCCGGATTACCGAGCAGTGCCAGCGTGTGGTCGAAAATTGCCACATCCGGCTTCGGTACGCCGACCTGCTCAGAAATCACCAGCTCATCAAAGAACTCGCGGAATCCGGTACGTTCCAGACGTGCCTGCTGCAAAGCGGTGAAGCCGTTGGTAATGATGGCGATCTTCACCTTTCCCTTCAGCGCATTGAGCAACTCAGCAGCACCGTCGAGAGGCAGGCAAATATCTGCCATGGCACTGAGGAAATCGCTGTTCAGCACTTCAGGCGCGACGCTGAGTTTCTCACCCCACAAGGTGAAACGACGTGTTTGCAGCTGCAAGGCTGAAATGGTGCCGTTTTGATAATCGACCCACAGCGGTTTGTTGATCACCTGATAATCGGCGTAATCTTGATCGCTGAAGTGCACGTCATAGCTGGCAAACATGCGCTGTAAACCGGCGTAAGCGTCAAAATGAAAAAGTGTGTCATCCGCATCAAACAGGATGCAGTCCCAGTCGTTTAACATAATGTCCCTTTTTAGAGAGTGAGCGCCATGATAATGGCATCTTCACGGCCGTTGGCGGTGGGATAGTAGTTGGGGCGTACGCTGACCTGATGGAAATCCAGTTGCTCATACAGCGCAATCGCCGGGTGATTCGAGGCTCGCACCTCTAGCCACAGCGTCATGACATCGCGCTTTTCCAGCTCAGCAATCAAATGTTGCAGCAGCTGGCGCGCATAGCCACGGCGCTGAAAATCGGGATCGACCGCAATGTTGAACAGCGAGGCTTCATCCAGCACCACTTGCGTAATGGCGAACCCTGCCAGTTTACCTTCGGCTTCCAGACGATAATTCACAAAACGTTCGCCCTGATTGCTGGCAAACGTCTGCTCGCTCCACGGAAAGGCGTGGCTGCGACGTTCAATGGCCAGCAGCTGCGGCTGGTCTTCAGGGGTGACTAAAGAGATGGCTGTCATGGTTACACATCTGTTGCCACAGGGCGCGTTTTGCCGCACCACTGCTGATTAATTCGTTGAAAACGGCGGTGGAAAAGGTGATGCCGTTAAAGGTGTATTCGCTCTCGACGCCCAGCAACCAACCGGCACAATCCACCTGCTCAGGCAGCATCGGCAGCTGTTCCGGCGTCAGCGTCATCACCTGCGAAGGCTGAATATTCAGGGCATGCAGGACATCGCGAATTAAGGGTTCCTGCAGCGCGGGGGCATGCTCAGCCACCAACACCAGGCGGGTGTCCGGGGCCAGCGTCACGGCAATTTCGCCCTGCAGCACGCGCGGACGCCGCAATTGATACTGCGTAATCCCCATTTGCTGTAGAAGCCAGTCGCGCCTTGTGCTCATGCTATTACCCGTTATGCTGCCAGAATGCGACGCTATGCTAGCAAACCCATCGAACATGCGCCAACAAAGCACTATAATCCCCGCTCTGATTTAACAGGAGCGTTCCATGTCTGCTTTTACCCCGGCCAGCGAAGTCATTCTGCGCCACAGTGATGAATTTACCGCCCGCCATGTTTTGTTTGCTGGCGACCTGCAGGATGACCTGCCCGCCCAGCTGGAAACCGCATCATCGCGCGTGCACACCCAGCAGTACCATCACTGGCAGAACCTGAGCCGTCGCCTCGGTGAACGTGCGGTTTACAGCATGGTGGCCACTGCCGCCGATGTTGAAGGCTGCGATACGCTGGTTTATTTCTGGACGAAGAACAAGCCAGAAGCGCAGTTCCAGCTGCAAAACCTGCTGTCGCTGATGCCGGTCGGCTGCGATATCTTTGTGGTCGGTGAAAACCGCAGCGGCGTGCGCAGTGCAGAAGGCATGCTGGAAGACTGGACGAAACTGGAAAAAGTCGACAGTGCACGTCGTTGCGGTCTCTATCATGGTCGTCTGGATACACAGCCAACCTTTGATGCCAGCAGCTACGGCAATAGTTACATGATCGAGCACCTCACCATCCACACGCTGCCGGGTGTATTCAGCCGCGATGGTCTGGATATCGGTAGCGATCTGCTGCTCTCCACGCTGGAGCCGCACTTCCGTGGCAAAGTGCTGGATATCGGCTGCGGCAGCGGCGTGCTGGCCACCGTGATGGCACAAATCTCCCCGCGCGTGCGGTTGTGGCTGTGTGATGTGCATGCCGCAGCGATTGAAGCCAGTAAGCTGACGCTGGCCGCCAACGAACTGGAAGGGGAAGTGTTCGCCAGTAACGTCTTCTCGGATGTCTCCGGCCGTTTCGATATGATCATCTCTAATCCACCGTTCCATGACGGCCTGCAAACCAGCCTCGATGCGGCCAACACGCTGATTCGTGGTGCCTTGAAGCATCTGAACAGCGGCGGTGAACTGCGTATTGTGGCTAACGCCTTCCTACCCTATCCGCAGATTCTGGATGAGACCTTCGGTAACCACGAAGTGCTGGCGCAGACCGGACGCTTTAAGGTCTACCGTGCCGTCTACGGACGCGGCGCCAAAGCGCGTAAATAACCCATTTTGCGCTTCCCGACGGTGAAAATGTTGTTTTTTGCAGCAATCGTTTCATCGTCGTGAAATATGTATTGACGCAAAGAGTAAAATCTCTAGAATGCGCCTCCGTGGTTAGCAATACTTTAGAGTGTTGCAGGGTACGCGACGGTGGCGGAATTGGTAGACGCGCTAGCTTCAGGTGTTAGTGTCCTTACGGACGTGAGGGTTCAAGTCCCTCCCCTCGCACCAATAATCACAAAGTTTATATCATAGCACTGAGCGATGGTGGCGGAATTGGTAGACGCGCTAGCTTCAGGTGTTAGTGTTCTTACGGACGTGAGGGTTCAAGTCCCTCCCTTCGCACCAATGCGATGGTATAAACAAGACAAGTAAAGACAACACAATGCGATGGTGGCGGAATTGGTAGACGCGCTAGCTTCAGGTGTTAGTGTTCTTACGGACGTGAGGGTTCAAGTCCCTCCCTTCGCACCACGTTGTCTGAATTGCCTGCCCCTTCTGGTAGTAAAATCCCCATTTGAATCAAAAGAAAATATCACGCACTGAGCGTGATGTTGTCGTTTCTGTCATCCTGAAAGCAGGATCAGATGATATGGAAATTCACGGTGACCGCCGCCGCCCCGCCCGCCAATGCCAGGCAAGAAGGCAGCAGCAGATAGTGACGCAGACGATGATGGAACAACATCACTACTGTCATCAACAGCGCAACAATCATCACCACGCGCCACTGGCTGAAACTCGGCTCCCACAGCGCAAAAATCGGTAAAGCCGCACAGGGCAACAAGACTCCCCAACCGCTGTCTAGCCGCTTACCCATCATCCAGCTCACGCCCCATAAGCCGCAGGCAGCCATCATCGCCATGATCATCGCGCAACCCTCAAATGATAAATATTCGTATTATCATATGACAATATTTCTCATCTTGCAGCGCATTTTTTATCGAGGGATGCGTTGGATGACAGATTTACTGGAAAATGCTAAATTGCCGCCGATAACTATTTCGATAACACGTCAATAACGTGCTCACTATCCGATTTGCGGGAGTATTTCCCACGGGTAGCGCTTTGATATTTCAGGGCTGTGAAGAGTAATAATAATGAAATTACAATCTTATGATGAGTTGAAACACAGCAAATATCGGCTTTCGCTGATGCTCTTTTTGTTTTTAAATGTCGCCGTTTCGCTTTTTTGCCTGTTACCTTTTTTAGGCACAGATAGCCCGGTAAGCTCGCTGCCAGTAGGCATTGTCGCGGCTTTCAGCCTGACATTACTGACCGTTTGTCTGATGATGCCAAAACGGAAATTACCGCTATTAAATCCTGTTGCCATGATATTAGGTGCGCTCTGGGCATGGCACATTAACCACAGGTATCATCAGGTTTTTTATTTTGATGGCAGCTTTTTAATAATCAGCTTGTTAAGCGTATTTTTTGTCAGTGCCATTGCGCTCAGTGATTATTTGATCGCATTTTGTTTACACATTACGCCCCCCGTATTAACCGTATTGTTATTAGATGATGGTCAGCATTTAATGATGATCATTTTTACGATCACGCTGCCGTTGATTGGTTTCTCGCTGCATCATTTAATGCGCCGCCGCTTTGATACTTTTACCCGACGACTGGTTAGCCAGCTATATGAGGAAAAAGAGAGTTTTAGCGATTTGAGTATGCTGGATCCGCTCACTGGTTTGTATAACCGCCGTGGCCTGAAAAATCGCCTCGACACCATCCTGGAAAACCACGCGGGCAGTCATTACGTACTGCTGCTGGATATTGACCACTTCAAAGCCTACAACGACAACTACGGTCATGCGATGGGCGATCAGGCGCTGGCGCGGGTATCGGTTGCCATTCGTGATGCCGTGCGTTCACGCGATGTGGTAACACGGTATGGCGGTGAAGAGTTTCTGGTGCTGATGACCAACGTTAACGCATCGATTGCGATGAAGCTGGCGGAGCGCATTCGTCAGTACGTAGTGGACCTCGAAATCCCGCATCGCTTTAATGAAAAGGTCTCCACCCATGTCACCATCAGTGCCGGGATCGCGCCTATTTTTGGCGATGAGTTTGACCAGGCGGTGGCAAATGCTGACCGCGCATTATACGTCGCGAAAAATCAGGGGCGTAACACCATACTCGCCTGGGAAGATTTGCCGAGGCTGACGCAAGTCAGTAATGACCTGATGTAACCGGTAGATGAGCGAAGCCATTTATCACGGAGCGGCATCGGATCCTGATAAGTGGCGCCATCCCCCTTCTTCGCTTGATGACATCTTGTTCGCATTGACAGTAACGATTATCATTTGTCTCACGATTCCCGTTATCACTCAGGACCGGCATGACCATCATCACGCGTCAGGATCATCGCTTTAGCGACCATCCTCTGATCTTTATGCAGAGCGACCGCAGCTTAGCGAGCGCACTGGAAGATCTGATGCGTGATCAACGAAGCTACATGCTGGATAACGTCAAACTCGGCCAGGCCGCTCCCGCAGGGACCTTGACGCTGGCCGAGTGGTCCACTCCGCTTCACTATCGTCGTCTGACACAGCGCTATAGCGATTATCTCTATCGCAATCACCCTGATGTGCAACAGGAAGCCAAACCGCTGCAGTCACTTTGGGCACAATGGTATTTTGGCTTGCTGTTGGCCCCGCTGATGCTGATGTTGCTGCAGGAGCCGCGGGCATTGAAGTGCGCACCCCATCTGATTCATGTGGAATTTCATGAAAACGGCCATCCCTGTGCTTTCTGGATTGATGTGCAGGAAGATGAAGAGGCGCGTTACCTGAGTGCACAGCAGCGCATTGACCGCCTGATTCAGCAATGCCTGATCCCGGCTGTCAACGGCATGACGCAGCACGGTGATATCAACGCCAAACTCATCTGGAACAACATGGGTTATTCGTTTTACTGGTTCCTCGGTGAACTGAAAGGCCAGTTATCCGCGCCCGTCATCACTCAGCTGGAACAGGCATTGTTCTTCACCCAGACGCTGCTGGATGGCAGCGACAATCCGCTTTATCGCACCATGATCCCGCGTCATGGCGAGATGGAACGTCGCAGTTGCTGCCAGCGCTATCGCATTCCGGACGTGGAACGCTGTGGTAACTGCACGTTAAAAGTGGTTTAACCTGCGCGCATTCTGTTACAGATTCTCTTTTTATCCCGTTTACACTTTTCCCCCCTTATGGCAGCTTTTAGGCTCTGTTTTTACCGGAGAAAAAAATGAGCCTGGAGTCGGTACGGCACTTCTTTGCCGAACATGCACCGGATATCGACATCATCGAGATGCCGGAAAGCACCGCCACGGTAGAACTGGCCGCACGCGTCCATGGCGTGATGCCGGGGCAAATCGCCAAAACCCTGTCGTTGAAAGTGAAGGATGCCATTGTGCTGATCGTCACGCGCGGTGATGCCCGCCTCGACAACCGCAAGCTGAAAGCCGCACTCGGCGCTAAGGCCCGCATGTTGAGTGTGGATGAGGTGGTGAACTGGACCGGACATCCGGTAGGCGGCGTCTGCCCCTTTGGACTGGAAAATCCGCTGACCGTTTATTGTGATGTGACCCTGCGCGGTTTTGATGAAGTGCTGCCCGCGGCAGGTTCGATTCACAGTGCAGTGCGCATTTCGCCGCAGCGCATGGCTGAGCTGACTGCGGCGAAATGGGTCGACGTCTGCGAGGCGCTTTAACGCTGTTCGCGCGCCACGGCACCGGATATTTCAATACCCCGCGTCTCTCGCCCGAAGGCGACAAACACGCAAATCAGCACCGCCACCGTACCGGCAACGATTGCCATCCCCAGGCCGTAGTTGCCGCCGTGAGCCTCGGCAATGCGTGACTGCAAGGTCGCATTGACCGAGGCAATCAGATTACCCAACTGATAAACAAAGCCCGGCAGTACCGCACGTGCATTCGCAGGCACCAGTTCGGTAAGATAGGTCGGCACCACGCCCCACGCGCCCTGCACCATAAACTGCATCAGGAACGCGCCGATGCCAATCATCCAGGATCCGCTGGAGAACGCCCACAGCGGCAACACCGGCAGCGCAAGGAAGGAGGCAAGGATAATCGCTTTCTTACGGCCAATGCGTTCTGACAACGCACCAAAGGTAATCCCGCCCAGCATCGCCGCAATGTTGTAGCTGATGGCGATTATGCTCACGGTGTGCGGATCAAACTGATGCTGCACTTTCAGGAAAGTCGGATAGAGATCCTGGGTGCCATGGCTAAAGAAGTTAAAGCACGCCATCAGCAGCACCATGTAGATGCAGATTTTCCAGTGCTGACGAATAATCGGCAGCAGCGCCGTGCTCTCTTTACGCTCGCGTGCAGCCAGCCAGACCGGGGATTCCGGCACTTTAAAATAGATAAACGGCAGCAGCAGAATCGGCAATGCGCCAATCAGGAACATGCCGCGCCAGCCTACCGACTCGAAAAACAGGCCAAAAATGATCGAGGCCAGCAAGTAGCCACAAGGGTAGCCCGCCTGGAAGATGCCGGACATCAGCCCACGCGAGCGATCCGGAATGGTTTCCATTGCCAGTGAGGATGCCACGCCCCAGATGCCGCCCATCGCCACGCCGTAAATCACGCGGAAGGCGAGGAAGGCGGTGAAGTTCGGTGACCATGCAGAGAGCAGCTCAAACAGTGAGAACATCACGATATTGAGCATCAGAATCGGGCGGCGGCCATACTTCTCAGCCAGACGGCCAAAAATCAGCGCGCCAATTGGTCGAACCGCCAGCGTGAGCATAATGGCAACAGAAACATCGGAGACGCTGGTGTTGAAATACTGGGCAAGATCGCTGAGTACAAACACCAGGATAAAGAAGTCGAACGCATCCAGCGTCCAGCTGGCGAAACTGGCAAACGCCACGTTTCGCTGGGTCGCAGTCCAGTTGAACATAGGGGTATCCTGTCTGATTAGCTTCCGGTTCATTGACCAGAATTTATTGGAACGTTATCCGGCGAATGATTTCGCTGGTTATTATTGTGTTAACTATTTGTATATAGCATGTCAGAAAGGGGGGCTGCGGCGGGGAATTGTCAGGGAGTGATTCGCGGTGTAAGGAAGCGTGTCATCGAGTGAAACATTGCACCGCCGTACAGCAGTGCCATCTGAAAGGGCAAATTCCTGGCGGTATGGCAGGAAGACGGGGGCGCCTCAGTGTGCCGCCCCCATCTATGGGCATTCAGCGCTGCAGTTGATTAAACGCCTTTTCAATCATCTCCAGCAGCAACGGATTGTTGACGTTCTGCATCACGTGCACCAATGCCCCGGTCTGCTCCGGCACGCCAATGTCCAGGCGCAGTGGCGACCGATACCGCCAGCTCTTGCCGCGCGTTGCGCCAGCGCGTAACTCAATATCGACAAAGTAATCCACCCCATCCGCCACGCGCTGATTCAATAGCCAGGCAATCACCAGCGCATCGTGGATCCAGCAGCCTGGCAGATGGCGGGTGCGAATCGAGTAATCAATCCACGGGCGCAACGTTTCACGGACAAATTGCGGTAACGGATGATCGTTGGTCGTCAGACGATTAAGATCCTGATGGGTCATCAATGTTTGTGTCGTGGCGTCCATCGGCACCAGCGTGATGGCTGCACCGCTATGCAGCACCTGATGCGCCGCTTCGGGATCCAGACCAAAGTTGGTGTCTTTAATGTAATCATCTAAAGCGAACACACCGCCCATAATCACAATTTCTGCCACGGATTCAGCCATCTGTGGATAACGCTGCAACGCCTGCGCCACGTTAGTCAGAGGACCGATCGCCACCAGAGTAAATTCGCCGGGATTATCGCAAATCAGCTGGCCCATTACGCCTGCGGCATCATTGCCATCTGCCGCGAGCAACTGCGGCTTACGCACGCCCCGCCACAGTTCAGCGAGGTTCGCATCCTTGACGCCATCGAGGCGTGCGCGCCAGGGGGCGGGGTCTTCGCGGAGTGCCTGTAACGCGCCCTGCACCACGGGAACATTGAGTCCTAATCGCTGGAGTAAATCTTTGGCAACCTGCGCCCCTAACGCACTCGGCGTGTTGCCGGTGACGGTAGTGATCAGTTCAACCGACAGCGAAGGTGATGCCAACGCCAGTGCCAGCGCCAGGCCGTCATCGGTGTTCGCCCCTGCAATTCCATTTCCCGGATCACAATCAATAATCAGTCTTTTCATGATGTTATAGGTTTATTTTTGTTGAGTAAGCAGGCAGCCACAGGACTCACCGATTTCAAGATAGTGAGGGAACTCTGCCAGTTGGGCTTCGCCATCCCCATTTTTCAGCATGGCGATAGCGCTGCGTGCCATTTCCCGCAGCGGTTGACGTACGGTCGTCAATGTCGGGACATGGAACGCGGATTGATCGGTGCCGTTAAAGCACACCAGGGCGACATCCTGCGGCACGCGCAAACCGTGTTCAGAGAGCGCACGGATACAGCCAATCGCCTGGCCCTCATTGCTGGTAAACAGCGCGCGCGGCACCTGTCCGCTGGCAATCATACGTTTTGTAGCGTCATAACCGCCTTGTCGCGAGTAGCTGGCAGGGAAAATCAGGGCTTCATCTGCCTGCAGGCCTTTCTCTGCCATGGCATCGCGCCAGCCCTGAATACGATCCTGGGCATTCAACATCTCCAGCGGACCGCTGATCATGCCAACTTGTTGATAACCGTGGCTGAGCAGATGTTCAGTCACCTGACGCGAGGCCTCGCGCTCATTGACCCGCAACATGCTCACGCCAGGACGGGGGGCAACGCGATCCAGCATCACCAGCGGTGTACCACTGGCCTGAATCACATCAATGTATGGGTGGCGATCGACACTGGTATAAAACAGGCCATCCACCTGACGATTCAGCAAGCCCTGAATCAGTTCCAGCTCACGCTTGCGATCATCTCCGGCATCCCCCAGCAGCATCACGTGGCCGTGATCCAGCGACTCCTGCAGCAGCATATGCGCCATCGAAGCCACGAAGGGGTTGCTGATATTCGGCACCACCAGGCCAAAGGTTTTGGTGCTGCCGGATGCCAATGCTCGCGCCACCGCATTCGGTCGATAGCCCGTCTGTTTAATTGCTTCCAGCACGCGCAGCCGCGTGGCTTCCGCCACCGGGCGCGGTCCGTTGTTAATCACATAGCTCACTACCGCCACTGAGGTGCCGGCGGCTTTCGCCACATCGCTACGTGTTACATTTCCGCCTGGGGATTTCGCCAATGCTCTTGCCTCTGCATGAATGCCATTGGCCGGAATAACCGGCCAATGGGACTGTTTCACTTACAGCGTGTTGCGCGTCAGATCGCATCTTCCGGTAGATTCAGATCGCGCCCACGCGTTTCCGGTGCCACAAACGTGGTCAGAAAACCGATGGTCGCCATCGCCGAGAAGTACACGGCAATCGCCCACCAGTGTCCGGTGAACGATAACAGCGCCGCAGCCACCAAAGGTGCTGTCCCTCCAGAAAGGATAGACCCCAGCTCTTTTGCCACCGCCATCTTGGTGTAACGGTGTTTGACACCAAACATTTCCACACCCCACGCGGCCTGCACCCCAAAAATACCGAGCGAGGCCAGCGCCATGCCTACGACCATCACCGGGATCACAATCGCCGGGTCACGGCTGTCCATCAGGCTGAATGCCGGCCAGGCGTAAATCATCAGCAGCAGACAGAAACCACGATAGGTGATACGGCGGCCAAAGCGGTCAGACATCCAACCGGCAAACGGAATAATCAGGAAACCCAGCAGCGAGGCAATAAACACCGCCGTCGTTGGCACCGACTTATCGACCATTAGCACTTTCGCGACATAACCGACGATAAAGCCCTGCGCCAGATAGGAAGGACCGTTTTCGCCGATACGTAAGCCGACCATCGTCCAGAACGCACGGCTGCGCTGCCAGAAACTGCGGGTATCAACCTCGGCGGCGGCATGCTGCAATGTGGCGCTACGCTGTGCCTGCAGTTGCGCCTGCTGGCGCTCAAACACCGGGGTTTCACGCAGATGGCGACGCAGCCATAACGCGACCACGGCAATCAGCACGCTACTGAGGAACGGAATACGCCATCCCCAATCCAGCAAGGTTTGTTTATCCATCTGAATCACGGCAAGCCACACCAGCGAAGCGATCAGCGTGCCACTATTCGAGCCGAGGGCAATCACGGAAGAGACCAGACCGCGACGCGCAACCGGGGCATATTCGCCCAGCATCACGGTGCCACCTGACAGTTCCGCACCGGCGCCCAACCCTTGGGTAAAGCGCAACAGCACCAGACAAGCGGGTGCCCAGACGCCGATCGTGGCGTAAGAAGGGATGAGACCAATCAAGGTTGTCGATGCGCCCATCAGGATGATGGTGGCGATCATCACGGTCTTGCGACCTTTGCGGTCACCGATCCAGCCAAACAGCAGCGCACCAATTGGACGTGCAATAAACCCGACGGACCAGGTGGCAAAACTGGAGAGCAGCGCCATAGCGGGTGTGGCATTGGGGAAAAACACATCGCCAAAGATGATGCCTGCTGCCAGGCCATAGAGTGCGAAATCCGCATACTCCATTGCCGTGCCGAGCCAGCAAGAGAAGGTGGCGCGCCAGAAATCTTTGCGGCCAGAAGAGGTTTCCAGCCGCATGTCAGCAGCTGAAGAGGTGCTCAGTGAAGTTTGTTGCGAAACGGACTGATGTACCGTCATGACCTTTTCCCTGAAATAGGTGAAAACAGCAAACGCCCTTCCGTGGGACGGTTCCCTTGCAACAAGCGGAACTCCCCGGTGAAGACGTTCAGTAGGCAAACCTGGATGAAAGTCAAAAGAACTCCCTGGTGTTGGAATTCACTCATTCGCCTGTTCTCGTCGATGTTTTTTTCATCGATCGCATTAGTCAGGCAAATGTAACCACGTCATCTCAAGGCCAACTTTGTCTCTGGCACCGTGAGTTATCACTGTGGACACAGTCTATCTACGCGCGTAGATAAATCAAGTGATAAAAGTGAAAATAATTAATTTATCTTCACTTTAGCTCGGGATTGGAAAGCAAAAATGGCGTTAATTCATAACATTACAGCTCATTCAAACCAACAGCAGCGCATTAACCTCAATGTAATTAACGAGCGTTGCTTATCATTAGCTGAGTTGTGGCTGATCCTTCATCGCGCTTTTTTTCGCACAAATCAGTTAAGCTTTAATGACAATTGCGAATTAATCTTAAAACCCTTTCGCCAGTGCGGTTCAGCTATCACCTGCATTACACTGGATAAAAATTACACAGGGCGCCTATGACCATCATCCTCATGCGACACGGTAAACCTGACCATCCGGTCAGCGGGCGCTTTACTGCGCGAGCGCTGGCCGACTGGTGTGAAGGCTATGACCTGGCTGACATTTGCGACTCGCCGCCGCCACGCAGTATGGCCATCGCTCGAATGGCCCGCGTGATCGCCTCCAGCCCGCTACCCCGCGCGCGTTCATCGCTCACGCGTCTCGGCTTGCAACCGCATGAGGTGGATGAGGTTTTCAGTGAAGTGGCCATTCCGCTGCTGCCGTTCGAACGCCTGCACTTGCCGCTGACCGTTTGGCTCGCTCTTTTGCGACTGTTATGGTTATGCGGTTACGCCGGGCATGTGGAATCGTTGACTCATGCCCGAGCACGGGCGCGTCAGGCGGCAGATAAGTTGGTCACGTTATCAAAACAGGGAACGGTGTTACTGGTGGGGCACGGCATCATGAACAAAATGATCGCCCGGGAATTGCGTAAACGCGGCTGGCAGGCGGAAAAACATGCCAGCAGCCGCCACTGGAGCAGCGCGATTTACCACCGCCCGTTTATTTAACCCTGTTACGTCCAATCAAACGTCGCGATCATGTGCCTGACGAACGTTGCCACAAGGAGATGCCCCGCCGTCAGTTCAACTGGAAGTAACTCAGCACCTCACAGCCTTTTCCGGCGTTCGGGGTCGCTATCACTTTCATTTGCAGCAAATCAATCACGCTCAATGTTCCATCGCCTTCATTGGCAATCAGCAGTGTTCGATTATCAGCACTAAAACAGCCATCCATCGGTTTGTTGCCGACCGGAACATCCCCCAACGGATTGAGTAAATCATCAAACAGTGTGATGAGCGGCTCCTGATCGCCAATTGCTACCAATCGCTCACCGTTGGCGCTAAAACGTACCACCTGGCAGGGCTGTTGATGGGCCGTGAGTTTAATGCGCTGGCGAATACGATGGCTTTGGCGATCGACCACATACAGTAACGGCGCGTCGGCCGCGCTAGCGACCAGATAAGGATGCTTCGGCGAGGCCGCGATACCGGAGATCGGCCCCGGCAGCAGAATGTTGTCAATGATGCGCCCTTCTGCCTCGCACAGATCCACCACCGTGATGCTGGCGTCTTCTTCGTTCTCTGTGAACAATTTACGCCCGCTGGGTGAGAGCGTCAGACGATGCGCATTGTGCGATGGCAGCTTAATCGTTTTTTCCACCCTATCGGTAACGGGATCGATGACTGCCACGGCCGCACTGTTTTCACAGCAGAGGTAGACTTTGCCATCGCGGCCCAATTGGCCACTGTGGGGCGACTGCAACGGAGATAAGTCGATAAAACCGCTGATCTGGCGTTTGCGTAGATCGATCACCGCCACTTTGTGACCGGGGTGGGGATTGTCTCCATGAATGCCATCACCATAGATCGGCACATAGGCTTTCTCTTGCTCAGGCAACATCAGTAGCTCATGCGGACGCGGCGGAAACGCATTCAGCTCCTGTTGCACGGCAAAGGTGTCGGGATCGAGAAACAGAACCCGATTCCCCTGCTTATCGACCGCCAGTAACCCACGGTTGTGTGGCTGCATAGTGCCTCCTTTGTGTTAACCACCTCGTCTAAGCGTAGTTAACCTGCATCAGGAAGGGGCAAATCCCTGCCAGGCCAGCGAAAAATGTAGCCGCTTTAAACCATTTGAATGCGGGGATTTTTTATCTAAGCCGCAGCCAGCGCCAAGGCCAAGTTATTTTATTAGGAATAGTCCTAATGATGATTAATTATAAAATCAGTCGGCCATTCAATTATTTCCGGGAAATTTTACCCTTAACGGATCCTTCATTTTCCGTTTTATCTGAAAGAAAAAAAAAGTCATAGCCTCTAAGGCCAGAATGCTTTATTAAGCTGATGTGAGTACTTTTTACACACAGCCGTGAGGAAACATAAGAGCGCATAAGCTGCCAGCATCAGGGAATCCTTGCCACCATAATCACAATAATCAGGTGCACCATGAATAAAAAACGTCTCCAGCCAGCGCTCGCGCTCTGGCAGAACTGGAAAAGAATCGCTTTTACCAGCCAGACATTACTGCAGAAAAAACAGCATACTGCGCTCTGCGCGCCGGAGTACGATCCTAGCGAAGAGGACAATATCGTGTTGTTTTCTGGCGAAAAGTCGCTGCCAGAAATACCGAAAAAAGTGTGGATGTATTGGGATAATGAATATTTACCGAAATCCATGATGTTAAATATTCAAAAGCTGCGCAAAGATAATCCTGATCACGATATCTATTTGCTCAATCGATTAACGGTAAAAGAAGTTTTACCTGATTTTATTTTCACCTCAACATTATTAAGCGAACAGCAAAAAAGCGAAGTCATTCGTCTGGAACTGCTGTTGCGCTACGGCGGTATTGCCATTGATTGCAGCACGCTGTTATTTGAAGATCTCTCATGGGTACATCGTGCTCATCAAGAGCGCTGCATGGATGTGATTGGTTATTATCGTGAAAACTCCACCGTCAATTATCTGGCGCCAGTGATTGAAAACTGGTTTCTGGCGGCGGCTCCGAATAACCCGTTTATTCGTGAATGGCAGAAGCAGTACGCCCCCATCAAACATCTGGGTGAGCAGAATTATTTCAACGAGCTCAACAAGCGCGATGACTTTTCACTCCTGACCCAGAAAATTGATCAACCTCAGCAGCAGTTGGGTTCACTGGCACAACAGGCGGCGATGCGGGAATATCGTCGGGTGAATCTCTATCTGCGCAAGTGTGAAGCCAACGCTTACTATTATCAGCGTTTGAGCGACTGGAAAAGCGAGGCGTTTGCACATGCCATCCTGTTCAACCAGCGTCCTATGACACCACCACCGGTGATTAAGCTCAGCGGTAACGAACAGATGCACCTCGACTTCAACCTGCGTTTAGGCAATTACAACCGCAGCAGCCTGCTGGGTGAGATGATGCAGCCGCATGCGGCGATGGCGTTGGCTTCACCCATCAACAAAGCGCGCGCGTAGCCAGTGGATAAAGGTGGTCACCGCCCGTGGCACCTGTGCCGCATACGGGCGCACCACCCACAGCCGATCGGCAAAAGCATCCACGGTTTGCCACTGCGGCAGAACCTGTTGCAACGTGCCTGCTGCCAGCGCCGCCGCGGCGCTGAAATCGGGCAGCATGGCAATGCCCAGCCCTTGCAACGCGGCATCGCGGATTGATTCGCTGTTATTGGTGGCAAAATTACCCTGAATTTTCACCTGCACGGATTCACTGCCGCCACTCACCGGGCGGAAACGCCATTGTGGCGATTCCAGACCACGCGGGTAGTAGAGGCAGTTATGTTGCTGCAACGATTCTGGCACCTGAGGCACACCGTTTTGCGCCAGATAGGCCGGCGAGGCCACTAACAGCGCACGCGTCTCACACAGCGGCAACGCCACATGGGTTTCGGGCAATGTCTGGCTATGGCGGATGGCGAGATCAAATCCTTCACTGCCTAACGACACTAAGCGATCGGTAACATCCAGCTGCAGCCGCACCTGCGGATACTCTCGCAAAAAATCACCGATAATCGGCACCAGCTGCTGACGTGCAAACGCCACCGGCGCGCTGACACGCACCAGGCCGCGAACTGGCCCGGCCTCATCACGCACGCTGAAAAAGCTTTGGGCGATGCGCGCGAAAGGATCGCGCAACTCATCCACCAGCTTCTCGCCCGCCGAGGTCAGACGCACGCTGCGCGTGGTGCGCTGCACCAGTGACACCCCCGCCATCTCTTCCAACTCTTTAATCTTTTGGCTCATGGCCGCTTTGCTGACATCTAATCGTTCAGCTGCACGAGTAAAACTGCCCAGTTCAGCCAGTACCGTTAGCCAGTGCAAATGCACCCAGAGCGCATCAGTTTTGATTTCTTTCATATGGATTGTTCAAAATAATAAATAATCATTTCAACCAGCGCGCTTTTTCTTTCCTGCAGCAAGCGGCAGCATAAAGCCACATCCTACTCTTATCTTGTGAGCAAAAACGAGGGTTTATTTATGCCGTTACTGACTTTTGATGTGATTCAGGGCCGTTCTGAATCAGAAATTCGTACCTTGCTGGACGCCGCGCACCGCGCGGTATTAACCGCGTTCAAAGTACCCGCGCGGGATCGCTATCAGATTGTTCATGAGAATAAACGCTATCTAATGGTGTTTCAGGATACCGGGCTGGGTTTCGAGCGGACCGATAACCTGGTGATGGTGCGCGTGTACACCAGCCCAAGAAGCGAAGAACAGAAAACGCTCTTCATGGCAGAGCTAGCGCGCGAGTTGCAGGAAAATTGTGGCGTGCAGGGCAACGATCTGATGATCAGTTTTATCACTAACAGCAAAGGCGACTGGAGCTTTGCCGACGGCGAAGCGCAGTATCTGACTGGCAAGCTCTAATCCCTCCTCGCCCCTCGCTGGCAGCGACGCGTGCGTTGCTGCCAGGTCAAACCATAGTCAATCTAAACCTGCCTTAAACGGATCGGAACCCGCCGCACAATTCTGTGTGGTTATGTTGCAGCACTGTGACAGCCCATATAAATTGACGCATAACCCCCAAATAGGGCCGAGGGCGCAGGGATGGCGTCACTAATTTATGTGAGGATCAAACCTTGTCCGAGTTGGTTTCGGTTGTACTCTTTTTAGCGGCAATCGCCGTTTACTCCTGTAAAGCCGGGCGAAATAAATTCTGGTTTATCCTAATCTTAGTGCTGCTCACGCTGTTTATCGTGCTCAATGCCACGCTGTTTGCCAGCAACTATTTTACCGGCGATGGCATCACCGATGCGGTGCTGTATACCCTGACCAACAGCCTGACAGGTGCCGGCGTCAGTAAATATGTGGTGCCCGCCATTGGATTAATCATTGGCCTGTTTTTGCTGTTTTGCCTGCTTTCCTGGCTGCTACGCCGCCGTAGACGGCCGCATCATTTAGGCTGGAGTTTACTGGCTATCGCCTGCGCTGCAGGTTCGGTGCAAACCACACCTGCTTTTCGTCAGGTGAAAGATCTTATTGCCTCGCACTCACGTCTGGCCGACTCTGATTTCGATAACTATTATAAGACGCCCAATAAAACCATTCCCGAACCCAAACTTAACCTGGTGTACATCTACGGGGAGAGCCTTGAACGCACCTATTTTGATCAAGATGCTTTCCCCGGACTCGCGCCGGAACTGAGTCGCGAAAAAGACCAGAGCATCGATTTCAGTGAAACCGAACAGTTGCCAGGCACCGATTACACCATCGCGGGGATGGTGGCTTCGCAATGCGGTATTCCCCTGTTTGCGCCTTTTGATGGAAACGCCTCGGCCTCGCTTTCCAGCTTCTACCCACAGAATATTTGCCTCGGCGATATCCTGAAGAACTCCGGTTATGAAAACTGGTTTATTCAGGGCGCGGATTTACGCTTTGCGGGCAAGGACACCTTCCTGCTGTCACACGGCTTTTCGCCCGCACATATGTATGGTTCAGAAGAGTTAAAGAGCCGGGTTGCCGATCCTGGCTACCGCAACAACTGGGGTTTTTACGATGACACGGTGATGGACGAAGTGTTTGAGAAGTATGAAGAACTTTCACGTCAGCAAAAGCGTTTTGCCTTATTTACCCTGACGGTGGACACCCATCATCCTGACGGCTTTATCTCGCGCAGCTGTCAGCGTAAAAGTTACAGCTACGATGGAAAACCCAATCAATCCTTCAGCGCTGTGGCCTGCTCACAAGAGCATGTCGCGCGTTTGATTGCGCGTATCAAAGCGTCGCCCTGGTTTAAAAACACCATCATCGTGGTCAGTTCGGATCATCTGGCTATGAATAACACTGCGCATCAGTATCTGATTAAGCAGCCGCGCCGCGATCTGTTTATGGTGATTCGTGGTGACGAGCCACAGGCGGAAGTGCTGGATGGCAAACGCAGCACCCTGGATAACGGTGCCACGGTGCTGGATATTCTGGGTGGTGATAAGGCAATTGGACTCGGCCGCAGCAGCCTCTCTTCAACATCTTTATCGGCTCAGTTTGAAGACATGGCGCAGAAGGTGACGGCATGGAAAGCCGATATCATTCAGCTGTGGAAATTCCCCAGTAAGATGGATGTCTTCACCATCGATCAGCCCAAAAACACCTTCAGCTTCTCGGGATCAACCTTCAAATTGCCGATTCTGTTCCGCGTCGGGCAGGATCGCGTCGAGCCACTGCCAGAAGGCGAATATTCTGCTCCACTGCGCTACCAGCTCGCGGACTTTACCGCCTCGGATAAATTCGTCTGGGTTGATCGCTGCTTCAAGATGGGCCGCTTATGGCAGCCTGATTTGGCCCTCTCTACCGATCTCTGTGTCGCCATGGGCCAGATGGGCGCAAAACCGACGGTAACGCGCATCGATAAACCGCAGTGGAAGGGCAAAGCGCAATTCCCGAAAGTCGAGGTGAGTGCCGCGACTTATCAACTCAATGAGCAGCAGATTCGCGTTGAAGATAATGCGATTCGCTATAACGCCGACAGCTTCCTGCTGACCGTGCCTGGCGCCCCCACTGGCGTGAAAGGTTTCACCGGGATTTCACGGCCCGAGAGCTGGGGAAGATGGTCGAATGCCAATCTGGCACCGGAAGTGAACATCGAATATGTCGATCCGTTGCCCGCCCGTTTTGATCTGGTGATCACCGCACGCGCCTATGGCCCTAATGCGCATCGGCCCATCCCGGTGCGCGTCGGTGATGAGGAGCAGAGACTGAATCTCGGTGATGAATTCTCTACCACCACGCTGCACTTCAGTAACCCCAACGGCAGCCACAATTTGGTTATCGCACCGCCGGAGCCCCAGCCCTCCAACGATGGCAACATCACGGGCCAGGACCCGCGTAAATTGGGTATCGGTATGGTAGAGATAAAAATAATTCCACAGCCGTAACGCGAACTATTTCTTTCACAAACCAAGGCCTGCCTGTGCGCAGGCCTTTTTATTAGCCATTCACGTTACTCATTGTAAGCATTGATTTTTTCCGAGGTAGCGCGCAAAATCCATATTGTCACATTGAGAAACTATCACCCTCTGGATACGCTTGCTTCTTCATGGAACGACACCAGAGGAAATAAGGATGATATTGACAATGCTTAACACTCATAAAGCCTATAAAGCCTTGCAGGACGCGGGCGTTGCGGACAAGCAGGCCGAAGTCATGGTGGATATTTTTGCTGACATGCAGCAAGAAAATGCCTTAACCAAATTCGACTTGTCGCAAGCAACGGAAATCTTAGTACGAGAACAAAGAGCGACTAATCAGCGCATTGATTCTCTTGAAGGGCGTGTTGACAAGTTCGAAACGGAGGTCAATCAGCGATTTGACAAAATCGATGCAAGGTTTGACAAAATCGATGTGAAATTTGAAAAGATCGATGAAAGATTCGACAAAATCGATGTGAAATTTGAAAAGATCGATGAAAGATTCGACAAAATCGATGTGAAATTTCAAAAGATCGATGAAAGATTCGACAAAATCGATATGAAATTTGAAAAGATCGATGAAAGATTTGCAAAGATCGATGAAAGATTTGAAAAAATCGATGCAAAATTTGAAAAAATCGATGCAAAATTTGAAAAAATAGATGAAAAGTTTGAAAAGATCGACCAGCGGTTTGAGAAAATCGATGAAAAACTCAGCCAGCACGATGCTAAATTTAACGAATTAGATCAACGCATGCAGATTGGTTTTACCGAGCTAAAACAAGACAATGTCTGGATGAGACGCATAATGTTCACTATCGCCACCACAATGATCGCGTTTACCACCAAATATCTGTTAAGCAACTGAGCCGGGTATCCCGCCCGGCTGTCAACATGCTATTAACGCTGCGCCTGCAACTTTGCGCGCTGCGTTCCATCCTCATTGAAATTGTCTGCTGCCAGCCAGCGCTCAAAGGCCTGTTTCAACTGCGGCCACTCTCCATCAATAATGGAGAACCAGCAGGTGTCACGGCTGCGGCCTTTGTACACGATTGCCTGACGAAAAGTGCCTTCAAATTGGAAACCTAACCGCAATGCTGCCTGGCGTGAGGGCTGGTTGCAGCTATCGCACTTCCATTCGTAGCGACGATAACCCAATTGCTCCAGTGCGTAGCGCATCAACAAATAGTGCGCTTCCGTTGCCATACGGGTTTGCTTGAGCAGCGGCGAAAAAGCCACATGCCCGATTTCGATTGAACCGTGCGTGGTATCGATGCGCATCAGCGCCAACGTTCCGACGGCACGCTGAGTCTGCAGGTCAATCACCGCGAAATGCATCGGATCGCGACCCTGCTCGATCTTGCTGGCATAGGCCAGATAAGCATCCTCATCGGTGAAAGGCTCAGCAAACATATAGGTCCAGTCACGCCCGTCGCTGGCCTGCGCATAGGCAGCATAGAGTTCGCGCCCATGGCGTTCAGCACTGAGTGGTTCCAGTCGGCAGTAGTGGCCGGTAAAGGTCTCATAAGCGGGCCAACTGCGCGATTGCCACTCTGGCAAAGGTGCGCCTACCGGTTGTCCGTACTGGTTAGTGTGTTGCGTCATCGCTCAATTCCTTTGTCAGAGAATACCTGTTGCACAGCGTGCCAGTTCGCTGGCATGTTAAAAAGCACCACATTCAGTGAAATTTATGGATCCACGAAGAATCATAATGAATGAGAGTGAATTGCACAGCCTGCTACTGGCACCGTTACTTCCCGAGGGCGCACTTACGCTACAGCAGCAGCTGTTACAACGCATTAAACAAGCCATTCTGACAGGCGCACTCTCCGCAGGAACGCCTTTGCCCTCAACACGTCAACTGGCTGCCGACCTTAAGGTGTCACGCAATACCGTAACCGGCGTCTGGGCACAGCTTCAGGCCGAAGGCTTTCTGGTTAGCGATCGTCAGGGCAGCCGCATCAGTCCTTTCGCGCAACCGCCATCCTCCCCTAATCACGACGTCAGCGCCAGTGACCTTCTGTTACCGCCAAGAGTGGCGCAGCTTCGCTCCAACCACCGCCCCCTAAGCCAGGAGATGGCGCTGCGGCCCGGTGTTCCCGCGCTGGCACACTTCCCGCTGGCCCAGTGGCGACGAACGCTTAATCGCGTGATGCAGCATCAGCCACAGCAGCTCCTCGGCTACGGTGATCCGCTCGGCGAGCCTGCTCTGCGTGCCGCACTGGCCCAACATCTGGCACTGGCGCGCGGCGTCCGCTGCACACCGGAGCAAATCGTCATTACCGAAGGCGCGCAGCAGGCGCTGACGTTGTGCGTGTCTCTTCTAAGCCAGCGCGGCGACATAGGTTGGGTGGAAGAGCCGGGCTATCGCGGAGCAAAAGCCGCCATGCGCCTTGGGGATATGCGCGTTGAGCCTATTCAGGTGGATGCACAAGGCCTGGCTCCGCAAACCCGTGACTGGCAACAGCGCCCGCCGCGGCTGATCTACAACACCCCAACTCATCAATATCCTACAGGCGTGGTGATGAGCGCGCCTCGTCGTATGGCTCTTCTCGCCACAGCGCGCCAACATCAGTCATGGATTATAGAAGACGACTACGACAGTGATTTCCGTTACAGCGGCGAACCGATCGCTGCGATGCAAGGCATGCTGCAGCCATCACCGGTGATTTATGTGGGATCGTTCAGTAAAACGCTGTTTCCGGCACTTCGCATTGGATTTATGGTGCTGCCGCCCCAGCTATTGGCCCTGTTACGTCCGGCCTTGCATGAGTTACTGCGCGGGGGAAATCGCCCCGAACAGCAAGCGCTGGCCCAGTTTATTCACAGCGGGGACTACAGCCGTCATCTGAGCAAAATGCGTCGCCTCTATCGGCAGCGTCAAACCAGCTTGCGCGAAGCACTGTTGCTAACCCTGGGGACGCAGACGTCGTTGCTGGGCGGCGAGTGCGGCATGCATCTGGTGTTGCGCCTGGCTGATACACAACAAGATGCAGAAGTGGTGGAGAGGCTGATGGCCAGCGGCTATGCACCCGGTGCACTGTCGGGGTTTTATCTGGGAGAGGAAAAGCAACAAGGGTTGGTGCTCGGGTATGGCAACAGCAGTACCAGTCAAATCATTGCCGGCGTCGCGCGCATCGCGCAATGCCTGGACGTGAAGTAGCGGCGGCCTGATAGCCGCCGCGACAAAGGATTAACCTTTGAAGAAGATATCGCCTGATTTACCCATCACAATCTTGCCGCTGTCGTCGGTGATCAGGATGTAGTTGGCATTGATATAAGCCCAGTGTGTACCAGGCTGCGGTGCTGGCAGGTGGCGTGGCTGCCACTCCACAATGGTGTACTGCTTTTTACGATACTCATCGGGTACCACATCACCGACTTTGTACTCTTTGTAGTCGATAATGATGGTATTCAGATCGTAATTATTTTGCCCGGCAGGGGCATCTTGCATCCCGTTCTGCGATGGGCGAATCGGTGCCACATCACCGCTGGATTCGGCTGGTTCATTGCTGGCCGGGGCATCCACTGCCGGAGCCTGAGTTTGTGCGTCGGGTGCGGTCTGCTGCACCTGAGGTGGCGGTGGTACGTTATCCGTTTGCTCGCCTTCAGCCAGTGCGGCTGGAGTCAGGCTCAAAGCGCCCAGAAAAATTCCTGCAGAAAGAAGGGTGACGTGTGTCCTGCGCATTGGTGATTTCCACTCTGGTTAATTATTAACTGTCCAATTTACTGACAAGTGCAGCACGCACAAGGTTCCCCCGGCGCGTTTTGCGCGTCAAATTTCGCTGCACAGCATACCTCAGCAAAAGCGACTTTTGGCGCAGTAAAATTGCAAGCAACCATGTTCGTTACTCTGCCTGATTCTTCTGTGCCAGGTCCATCAACAGAGCAATGCCCAGATAGTTGCTCCAGTTAAAGGCATTTTGCAGTACCACAATCGCATTGCCATTTTGCTTATCAAATCCGATAAAGCTGGAGTAACCGCCAATGTAACCCACCTGGTAAGTGATTTTCTGATCACCATAGGTGTCTGTTACCCAGGCAATATTCTGCGACTGATTGCCATGTTGCTCGTAACCGTGATTGACCTGCGCAAAAGCGGCGTTGATGGGTGCGCTGGCGTCATTGTGCAGATGCGCATCCAGATAGCGGATTAAATCACGTGCGTTGCTATACAAACTGGCGGCGGCCACCATGTTATTGCTGAATACCCAATCTGGCGTCAACTCACCACGCGGAATCAGCTTTGGCTGGTCGCCCGCATGGCCCAGCGCACGCATCGGATAGCCACGCAGGCTTTGTGGTTTGAAGCTGCTGCTGGTCATGCCCAGGGGTTGGAACAGATTGTGTTGCGCCAGGCTTTCGATGCCCTGATGCAGACGATGCTTCAGCATATAGCCGAGCAGCGCATATCCCAGATTGGAATACTGCGCCGCGGGTTTTGCTGGTGCGTCAAAATCAGCCAGATAGCTCAGCACTGCATCGCTATCGAGGTTGCCGTAAAAATTCTCACCGCTGCGCAGATACGCCATGAATTTCATAAACATCGGTAAATCCATATCCTGACGCGGCAGGCCAGAGGTGTGCGTGACCAGTTGCAGCAGCGTAATGCGTTTTGCATCTTCACTGAGCGGCACTTCCGGCGGCAGCAGCGTAGCAAGCGTATCGTTCCAGCGCAGCTCGCCGCGATCTACCAGCTCAATGATCACCTCCGCCGTTATACCTTTGCTGAGCGATCCAAGCGCAAACAACGTATCGGGTGTGATCGGATAACGCTGTACCGCATCAGTTACGCCAAAACTATAAAACTGCGCAGGCTGGCGCTGATGGATAATCGCAATGCTGATGCCCGACACCTGCTTCTGCTGCATGTAGTGCCGCACGATGTCATCGACGTTTTCATTGAAGGTCGCATGGGAGAGGTAGACTTTATCGCCGACCGGCGCAGAGGTTTGTGACAGCGTGCCACAGGCGCTTAATAGCAAACTGAAGCACAACAGCAGCGATCGCGGAATGATGCAGCGCATCACCGATTATTCCTGGTAAAAGTTTTCATAGCAATTGATTTATAAGATATTTTTTATTTTTAGCAAAACGTGCGATGGGTGTTTGTGGCGAAATATAACACAGAAGATGAGAATCGCCACCTGCCAGAAACAGGTGGCGAGAGGGGATTATGGGTTGACCGGAATCACCGAACCTTGATAGTGCTGGTTGATAAATTCAGCAGTTTGCTTTGACTCCAGATCTTTGGCTAATTCGAGAATCCGCGGATCATGGGCCAGTTTTGGCGTCGTCACCAGCACGTTCGCATACGGATTATCTTTTGCCTGCTCCAGCGCCAGCGCATCTTTCGATGGCACTAACCCCGCCTGCAACGCGTAGTTACCGTTAATGATCGCCAGTTGCGCATCATCCAGTGCACGCGGCAGCTGTGGCGCTTCGATTTCAATGATCTTGAGGTGATGCGGATTGTCACTGATGTCTGCCGTCGTCACCAGTGAACTGGCGTTGCTGCCCTTGAGCTTAATCAGACCGCTATCCTGCAGCAGATACAGCGCACGGCTGAGGTTCGTGACATTATTGGGCACCGCGACCTGCGCGCCATCAGGCAGATCTTTCAGGGATTTAACTTTATGCGAGTAAATACCCAACGGCTCAATATGCACCGTCGCCACCACTGCAAATTTCTCACCCAACGCTTTTTCCTGATCGCGCAAATAAGGCACATGCTGGAAGTAGTTTGCATCCACATCGCCGCGCGCTAACAGTTCATTGGCGTTGAGATTGCCGTTGAGCTCAATCACCTTCAGATCGAGCTTTTTATCGGTTTGTTTGATGTGGTTGAGGATTTCGCTATGCGGCACCGGATCGGCCGCCACACGCAAGGCAGCTGCCGAAGCATAAGTGCTGAATACCGAGAGCAGTGCCAGGGTTGCTATCACCTTTTTAGTCATGTGCTTTCCTTACTTTTATTATGATTGAACGGTGTTCTGGGCGTCGGCGTAGTAACGCGCTGCCACGTCGCGATGCGATCGCAAACGCCCTTTGAGATAGTTCCAGCCCACTTCACGCAGCAAGGGATTGGTGGGATCGCTGGTCGGCCCGTGCGCTTCTGCCGCCAGCTGTGGCGGTAATTGATAAATCGGCACTTCGGCATCCAGCTGTGCACCGAGGAAAAAGGCGATGGAAACACGCTCTTTGCGTGCAGGTGGCGATACCACACGGTGAACCGTGGCTCGCAGATAACCATTGGTCGCAATCTCCAGCAATTCGCCGATATTCACCACAAATGCGCCCGGTTTCGGCAATGCATCCACCCAGTGACCCGGCGTCACTTCAACCTGTAAGCCGGGCTGCTCATCCTGTAGCAGAAACGTCAGGAACCCTGAATCTTTGTGCGCGCCGACGCCCTGCTGGCTGGCATCGCTGGCCTGGCCGGGATAACGAATCAGTTTCACATGCTCGTTGGGATGCGTGCCGTACAGTGCATCAAATGCATCTGGCGGCAGCGACAACGATTTGGCAAACGCACGCAACAGGCGCAGTGCAATCCCGGTCATCGCCTGCTGCCAGGCGTGGATCACTGGCCTGAGTTGCGGCAGCGCCTCTGGCCATAGATTTGGCCCCTGCAGACGCTTCCAGGCGGGATCGCCCGCTTGTAACGCTAACGCCACACGTTCCGCGCCAATATCAAACTGCTCACGCTGGTCGCGTTGCTCACGGGTATATTCCACGCCAGCCCGGTTGTAGCCGCGGAAATGCGGTGAGTGGATCATCGAGACACGCTGCTTCTCCTCATCCGGCAGGGCAAAAAACGCCTGGGTGATGCTTTGCACGTTCTGCAGCAACTGTGGATTGATGCCATGATTGATCAGGTAGAAAAAACCGACATCGCGCGCCGTGGTGCGCAGTTCGGCGAGATAAGGCGACTGGTCAGCAACCGGGAGTTCCAGCAGTGCCAAATCCAGCACCGGCAATGTTTCTGCCATAAAATTCGGTCCTTAACGCAGTAAAGTTCTGCGTTTACGCTGCCACTGGCGTTCCATTCCAGCCAATACTGTTGCGCAATATGTTATGGCGAATGATTTTTAGGAAAGCTTCAGCAATCGATATGCAAAAAGCGGTAAATACGTGCCGCTTACCGCTATAATCGCGCCGTCAAAATTTTGCCTACCCGCACCGCACAGGAGATGCCGTATGAACCAAGGCCCGTTAACCGAGAAAGAACTGAACTGGCTGGAAGATATGCTGGAGAAATACGGCAATGAACAGTCGGTGGTGGATACTTCCGAGCTGGATGGCATGCTGACGGCTCTGCTCTCCGGCCCGAACGATATCGAACCGAGCGAGTGGCTGGTGGCGATGTGGGGTGACAAGAAGCACATTCCAAAATGGTCCAACGAGCGTGAAATGGATCGCTTTATGGCGCTGATTTTCCAGCACTTTAACGACATTGCCGAACGTCTGGCGGAGTTCCCGGATCAGTTTGACCCGCTGTTTGGCATGCAGGAGATGGAAGGTCAGGAGTTCACCGTAGTGGAAGACTGGTGTTATGGCTATCTGCGCGGCGTAGCGTTAGATCAAGATTGGGATCAACTGCCAGAGAGCCTGCACCCGGCGATGGCCGCCATCACGCTGCACGGCAGTGAAGCGCAATTGGCAAAGCGTGAAGCGTTCTCGCCAGAGGAGTTTGAGGCCAGCATTGACGCCATTCGCCCGGCGGCGCTGGAGTTGCATGAATACTGGCAGGAACAGCGCATGGCACAGCCCGATCCGGAACCCCAATTGCCACACTTCGCGGGCGAGAAAACCGGCCGTAACGATCCCTGCCCGTGCGGCAGCGGCAAAAAGTACAAACAGTGTTGCGGTAAATAACGCCACATCAACGTAAGAGGGCGCCAGGTCGCGCCCCTCTCCTCAATCTACTTTCAATGCTGCAACTTCACTGAACCCAACTTAGGTCGTGTACGGCCATGAGGCCCACGTGCTGGCTTTTCGCAAAATCTCCCAACGCATTAAGAGGCGGGCTTCACCGCAGTGACCAGGGTCGGCAATTGCCATGCACCGCCAGCGCGAATCGCACGACACATGCCGGTGGTAGCATCACTGCTCTGCACGAAATCCTTGCCATCCCATACCCAGGCCGCTGTACTCCAGCAGTCGCCAATGCCGCGCCCTTTCTGTGCCTCGGAAATCATGCCTTCGCTGTAATCTGAACCGGAATCGGTGATCAGTTGAGGTTTACCCTGCAACGCACGATCCATTAGCCAATAGCCATAGCCTTCGTTATAGGCACCGCGCCAGCACAGCGCGGCAATCAGCACATGCGTATCATCCACTGGCGTTAACGTGAGCGGCTCAGCGCCCTCTTCAGGTTGATCATCCGTAGGGTCCAGATTATCGCAGCTGTCGTCATCGGTCAGCGAAGCAATCAGCTTCGGCTTGAGCAACGCCAGTTCATCCGCACTCAACGGACGAGGCGCGGCTTTCTCAACTTTGACCTGCTGAATCACCGGCATTGCGACCGCCGCTGGAACACTGTTTTCAGGCTTATTGCCCTTGCGCACCAGCGCGCCAGGCGTACTCAGACGACCCTGTGCATCGTCCATCTTCAGCAGCGTGGCAAAGGCACCATTGCTGGAAAGCTCGAACGGCTCTTCGCCGCCGCGAAACTCCACTTTGCTACTGCCTTTGATGGCATTAATCAGCGCCAGCGTTTGCGCATCGGTCAGCGTCCACTCATCGTTCTCGGCTTTGGTGACCTCGCCCTGCGCGTGATCATCAATCCACAGCGCCAGTGCATCCACTTGCCTGGAGTCATCATCGCCAGTATCGGCCAGCACCACGCGTCCATGGGTCGGTGCATTGGGCCCGCCCTCACGTGTGAGCAGGACTGAACCACCCGCGCCCTCTTCAGCGCTGTAACCCGCAGCGCGGCAGGTTAAGGTATTGTCGCAGGCGAGTTCCCAGTCTTTATGGCTGAAGGAGACGCCATCTTCATCTGCCAGTAAGGGCGCGCTCAAACTGGTGAGCAGCGCGAACGCCAGCAGCAATCGGGTTTTCATGCCATCACTCCATAACGGTAAAGGTGGCTAGTGTGATGATTTTTAGTGCGCGGGAGAAGTGAATTTTTTGCGCTGATAGGTTTTCCATGATCCTGCGTGATAATGACGCCACACCAGTGAATCGGATGCCCCGCAAGAAAATAAAACTCACTATTTCCTCTTTTTTTAATAGATTTTTTTAATAAGTGAACGGCAACTGGCGCGCTGATATTAGAGCAGAAAAGGAGTCTGAAGTGGCATGACCGCTGGGTTGTTGGAAACATCGGCGTTAACGTTTCACGTAATGAGCCACATTGGCTTGAGTGGAACGCGTTATTTGGTCAGGTATTGAACGACTCAAAGCTTGCGCACATACTCTCATCACATTCATTGAACGCCCGATGCCTTATGACAATTGCCAATATTAATCCTGCCATGCTCAGTTGGTCCCGCGAACGGGCAGGTTTTACCCTGGATAAATTGGCACAAAAGTGCGGCATCAGCCTGGAACGTCTACAGGAATGGGAAAGTGGCCAGCAACCCTTAACATTCAATCAGGCAATGGCGTTTGCTGGCAAAGTACATGTTCCCTTTGGCTACCTTTTCCTGCCCCATCCTCCCGAAGAACAACTGCCCATCCCAGACTTGCGCACAATTGGCAGCAAAGGGCCACTGCGCCCAAGTGCTGAATTGATCGACCTGCTGAAAGTTATGCTGATGCGCCAGGAATGGTACAGAGAGTACTTACAGCAACAGTTAATTGCGGCACCCAATATTAGTGGGCGTTTTACCGTCGGCAGTTCAGCTAACGCGATAGTTGAGGATATGCGCCACAAGCTTAATCTACCGGCGCACCCAACACGCGGTACCTGGGAGAGCTATTACAATGAATTGATAAAGCGTATCGAAGATCTCGGTATTCTGGTAATGCGAGCGCCTTATCTCAATCATCATACGCGTCCTTTCAACGTGGATGAGTTTAGAGGATTCGCCATTGCGGATGATTTTGCTCCCATTATTTTCATAAATCATGCAGATACACCCGGCGCTCGACTATTTACGTTAATTCATGAGCTTGGTCATATCTGGATTGGACAATCCGGTGTTTCTGATGGAGGCACATCAACTCACAGACAGGAAGAAATCCTGTGCAATGCCGTTGCTGCCGAATTCCTGGTTCCGGCGAGTGAATTCCTCTCTTTATGGAATACCTATAAGGAAAACTGGCGCGAAAATCTTGCCCCGCTGGAAGGGCATTTTCATGTCAGTTGTTGGGTCATCGCCCGCAGAGCTTTGACACTTCAGTTGATTTCCCATGAGGATTATCAGCAATTTATCCAAGAGCAGAAACTTGCCCATCAACAGCGCAGTAAAAATGATAGCGGCGGTCCCAGTTATTTCAGAACGAAGAAGGCACAAATAAGCCCCTCTTTTTCTCGTGCTGTCTTAAGCCAGGCACTGAGTGGTCAAATGTTATTACGTGAAGCCAGCGATTTGCTGGATGGTATGCAGCCTTCCAGGCTATCAAAATTTGCAGAGGAGATGGGGCTTTGAAATATTTGCTGGATGCAAGCACTTATATCATGGCGAAAAACTTTTATTACGGAATGGATATTTGCCCCGGCTATTGGGAATGGCTGGATAGACAGTTTGCATTCAACATTGTCGGCAGCGTAGACATGATCGCCCGCGAATTACGAGACGGAAATGATGAGCTATCAGACTGGGTAAAAGCGAGGCCTGCAAATTTCATTGCTAATGATGATCATGATACCCAGCTGATTTTTCAGCAAATAGTGGAAGGTGTAATGAAAGCCGATTTCAATCCAGGGTCACGCGATTTATTTCTGGCAAAAGCTGACCCATGGATCATCGCAAAAAGTAAAAGCATCGGGGCTACCGTTATCACGCATGAACTTCCTCTGCCTGCCAACGCACGCAAAGTGAAAGTGCCCAATATCTGCCGCCAATTTGGTGTTCCTTGCATGACCACATTTGAGTTTTTAAGAAAGCTCAACGCGCGTTTCGTGCTGGAACGGCACGATTAATAACCGCAACTGCACGTGAAGTGATCGCGCGGCGTTGGTATTACTCATACAGCCAACGCCCTGCTTTGGCGGATTCAATCAGCATACCCAGGGTAAAGTCCGGCACCACCGGGACTTCTCGCTTATTGAAGGGATTCAGGATCTGCGCCAGTGACGGTTCGTCCGGATAGTAGGTATCAATCATAAATCCGCCGCGATCCACCGCGAATTCGCTGAAGAACTCGTCCATTAATGCCTGCGCTTCTTCGCGCTCGAAGTTAAGATCGGTATCGATATCGATCTGTGGCGTCAGCGTTTTTTGTTTAAACAGATAGACGCCGTCGTAGCGACGCACTAATTCGTAGATACGCTGGTCGATTTCGTCGGTCATGATCCACCTCCTGTTTAACGAGCGGCTATTCTGCCATGCAATCTCATCCGCCTGGTAGCGTAAAAGATAGCGCGGTGCCGCTACGCAAACGCATCGGTCACAGCATCCATGGCATCCAACTCTTCACGGCTTAGCAGTTTCTCAATATTCACCAAAATCATCATACGATTATCCACCACACCCAGACCCAACAAATAACGACTGGAAAGCGCTGCCGAGACATCTGGCGTGGGTTTGATCTGCTCGTGATCCAGTGACAGCACGTCCACCACGCCATCCACGACAATACCGACAATGCGGTCGCTGAGATTCAGCACAATCACGACGGTGTTCTCATTCTGGTGAACCACCTGGAGGCTGAACCGCACGCGCAAATCTACAATCGGCACGATGACACCGCGCAGGTTGGTCACACCGGTGAGAAAGTCCGGCGCATTGGGCACGCGCGTCGCCCGGTCGCAGCCACGGATCTCCTGCACTTTGAGAATATCGATGCCGTACTCTTCATCGCCGAGACGAAAAATCAGATACTCCTGCGCTGCCGTATCACTCTGAAGCGCTTTCGATAATGTCATGCTGCTACCTCCTGTTGGCTGACACGCAGACGGTCAGCGTTTTCCTGTGGATGCGCTAAGGTTGCCAGCTCAACCACATCCAGAATCAGCGCCACGCTGCCATCACCGAGAATGGTGGCAGCAGATACGCCGGTCACTTTGCGATAGTTTTGTTCGAGGTTTTTCACTACCACCTGCTGCTGGCCAATCAGCTGATCGACCCACAGCGCGTAGCGACAGCCGGCGCTCTGCACAATCACCACGATGCCGTTATCACTCGGGGCTTGCCCGCTTACCGAAAAACGCTGACGCAGCATCACCAGCGGTAAATACTCGCCACGCACCTGCAGCAAACGTTCGTCACCCACATAGCGGTACAGCATCTCCTCCTGCGGCATCAGCGATTCCATCACCGCACCCAGCGGCAACACATAAATCTCCTCGGCTACCCTGACCAACATGCCGTCGAGGATCGCCAGCGTCAGCGGCAACAGGATGCGCACTGTGGTGCCCTTTCCCTGCCGCGATTGCACCTCCACATGGCCGCCCATCGCCAGAATATTTCGCCGCACCACATCCATACCCACGCCGCGCCCGGAGACATCGGTGACACTTTCTGCGGTGGAGAATCCGGCGGCGAAGATGAGCATCCACACTTCGTCATCGCTGAGCGTGTCGCTAATGCTCATGCCCTGCGAGCGCGCTTTGGCGAGAATTTTTTCCCTGTTCAAGCCCGCGCCATCATCCGTTACTTCGATCACGATATTGCCGCCGTGATGTTCAGCGGAGAGCGTCAGATTGCCGGTGCCCGGTTTGCCCTGGGCAATGCGCTGTGCTTTGGCTTCAATGCCGTGGTCGAGACTATTGCGCACCAGGTGAGTCAGCGGATCGATAATGCGTTCAATCAGGCTTTTATCCAGCTCGGCGGAACCGCCTTTCAGCGTCAGCTCAATCTCTTTGTCGAGACGCGAACCGAGATCGTGCACCAGACGAGGAAAACGGCTAAAAACGTAGTCCATCGGCATCATACGAATCGACATCACCGACTCTTGCAGTTCACGCGTGTTGCGCTCCATTTGCGCCACGCAGTTGAGCAACGCGTCATGATTGGCGTTATCCAATGTTTGGGTGAGCTGAGACAGCATTGCCTGGGTGATGATCAGCTCGCCGACCTGATTAATGATTTGATCGACTTTGCTAACGGCAACACGAATGCTGCTGGATTCCTGGCTGGCCGCACGCGGCGCGGTGGAAGGCGTGGGTGCCGGGGGTATAGACGTGGCCGTAGAAGTGGCTGGCACCGGAGCTGTAGAAGTGCCCGGGGACGCGGTTGGCGGCGGAGCAGTAAGCGGCACCGTAGATGTCGGCGCAGAAGGTGCAGCCAATTCGGAAGCCGTGGGCTCGGGTTCCGCAGTCAATGTGGGGGCAGCAGGTACGGCGACCACCGGTTCAATAGCGATCTGCGTGTCATTCAGCACAAAACCAAGCACCGCACGAATATCGTCGGCTGGCGTAGCGGTGGCGAGCACCACTTTCAGGCTTTTCGACGTCTGCTCCTGGTGGCGCAGCGACCCGAGGTTTTCCAGCTCTTGTCTGAGCAGCGTTTGTTCGCCTTCTTCGATATCACTCAGCGTAATGCATAATTCAGCTTCAGCGGCATCACCTGCTATCGCAGCTGGCTCGGCAGCCTCAAGCGCAATCTGCCGCAGGGCTTCGCAGATGTATTGAAAGCGCGCCTCATCGGGCGGCTGAGACGCGCGGTACGCGGCAAGCTGGTTTTGCATGATGTCTTTGCTCTCCAGCAACAGCTGAACCGTTGCCCGGTTAAGCCTGCGTTCACCGCTGCGCGCCTCATCCAGCAGGTTTTCCAGCAGATGGGTGGTTTTCTGCAGCGCATCAAAACCAAAGGTACCCGCCCCGCCCTTCAGCGAGTGCGCGGCGCGAAAGATGGCATTGAGCTGCTCAATATCGGGCGCGGCAATATCCAGCTGCAACAGGTGCAGTTCCATCTCTGCCAGCAACTCTTCAGCTTCACTGAAAAATATCTGCGAAAAATCATTCAATTCCATCGGAGTGTCCTTCAACAGGCTGAATGGAAGCATCCTGCAATAGGGCATCAGGGTGCTGCGCGAGGGTATTTTCCATCTGGATCTCCTGCTCTTTCATGTGGCTGAGGACAAGTATGCTGATGCGGCGATTACGCGGATCCTCTGGTCTACTTTCTTCCAGCGGCATACGGCTGGCAGTGCCAATCACCCGCAGAAAACGTGCATCCGCCAATCCGCTATGGGTCAGCACGCGTCGCGTGGCGTTGGAACGTCCCGCTGACAGTTCCCAGTTGCTGTATCCACTGACACCGCCCGCGTAGGGCAGCGAATCGGTGTGGCCGGTCAAACTGATCGCATTCGGCAACTCGTTGAGCAGCGGCACCAACGCCTCCAGAATGCCCAACATGTAGGGTTCGGGCTGCTCGCTGCCCAGCTTAAACATCGGGCGCTGTTGCGAATCGGTAATCTGAATCAGCAGACCATCTTGCGTGAGCGTCAGCAGCAGATTTGACTGGAAATTATTCAGTCGGGGATCGGTGGCAATCATCTGCTGCAGTTTCTGTTTTGCCCGCTTCAGGCTCTCCATCTGGCGCTTCAACGCATCCAGGCTGCTTTTATAGACTTCGCCCTGCTGTTTAATCAGATCGTCCCCGCCGCCGGGAATGACGCTGTCGCTGAGGCTGGCTTTGTTGCCCTGCGCCAGCGTGGTTTTTAACGGGGTGCGAAAGTAATCGGCAATCATTTCGCGTTGCTGCGCGGTGGACTGCGACAGTAGCCACATCACTAAAAAGAACGCCATCATCGCGGTGATGAAATCGGCATAAGCGATTTTCCACGTCCCCCCATGATGCGCATGTTTATGCTTTTTACGGCGGCGAACGATGATGACCGGGCTGCCGTCCTTCATGCGCTGGCGTCCGACGGCTTCATTTTGCTGGCGTTCGATTTCACGCTACGCACGTGCTCTTCCAGCTCTTCAAAGGAGGGGCGTTCGCTGGTGAAGATGGTTTTGCGACCAAATTCCACCGCAATCTGCGGCGCATAGCCATTTAGGCTGGAGAGCAGCGTGACTTTGATGCACTGCAAAATTTTGACCTGATCGCTGCTCTTCTGTCGTAGTAGCGTGGCGAGCGGCAATACAAAACCGTACGCCAGCAGGATGCCAAGGAAGGTGCCGACCATGGCGTGGGCGATCAGCACGCCCAGCTCGGAGGCCGGTCGATCGGCGGCGGCCAGCGCATTCACCACCCCCATCACCGCCGCTACGATTCCGAAAGCGGGAAAGCCATCTCCCAGCGTGTTCATGCTGTTGGCCGGCACTTCCAGTTCCTCTTCGCAGGTTTCAATTTCCTCATCCATCAGCGCTTCGATTTCATGCGCATTCATGCTGCCGGCGATCATCAGGCGAAAATAATCCAGCACGAAATTTTTTAGCATGGGGTCGTGTAGCAGGCGCGGATAGGCGCTGAAGATCTCACTGCTTTCCGGCTCTTCAATGTCCTTCTCCAGTGACATCAACCCTTGCATGCGGCTCTTCGACAGCAAGAGGAACAGCAAAGCCATCAAATCCATGTAAATCGCTTTGCTGTAGCTGCGGCCAACAAACAGCTTTACCAACGCTTTGCCCGTGGCCTTCAGCGACTTAATATTGTTGCCCACCAGAAAGGCACCCATACCCGCGCCACCAATGATCAGCAGTTCGATAGGTTGAAACAGCGCGGCCATTTGACCGCCAGCCAGCATAAATCCGCCAAATACTGTTGATATAACAACAAGATAGCCAAAAATAACTAACACGATTGCTCCTTGTATTATTGATAGCCCGCGCCAGACTGGCCACGGGCGTATGACTTTCTTGTCACTGAAATAGGGCTAGCGCCTCAGGCAATGACCGGCATAAAAGCGGCGGCGGCCTGAATGTGCCGTTGATTAACGTGGTCAACCTGAGATTTTTTACTGGCGCGTGAGGGTGGGCTGCACAAACTGCAGGTAAAGGGTTTCTTGATGTTCTCGGTGATCACCACATATCCCCCCTGACAGATCCGGCACGCTTTACGGGAAATAATGCCGCACTCAATAAAGCGAACTAACGTCCAGGCGCGCGTCAGACCTAATATGGGCTCTTCATGACTCTGACCGTAACACTGTTCCAGATAGAGCCGATACGTTTTCATCAACACGTTAATCGGCGGACCTTTTTCCGTCACTTTCAAATACAGGTAGATGTTATAAAACATCGACGAGTGAATATTCTGTTCCCACGACATAAACCAGTCTTCGGAGAAAGGCAACATGCCTTTCGGTGGTGGGCATCCACGTAACTCCTTATACAAGCGTAATAGTCGTCGTCGACTTAGAGATGTCTCAGATTCTAAAACCTGCATACGTGCTCCGAGAGAGATCAACTCCATGGCGATTTGAACGTCATGCACTTCCTGCAATAAATTTCTTTCACTCATTCTCGCCCCCTTAATCCACAGCCATAGGTTCTTTATTAAGTGAATTAAGCAAATCCGTCGACAAGATAATGCCGGTGTGAATTTTCTGCAGAGCCTCAATCCGCGATTCTTTCGTGAGATTCTCAATCAAGACTTCATCATCAATGCGTAAGCGGCAAATTAATTGATTGGTCGAGGCCAGCTTCATCAATTGGGGTAACGTCAGCGCCTTCAAATTATCAGTGGTAGACTCCGATAATCCAAGGCGAAAACCTGCCGCAAATTTATCCTGTCGAATTAATTGTTGCGCCAGTAGAAGGTAAGATAAATTCATATCGTGGATATGCTGAAGATACTCATCAAAGTCAGACATTGATAACACCTTATATTTATCGTGCAAAGCAGAGGTCATTAAGAGAGGAATATCCATTCCCCATGTGATGCTGATAATCGTGTGGTCGTAGGGTGAACATTTTTGTGACTATCGATCATCCCAACAGCCGACGATTGAGCCGCATCCAGCAATGAAAAAATGATAGCCATCAGAAATTTCCGTAACAACACGTCAGAAAACCCTCACATAAAAAACCCAACTAACCACATGATTAATAAAGATAATAACATTATTAATTGTTATTAATTATCGATGATGTCCTTTTACAACTTTGCAGGTGCTGCATCACTTTAGATTGCTCCATCATAATCCATTCGACTACGCAAACGTTTTATTGCCAGACTGTGAAGTTGACTCACTCGTGTTTCCGTAATGTCGAGAAGTAAAGCAATCTCGCGCATATTGAGATCATAGTGATAATAAAACTGTAAGATGCGCTGCTCCCGCTCAGGAATATAACGTACGTAGTCAGCAATACGCTCAATCAAATCCTCCTGAATAGAGTGATGCAGGGGGTTCAGCAAGGCATGTTCTTCATCAGCTTGTTCCCAAAGATCGGCATAATGCTCTTGCAATTCATCCATGGAAAAAAGTTGGCTGTTGTTATTATCTGCCAGCATCTGTTGAAAATCCCGCAGCGATACGCCCATTCGTTCGGCAATATCTCTTTCACTGGCACTGGCGCCCTGCTCCTGTTCAATTATCTGGATAACCGCAGATATCTCACGCGAATGGGTTCTGACCCGACGCGGCACCCAATCACGTTCTCGCAATTCATCGATTAAAGCCCAGCGCACGCGTTGTGTAATCCAGGCGCTGAGCGTGACACCTTTCTTCGCGTCATAACTGTCAACCGCAGCAATAAATCCTATCGCACCGGCCTGAATGAGATCATCGAACTCGACGCTAGCCGGTAATCTTTTTTGCAGGCGTAACACTTCCTGCCGCACCAGATAATGGTAGGTTAGCCACAGTTCGTTTTTATCATTCAGACCGGATGCGTTATATAACCTATCCATATTGCCACCCATCTGATAGTCTTGTTATTAATTATCAGCTGAGCGTTATTATTTATATAGCGCAATAAGCTCTTAGTACCTGGGCTATTTAATCTCTTTATTTCACTAATGGGTAATACGTTAGAACGATTCCCACTGCGTATTCTCTTTTTCCGATATCAGATCCTGATGGCGGTTATTCACTTTATTGACCAAACGAGCCGGTTGTGCGGAGCCTTCATAAGTTAACACAAACTGTGCCACCAGCTTCTCCAGCGCGTCGGACTGCGCTTCTAATCCACCAGCCGCCATCGCGGCTTCTTCCACCATCGCCGCGTTCTGTTGAGTCACCAGATCCATTTCGTTTACCGCCTGCGAAATCTGGTTGATACCGGTGCTCTGCTCATCTGACGCTGAGGTAATTTCCCCCATAATCTGCGTCACCTGCGCCACCGAGCTGACGATATCCTGCATCACGACGCTGGCCTGGTTCACCTGGCGCGATCCCGTATCCATATTGCTGACGCAGGTGTGGATCAGCTGATTGATCTCTTTGGCTGCATCAGCGCTGCGCCTGGCGAGGTTACGCACCTCTTCAGCCACCACCGCGAAACCACGTCCCTGTTCACCGGCGCGTGCCGCTTCGACTGCGGCATTCAGCGCCAGGATATTGGTTTGATTAGCAATGCTGTCAATCACGCCGTTGATATCGGCGATTTGGCGCGAGCTGACGGTGATCTGCGCCATGATCTGCTCCAGACTTTGCATCACATTGCCGCCCTGCTGCGCATTGTCGCTGGCACTAACCGCCAGCTGGCGCGCGGTGTGGGCGTTGTCGGCATTCTGCCGCACCGTGGTTTTGATCTCCTCCATACTGGCGGCGGTCTGCTGCAACGAGGCTGCCTGCTCCTCGGTACGCGCAGATAGATCGCTGTTGCCCTGGGCAATTTCCTGCGCATTGGTATGAATGTGCTGCACACTCTCACGAATACTGAGAATGGTGCCGGTCAGCGACACGCGCATTTGTTCCAATTCGCTCAGCATAGTGCCGATTTCATTGGCGCTGCCGATCTCGACGCGGCGGCTCAAATCACCTGCCGCCACGCGTTTCAGCACCTCAACCGTGCCTTCCATACGACGCACCAGCGTCTTGCGCAGCCAGATACGCACACTAATCAGTAAGAGTGCCGCCAGAACGGTAACACTGATCCCAATCACCAGCATGGTGCGGTAATTGCTCGCCGCATGGCTGACATACTCCTGATTCTGCTTGAAGTTAATCTGGTTATAGCCCTCAATGCGTTGATTCAATGTGGTGCGCAACCCCAGTTCACTTTCCAGTGAACCGCGATAACTCTCCTGGCGCTGGAGCTGATCCAGTTTAATCTGCACCACGTCATACACCGCTTTAAAAGCGGTGTTCACCTCTTCGGCGACTTTGGTTTCCTCTTCGCTGTTGAACGGTGAGCTCATAAACTGCTGCATATCTTCTTCAGCGCTTTTCAGGATCAGCGCCGTGGTTTGCAGCAGCGTTGGCGAGGCCGTTTCTCCCTGCGCCTGCAGCAGCATAATGCCGTTGGTGTTAGCCAGTGCTGCACTGATGTTATAGGCAGCATCGCGCATCTGATTATTGCTGTACGAAGCGATCTGTATTTTATTAAAGTTCTCGTTATTGGAATAAGCGTTAAATAACGAAAAGGTGACGGTAGAAAAGAGGACGACAGCAAACAACACGACAATCAAGCTGACCGCAGTATAGATTCTTATTTTATTAAACATAGGGTTCACTCTCGCGCTACACGATGATGTTAAAAACAGAAGGGTAAATTTAGAGTTTATTGAACAAGTTCATTTTTTGCATCGACTGAAATACCATCATCGACGCATTTAACGCATATTCAGACATCTTCGAATCCATAATTAGCGATGTCATGGTGCCGTAATCTGCGCCAATCGCATTTTGTACTTTGACGATGGTGTCATTGATCAAACTCTCACCGCTTAAATCGAGGCTATCAAGTTGCTGCAGATGGGTGCCCAGTTCAGCCTGCGCTTTGCCCAATCGATCCATGCCTTTGTCGACCGCCTGGCTGGCGGCGCTCAGGGCTTTCTCCAGTTCGTCTCTGTCGATAGGATCACGGCTCAACTCCGCCACCGCCTTATCCAGATCGGCAAAGATGTCACCAAATACCGCATCGCCCAGTCGGCTAACCGACATGCCAGTGCCATCTGCTACGGTTTGCTGGCGCGCTTCGCTACCGCCCTGATAGTTGCCTGCCGCATCAAAGGGTGCAGTATCACTATGATAACCTGAGAAAATATAGCGTCCCTGACTGTCGCGCGTATTAGCAAGATCAAATAAGGTGCCGCGAATGCCGGATAACTCTTTTCCCAGCGCAGCGCGGTCTTCTGCGGAATAGGTATCGCTTTTCGCCGCGATGATTTTCTCCGTCAGGCTGGTAGTGATGATACTGCCTACGCTGCTGAGAATACTCTCCTCGTGCTCCATGGCACTGCGCGCGCCGGATCGCACGCTGCGGTACAACTCCAGTTTTGCCAGCGCGTCCTGGTTTTTTACCGCATCGGTGGCACCTTGCGGATCGTCTGATGCGCGTAACAGTGATTTACCTGCCGAGAGGCGCAAGTAAATATTGTTATTCTCACTCACACGCTGCGACATACTTTCCGCATTCTGTTTGAACATATATAAAGTGCTTAATCGCATCGCTGACTCCTTTATTTAATCGATAGCAGCGTGTCAAATAACGTGGTGGCGGTTTGCAATATTTGACTGTTGGCCTGGTAGTACTGCATAAACATCTGCATATTCACCATCTCTTCATTCATATCCACGCCGCTCAGCGACTGTTTGGTGTTGAATTTGTCATCGAGATCTATTTTGGCCGATTCCAGTCCGGAATTAACCGCGCGCGCATTGGAGCCGATGGTGCCAACCAGTTGGGTATAGGCATCGGTGAGCGTATTTTTGCCGATCAGTTTTTCATCCTGAATTTTCAGCATCAGTTCCAGATTTTTGTTATTGGAACTGCCGCCAGCAGGATCATCAGAGGCGGCAAATTTGCTGGCGCTGTCCAGGGCACGGCCAATCCCTTCAGCAGCACTGGCCATCGGATTGAGGCTGAAGCTGTCGCCCGCATTCACGCCAGCAGGCAGATCGATTTCCACGCCGTCAAATGACAGCACGCCGCCCGTCACCGTCGCCGGAACTGTGCGACCATCCGCACCGGTGACATGCCAGTCTGTGCCATCAAAGCTGACGTTATAATCTTCGGCATTCACCGCTTTGTAGTCGGTAACGCGGATGGAATCGAGCCGGCCACTGCCGGTGTTTTGGCTATTAGCGAGGGCTTTGATCTCCGGCAGCGAGAACAGATCCTGACCGGGATTGCCGTCCGCATCAAAGCCCGCATGGTGCTGCTCGTTTAAGCGGCTCGCCATCATAAAAGCGATCTGATTCAGCTCATTGCGTGCCACCGCCAGATCTTCATTACGGAATTTAAATAATCCGGCGAGACGGCCTTTGGTGACGCTTGTTTCATTCAGGGGCTCAGGCTTGCCATTGTGACCCACATAGGAGACCACGGTTTTATTGGGATCGTTGGCGGACGGCGAGGTTTGTAACTTATAGGCGCGGTCGCCGGCGATAAGGGGGCGCCCATCAGGCAGAGTCACATCCACGCGCCCCGAGGCTTTGTCTTCAGTGACCTCTACACCCAGCTGTTCGCTGAGCTTTTCCAGCAAGCCATCGCGTTGGTCCAGCAGATCAGCGGGGGGATTACCGCCCTGCGCCTGCACTCGCTCCAGCTGTTTATTGATATTGGCTAACTGGTCGCTGGAGCTGTTGATGTCCTTCACGCTCTGCTCAATATGCGTGTTGGTGCTTTTCTCCAGCCCAGTGAGTTTTTTACCGCTGTCGTTAAAGCGCTGCGTTAATACACCCAGCGCACTAAATAGTGCGGAACGCGCTGGCCCATCAGAAGCATCACCGCTCAGCGTGGCCATGGCCTTGAACAGATTGTTAAGTGAAACCGAGACGTTGTCGGATTCGTCGCCGAGCATGTTGTCGATTTCAGACAGTTGCTCCTGTCGCCCTTTCAGCCCGGCCCAGTTGCTGATAGAGCCGCGCAGTTGTGAATTGGCAAATGCGTCATAAGCGCGATCGACGCCATTCACCTGGGCACCGTAACCAAAAAAGCCCAGCGAGGTGTTCATGCCGCCTGATTCACCAATCAAAATATTGCGGCGGCTGTAGTTGTCGGACATGCCGTTAGTCAGATTACTGCCCACCACACTCAGGGCCGCCTGAGGCCGCTAAGACCTTGTGAAAAGCTCATAATGATTTCCCAGAGAGTATGTGAGGTACTATTTTTGGATCACCACCACATCGCCGATACGGATGGGATCGTGGTCGAGCAGGTGCAGTACCGCGCCGTCCGGCGTAATGGTGACGCCTTGAACCTGTTCCTGAATCAACCCGGAGATTTTTGGCGGCTCGCCGTCAGGGTTTTTCGCGTCAAAGCTCAGGGTGTATTCCCGATCCTGCGGCGGGCCGGGTTCCGGCTGGAAGTTTTGTAAATCGTCGAGGGTGAAGGTCTTCACGCCCGCCTTCACGTTCTTCAGCTGTGCGGTGTAGCTGTTGCCTTCGGCATCGGTGAGCGTGACGGTGACCGTTTCGGCTTCGCCACCCAGCAGGAAGCTAAAGGTGTCGTTCGCCCCTGTGCCCTTCTCTTCGCTACCGCCAAATGTTACTTTCGGGTCGCCCTCAATCAGAATGCTGCGGCCGACCCATGCGGCGGTCCCCATGCCGCCCAGTTGCGCCATCAACGCCTGCACATCCGCCACTGAGCTATTGAGTTTTTCGACGCCCGCCGCCGTAGAGAACTGCGCCAGCTGCGAGGTGAGCTGATTGTTGTCCATCGGATTGGTGGGATCCTGGTTTTGCATCTGCGCCACCAGCAGTTTCAGAAAGCTGGCGCTGAGATCGCCTGCACTGCTGCCCGATCCGTCGCCGCTGCCATTGTTGTTATTGACCTGAGGTATCACGGTTGCACTTCCTTATTGGCCGAGAGTGAGCGTTTTCTGCATCAGCGCTTTGGCGGAGTTCATCACTTCGACGTTGGCTTGATAGCTGCGTGAGGCCGAGAGCGTGTTGACCATCTCGTGCACCACATTGACGTTGGGCATGCGCACATAGCCCTGCGGATCTGCAAGCGGATGGCCCGGCTGATACTCCAGACGTTCGGGTGCACTGCTCTCCACCACCTCACTGACCCTGACGCCGCCGATCTCACTGCCCGGCGCGGCATCAACACGAAACAACACCTGGCGGGCGCGATAAGGCTGCTGATCGGGACCCGCCACACTGTCGGCATTGGCCATATTGCTGGCGCTAACGTTGAGCCGCTGCGATTGCGCCGCCATCGCCGAACCGGCAATATCAAATACGCTAAATAACGCCATTTATTTACCCCTGACTCAGCACGGTCATCATTTTCTTTATATCCGCCCCAAGAAAAGTGAGGCTGGATTGGTATTTCAGGGCGTTATCTGCAAAATTAACGCGCTCGCGATCCATATCGACGCTATTACCATCGGCACTGGGCTGATCGGGAATGCGATATAACAGGCTATCGTCATTGAAATTTGTCGATTGCGCCGCGATATGACGGTCTGCGGTTAATGACAAAGACACCGCTGATTTACCAGCAGCAGGAGATGCCATGGCACTTTTTAACTGTTGAGAGAAATCGATATCCCGTGCCAGGTAGCCCGGCGTATCCGCATTGGCAATATTGGCCGCCAGCACGTCCTGACGGCGAGAGAGTATATTGAGCGCATGCTGTTGAAAGCGAAACGCCTCATCGAGTTTAGTGTTCATAATAAGGGAGATCCTGCCTCACGTTATCCAAACATCAGCAGTCTAATCAGGAATAATGAAATATCACACTGTGAAGAGTGCACAGAAATAGAGGCTATTACTCTGTTAAATACATACCCGGTTAATTACCTTCATAAACGAGATTATTTAGCTCGTTTGAATATTCATTATTCCATTTATCATAACGGGGATGACGATATAAAAGGCATCCTGATGAGACATGATGTTTTACGCCCGATCATTTTATTTCTCGTAGCCCTTTCCGCGTCGGCGCAAGCCAGCATCCCGGCTGAGCAGCGCTTGCAGCCTAAGCTGGATGCGTTATTAAAACTCCCCGATAACCAGGGTGAGATTGTACGCAGCGCAACGCTGCTTGCGACATCAGAACAGCTGGCAGCCCTGTGCGATGCGCCCGTATTGAGTCTGGCGGGTAAAGATTCGCGTCTGGCGGGCAGGCGCACGCTGGTCGCACGCTGTGGTGCGCGTAAGCACTTTTTAGCCATCCGTATTCACGCTCAGGGACGCTGGTGGGCAGCACGAACGTCTTTGCCTGCCGGACATGTGCTGCAAGCGGGCGATATCGTGGCGCAGCGTGGCGATCTGGCCGGGCAACCTGCGGGTTTGATCTTTCAGCAGCGCGATATCCTCGGCCAGCGCCTGATACGTGACGTTGAAGCGGGCAAGCCGCTGTTATCTCAGCGATTGCGCCAGCCGAGGTTATTGCGTGCCGGTCAGACGGTGGAGGTAATCACACTCGGCGAGGGATTTCGTGTGCGCAGTCAGGGCAAGGCGCTGCATCATGCGGCGGAAAACGACACGTTGCGAGTGCAGATGCGCAATGGACAGACGCTAAGCGGGCTTGTCAGCGCCGGCGGTTTAGTCATTATCCCGCTAACACAATAATTTTAGATTTTTCAGCGATCCCCGATGTAAAGGCAATACAACCTATTACTTTCGAGGATCCCATGATTGACCGAACCCAACCTGTTTCACCCATTGCGGGCACGCATGAGCTACCTGCCCGCTCCACACCACAATCACTCCGCGCCCGCCCGGATGCGGAGCGTCAAAGCACCGTGAGCCTGAGCAGTGTGATGAAGCAACTCCAGACGGATGATAGTCGCGATGTGAATGTCGCACGCGTTGTCGAATTGCGCACCACACTGGAAGCCGGTGATTTGCCGATTGCCGTAGAAGAGATCGCGCGCGGCATGGTGCACTCCCTTATCTCGCCACAACAGTGAGGTGTTTAAGTGATGGAGACACTGCATACAACACTGCTTCAGATGAAAAGCACGCTGGAGGAGCTGGATGCCATTATGGTGGCCGAGGCGAACCAGCTTGATCGCCCCCAGATTAACCCTGTGGCGCTGCAGGTGCTCACCGACAGCAAGAGTCAGTTACTTGCGACCTTGCAGCATCACGATGAGATGCGGATCCAGCAGGAGACACGCTTAGCCATTGCCGCGCCCTATCCGCATCGCGTGCAGTTGTTTGTGTGCTGGCAGCAAATCACCGAACGCGTCCGTCGCAGTAAGGCTTTGAATAGTGAAGTTGAGTCACGTTTACAACATCATCTGGAGAAAACCCAGCGGGTGCAGAAGGTGGTGGATCAGCTGGGGCATCATCATACGCTATACGGGTCTGGCGGGGAGTCTGGCCCAGCTGTGGTGGGTAGGAAATACGATATCAGTGTTTAGGGGGCTGGGTGCGGGCTCGCGCCAGCACCCATGTCCTACGACACCGCATAAGCACGAGCAGAGTGTCGGGATTTACGCAGCGCGGCGATCTCACTTTGCAGCATTGCCAGACGAGCCGGAATGCACTGCATCAACTGCGCAGCCTCCGCCAGTAACTGCGCTAAACACGCTGCATCCGCCTGACTGAAATCACACGCACACAGCGCTTTCATCCGCTGTGTATACTCCACAATCTCCTCGCTAAACGCCTCCCACCCGTCCTGATGCGCTAGTGCAATCAGCCGCTGGTTCAGTACCAACAAGGCTTGAATCTGCTCCTTCACGTCACTGGGCATATTTCACCTGCGGATCGATGGCTTTCCAGGTGTCGGACATCTCCACCATCAACGTAATCAGTTGCGGCAACGACTCAGCCGATTGATTGACGCTCGCCAACAGCAAATTGCGCGACACATACTCATACAACCGCTCCAGATCGGCGGCGATCTGCCCGCCCACCTGATGATCAAGCCCGGCACGCAAACCGTTATCAATGATGTTAATCGCACGTGAGATCATCTCGCCTCGCCGGGCAACATTGCCGGTTTGAAAATAGATCTCAGCGCGGCGCATGGCATTGATCGCGCCTTCGAACAACAGCGCGATCAGCTGGTGCGGTGTTGCGCCGCTTACCTGGCTCTCTAATGAAACCGCAGAATAGGCGCGGTTACCGGTTTGACCGTACATCGCCCGTTCCTCAGCCTAATCCTGCCAGCGCACCCTGCAACTGATTGCTCATTGCCTGCATATCCGTCATCGCTTTATCCAGACGCATAAACTCTTTCTGCTGGCGCTTCAGGCTCTCTTCGATGCGCTGTTCCATGCGCTCGATCTGCTTCGCAACCCGCGCTTCTTGATCTTTAAGCCCTTTAACAGTCGAAGCGATGGTGCCTTCCGTTTTGGGGATCGACTCGTTATCGCCCAGATAACTTTTGAACACCTCGCCCATCTGGTCCTTGATGCCCTGCGCACCGTCTTTACCAAGGAACAGCGCTTCCACCTCTTTCGGGTGCTCTTTCAACGCGGCATCCAGCTTTTTACTGTCGATACTCAGCGTGCCCAGCGTCGCGGTGCGATCTTCGCCGGGCTTTAACTCCTCGAACTTCACGGTGATACCGATACTGGCTAGCGAGTGATACAACTCGCTCGACTCACCATAGTTGCCGCCGGCAGCCGATTTCATCTGGCTGTTCAGACGGCGTAAGGTGCCATCGCTGAACAGTGGGCCATTTTGCTTGTTCTGCTCATCGGAATTTTTTTCCGGTGGCTTATAGGTGCTGGCGCTGGCGGAAGTACTGAGGAAACTGTTGTAATTATTGATGAACTCCTCAATCAGGCTTTTCACCTTTGAAGTATCCGCCGTCACTGACAGCGTTTCAGGCTTAAACTGACCGGGATCGTCCGGATCTTTTTCCGAGACTTCACGCAGCTCAAAAGTAATGCCTTCAATCGCATCGCTGATGGTGTTTGAACTGCGCTCCACCGTGATGCCATCGATTTTCATCAGTGCATTTTGCGCAGCGCTGATCTGCTTCATGCGCGTTGGATCGTAACCCGGATCTCCCGGCACATTGGCGGCTTTGGGATCGTAGTTGAGTACACCGGCCAGCTGGCTATCTCCGCTGACTTCCATCTTGATTTGGCCGTCACTGCCGGTTTTTTTCGAGGTCACCACCAGCTGAAACTTGCCGCCTTCGGCAGGCATCACTGAGGCGCTGACATCGCCATTCTGCGCATTGATCTTCTTCGCCACTTGCGCCAGCGAGGTTTCATCATCTTTCAGCTCCACCAACAGCGGTTTACCGTTGCCCAGCGTGATGGTCAGAGTGCGCGTTGCCGAGCCATCCCCCAGCTGTGCGCTGTTACTGTCCTGCTCCGGCGAGCCAATTTTGTGTGCTTTTGCCAATTTTTCGACAATCACTGAATAGCTGTCGGGAATCGCGCCTTTTCCGGCTGTGGCTTTAAAAGCTTTATTATCGCCAATGCTGACACCGTTAAAACCTTCATTCTGCAGCTTATCCAGATTCGATTTTAACGAGGCCAGTGAATTGGATATTTTTCCCCATGACGATACCTGGCCGTTAAATTTACTCTGCTTATTTAAATAGGGATTCAGCTTCTTGCTCTCCCCATTTTTTATCTGCTCCATCAGTGCGGGGATATCTAAACCGGATCCGCCCAATCCTGAAATAGGTGTCGTCATTTTTAAATTCCTTAATTCATCGAGGGTATCAACTCTTCCCATCGGTGCCGGCAGGATTTCGCTTAATAATTTACACAATGATTTTCATCCATCGTCTTAAGTCTCGATATAGCGACAAACCTGTCGTGATTTTTTGCCTTTGCATGAAAAAACAAAAAATTATTTCAGCACCTGATGGCTGCCCCGATGAATAAGGTATGCGTCACCTCTCACGCATATTCCCGCTGCCACGCTTAAGCAGCATTCACTGGAAAAAGGATATCGATTATGGCCCAGGTCATTAATACCAACGCACTGAGTCTGATGGCTCAAAACAACCTGAACAAATCACAGAACTCACTGGGAACAGCGATTGAGCGCCTCTCTTCGGGACTGCGTATTAACAGCGCCAAAGATGATGCCGCCGGTATGGCCATCTCTAACCGCTTCACCTCATCGGTGCGCGGTTTAACGCAGGCAACGCGCAATGCCAATGACGGCATTTCACTGGCGCAAACCACTGAAGGCGCGCTGGAAGAAGTGAATGAAAACCTGCAACGTATTCGTGAACTGACGGTGCAGGCGAAGAACGGCACCAACTCCAAAGAAGACCGCGAGTCGATCAAAAAAGAAATCACCGCACGTCTGGATGAAATCGGCCGTATCGCGGAATCCACCAACTTCAACGGCGTGAAAATGCTGGATGGATCGCAGGAAAAATTGTCGATTCAGATCGGTGATAAAGACGGTCAAACCATTGATATTAAGCTGCCAAAAATGGCGCTGGGTTCGCTGGGTCTGGATACCTTTGCTAAAGACTTTGAGAAAATCATCGACAGCCTGCCGATGGATTCGAAGTTTACTGCTGCGGGAAGTCTGCGCGGTGTGGATGAGCAGTTTGCCGTTCCGGGTATGGCTGAACCCTTCGAACTGAACGATGTTGAACGCGCGAAGATTACCGCACTGGTCGGCGGTGCAGTGGCCGATACCGAAGTGGTGACCATGGAAGACAGCAAAGGTAATCTGCGCTTCTTCGCTGCTGACAGTGCTAATCCAGGCAGCGCAGTTGAGTTGGATATCACTTTCCAGGCGAACGCCACGCCTGGCGATCCTTCTGAAATTGACACTATTGCGGTGAAAGAAAAAATCACCACGCTCGACTTCGACATTCTTAAGAATGGCCCAAGCGATCTGAAGAACCTGAAAAGTCAGGGCATCGGCGCGCAAATCGGTAGCAAACTGATTGATGAAGCCACGCTGAATCAGATGTCCAATGACATCTTCGGTGCCGACATGGCGGATACCGAGATGCAGATCTTCAAAGCCGACAACGGCAATTACTTCGCCATCAACAAAGACGGTGAAGTGAAATCCTTTACCTGGGATGATGCCGCAGGCGGCGCTACCGCGGTAGCTGATGCCAGTGCGCGTGATACTCATGAAGTGCAGAAGGTCGCTAACCATCTGCTGGATCGTCTCGATAGCGCCATGACCGACGTCAACAGCTTCCGCTCGGATCTGGGTGCGATTCAAAACCGCTTTGGCTCGATCATTGCCAACCTCAACTCTACCGTCATCAACACCAGCGAAGCGCGTTCGCGTATTCAGGATGCGGACTTCTCGGTAGAAGTCTCCGCCATGAGCCGCGCCAACATCCTGCAGCAAGCGGGTGTTTCAGTGCTGTCGCAGGCAAATCAGGTGCCTCAGAACGTGCTGAGCCTGCTGCGTTAATTAGTGCCTCTCCTTAATTGCATTCAGCGTGCAATTTTCGCCCTCCCCGTGGAGGGCTTTTTTGCTTCTGCCCGCAATTTTCTGATGAAAAATACTAATCATTTTTACCCGAACAACTAACGTGAAACGGCCATTAGCCTTGTTAATAATCGATAAAAAATAACTCTATAAATCTTACGGGTTAGATCAAATAAATAACCTTAATGATTAAGAGGGTTTTGGGTGGCTTTCGGGAAAATAAACGCGGGAGAGCGCTGAAAATCTGGCACTCTTTAGCCGCAAAAAATGGGTTCGGTTAGCACAAAAATAACATTAACAACCGACTCGCTCTTTACCCTAATTGATAGACGACTTCTCTATGCCTAACACAATCTTGCTTGGTCAGGCGGCCAGATTAGATCGACGTACGCGCATCCTGAGCCGGACGCTGGATGATATGTCCGTGACGCTGCCCGCCAGCGCCGCGCGCTGCCTGTATGCACTCGCGGAGGCGCAAGGCGAAGTGCTGACGCATGAACAGCTGATGGAGATTGGCTGGCGTCGTGCCGGTTATGCCGCCACCGATAACAGCGTGCGCGTGATGATCAATAAACTGCGCCGTGCATTGATGTCGCTGGAACTTGAGCAGCAGATTAGCCTGCTGGCCGTCACGCGCAGCGGTTACCGCTTGATCATCAATACGCCGCCAGCCGTCGAGCAACCCGCCGCACTGACAATGCCCCTTTCGCTACCGGCACGGAGCCCGCTGAATGGGCGGCGAGTAGCAGGCGTCACCGTCGCTGGCATCACTGCCGGGTGTCTGGTGGCTTTACTGGTACAACACTTTTTTCTGCTTACGCCAAAACCGATTGATTTTGTCAGCTGGCAGGGACCGTCCATCCCTGCTGGCAGCAGCGTCTGGGTGCCGAAAGGACATCACACGCAGCACGCCTTAATTGAAACCACGCTGCGTACCTATCGCCGTTATGTGCTGGAGGCGAACCCGGATAAACCCGCCGCCAGGGTGCTATACGTCACCCTCAGTTCAGCCAACAATCCGCAACATCAGGGTGTGATTGCGTGCCAGCAACCCTTAGAGGAAGCGAATAATGTGTGTGAATCGTTCTATTTTCGCGTCAATTAAATCCCCGCTGCTCTGGCTGTTTATCGGGGGCTTTGTACTGGCTTTTAGCGCGGTCATCGGACGCTGGCTAATCACCACCACACAGCAGTCCCAATGCCTGTTTCCGCTGGCGTTTTATGACATCAAAAGTGAGCGTGAATGGGTGCTGACGCAGGGGATTTACCGCAGCTATCGCGATGGCTTCAGCCAGGGCCATCTCAGCTATCTCGGCACGCTTTCTCGTTTCAAGGATGGGCAACTGACGGCACCGATCACTCCGATTCACCGTGCAGTGTGGTTTAACGGTGAGTTCAACCACAACCTGCTTAAAATCACCGTCACACAACACAGTCGTGGACTGGGTGACAAAAGCCGCGATGAGGACGTGCAAAAGTATGTCTTCCCGCATTGGCAGGCAGGCGATGTCAGCGTGATTGCCCTCTATCTGTTCAATGGCCGCGTGCTGGCCTCCGGTACAGAAAGCGTGGCGCGTAATGTCTGCATCAGGTAGCCAGAAATAGCTAGCGTAGCGCGGCTAACAGCTGTTCAAGATGAGTAAACATGCGCGCGGTGAGGTGGGCAAAAAAGGGGGGCAAGGTATCGCCCATCAGGAACAGCGCCAGCATGCCCGCCCCTAACGTCAGGGGAAAACCCACCACGAAGATCGAGAGCTGCGGGGTTAAACGGTTCAACAACCCTAGCGTCATATTGATACAGAGCAACAGCGTGATAATCGGCAATCCCAGCATCAATCCCTGACTGAAGATCAACCCGCCCTGCATCACCAGATAACGTAGGCCACCCGCGTGCAGCGGTTCATCATTCACTGGCAGGCTGGTAAAGCTCTCTGCCAGCAGCGCCAGTAGCCACAAATGACCATTGATACTGAGAAACAGCAGCATCACCAGCAGGTTGAGCAAACGCGAAATCACCGGGGTATTGCCGCTATTAGGGTCAAAAAAGGTGGCGAACGAAAGTCCCATCTGCATGCCAATGATCTCGCCGCACAAACGCACCGCAGCGAAAAGCAGCTGCAGCATCAGACCGAGCGCAGCACCGATCACAACTTGCTTCACCACCAGCCAGGCACCGTGCCACGACATCAACGCCACCTGAGCATCTTCCACGCTGCTGGCAATCAGCAAGGCGATAAGCAGCGCCAGTGCGGCACGCAGCCGTTTACTGATTGCCTTCTCACTGAAAATCGGCGCGACAAACAGTAGCGCAGCCACGCGCACCATAATAAAAAACACGTGAGCAATCTGCGCGGTCAGCAGCTCAAACGGGATGCCAAACGCCATTAGCCGATCGCGAATGAGATGCTGGTGAACACCGTGCGCATGTATTCAATAAAGATTTTCAGCATCCACGGACCCAGTAACACGGCAACACCGACAATCATCAGAATCTTCGGGATAAAGGTCATGGTCATTTCATTGATTTGAGTGGCGGCCTGCATGATGCTGATCGCCAGCCCGGTGACCAGTGCGGCCAGCAGCAGCGGCCCGGCAATCATCAACCCTACCTTTATCGCCTGCATGCCCAGCACCATCACACTTTCGGGTGTCATTCGCGGCTCCTTAGCTGTAGAAACTTTGTGCCAGTGAACCCAGCAGCAGCTGCCAGCCGTCTACCAACACAAACAGCATCAACTTAAACGGCAGCGCGATGGTGGTGGGCGGTACCATCATCATCCCCAGCGCCATCAGAATACTGGCGACCACTAAATCGATGATGAGAAACGGGATGAATATCGTGAAGCCAATCTGGAAAGCAGTTTTCAGTTCGCTGGTGACAAAGGCAGGCACCAGAATACTGAGCGGCACTGCATCCGGCCCGCTCATCGGCGGCGCTTTGGCGATACGTGCAAATAGCGCGAGATCCGCTTCACGCGTTTGATCCAGCATAAACGCGCGCAGCGGTTTCACCCCTTCCGCCAACGCTACTTCCATGGTGATGCTGTTGTTTTGCAGCGGCTGCCACGCTTTTTCGTAGATTTGGTTCAGCACCGGCGACATCACGTAGAAAGTGAGAAACAGTGCCAGCCCGACCAGCACCTGATTTGGTGGTGCGGTCGGCGTCCCAAGCGCATTGCGCAGTAACCCCAGCACGATCACAATGCGGGTGAAACCCGTCATCATTAGCAAAATGCCGGGAATGAAGGTAAAACCACTGAGCAACACCAGCGTCTGCAGCGGCAGCGTCCAGCCCTCTTCGCTGTTGGGTCGGGCGATGACAATGTCGCTGTTGGCGGCCCCGGCGCTGGCGGCGGTGAAAAGCAGCAGCAACGCTATGACTGCGCGCCCTTTCATCGTCCGTCCTTAGCGTCAGGTTGCTGTGATTGGTTCAGGCAGGTGATTTGATGCGCGGTGACGCCGAGCAACAGCCGCTGCTCACCGATATCCACCAGCACCAGCCGCTCGCGTGCGCCGAGCGAGAGACGCGCCACCACGTTAATGGCCGGATGACTGCGTTGATAACGCTGCAGCCAGCCGCTGCGTTTCGCACTCCATGCCAGCAACAGCATCAGTAATATCACCAATCCCAGCGCACCGAGCAGCGTCATAAGCAGCGAATCATCAGCAGAGTGTGTGATCATTAGCGACTTAGCCGGTGCATACGCTCAGACGGCGTGATGATTTCGGTGATGCGAATACCAAATTTATCCGACACCACCACCACTTCGCCCTGGGCAATCAGATAGCCATTGATCAGGATATCCAGCGGTTCTCCCGCCAGACCATCCAGCGTCACCACTGAACCCTGGCTGAGACGCAGCAGCTCTTTGATAGTCATTTTGGTGCGGCCCAATTCCACAGTCATTTTCACCGGGATATCCATTATCAGGCTCAAATCGTCAGTGCTTTGCGACGCGCTGCTGGCAGCCTGCTGCTCGCTCATGGCGTCTCCCCAAAGATTGTCGATAGAGGGATCTTCAGCGCCCGTCGAGGTTGGGTTATCGCTCATGGGGATGTGGCTCCTTGCTTATTGATGACAATGCAGGCTGAATTTTTTGTTCAACCTTGAGGGCATATTGGTTATTCACGGCCCCGTAGTGCGCAGTGAATATCGGCACACCGCCGGCGCTGGCGGTGATGCGATCCTGTTTGTCGAAGGTCAGTACATCGCCCTGCTGCATGCGCAGCACCGATGAGAGCCGGGTTTCCATTTGCGCAAAGGTCGCCACCAGCTCCAGCTCGGTTTCGCGCATCTCGCCCGCCAGCATGCCGCGCCAGTGAGCATCTTCACTGCGGGAGTGGCTGAGCGGCGGATTGCTTAACAGTTCGCGTAGCGGTTCGAGGGTGCTAAACGGGATACAGATATTAAATTCGCCACGATGCGAGCCAATCTCGACCGCAAATGGGGTGGTGACCACCACGTCATTGGGTGATGAGGTGATGTTGGTGAATTTCACCTGTATTTCCGAACGAATGTACTCGGTTTTGATGCTGAAAATGGTGCTCCAGGCGAACTCATAGGCTTCGCGCGCCATGCTCACCATGCGGTTAATTACACGCTGCTCGGTGGGGGTGAATTCGCGCCCGTCGGCTTTGGTGGGAAAACGCCCATCGCCGCCAAACAGGTTATCCACTGCCATAAACACCAGCCCCGGTGAGAAGGCCATCAGCGAAGTGCCACGCAACGGATGCAGGTGCAGCAGATTCAGGTTGGTGGGCACCGGCAAATTGCGCGCGAACTCGTGGTAGGACTGGATTTGAATATTGCCAGCGGTCACATCCGGGCCACGTCGCAGCAGATTAAACAGCCCGATGCGGAACTGGCGGGCGAAGCGCTCATTAATGATCTCCAGCGAGTGCAGACGCTCGCGAATCACCCGACGCTGCGTATGCGGATCGTAAGGCCGGATATCACTGGCTTCTGCACTGCCTGAGACCGGTGCGCTGCTATCACTGTCGGCATTCAGCAGGCGATCAATTTCATCCTGAGACAAAAAGCTATCGGACATAGTATTTACCGCAGAATAAATTCATTAATTAACACTTCAGCGGGCGTGATCGCCTGTTGATGTGGCAATGGCTGGCTGAGTGCCGTTTGAATATCGGCAATCAACTGATGCTTTCCTTCATCCGTTGATAACGTTTCATAAGTTTGCTGGGTGAATAACATAAATAGCCGACTGCGATATTCCGGCATAAATTTCGCTAACGTTGCCGATGACTGTGAATCAATAAAACTCACCGTAATGCCTAAATACAGCACGCGGTCGGCTTCTTCCTCGGTGGGTTTAAGGCTGACGGTGAAAGTATTCAGCGGCACATAGACCGGCTCCACTTTTTCTATTACCGGTGCTTTCGGCTCGTCAGTCGAGGCGTTCTGTTTTTCCAGCCAAAACCAATAGGCTACACCTCCACCCAGGGTTATCAGGCTGAGCGTGAGAAATATAATAAGGCGTGTTCGCAGGCGGCTACGTTTTGGTTTATCGGTCTTTTCTTCTTCCATAATGAATACACTCAGCGTGAGAATTAATAGACTCAACAATAATGATGAAGAGCATGATTATAATATTTTTTGATGTGGTGGAATGAGCCAATGTCATTTCACACCTGAGGCTAATTCACCCTTTTATACGAAGGTATTTATTCCATAACTATTTCCCGGTGCTGACGCTATTAACTCTGTGGTGGATTCGTCTTCTCCCGCTCGATGGTCATCTGCATCGTCAGGCGATGGTGGCTGTGAGGATCCGCGCTGGCCATCTGCATTGGCATGTGGGTTTTCACTGCCCACGCTGGCTTGCCCCAGCTGCACGCCGGACTCGGCCATCGCCGCTCGCAGTTGCGGCAATGCCTGCTCAATGGCCTGACGTACGCCAGCATGTTCGCTGACGATATGTATCTGCGCCTGTTCTTGCTGCATGCGCAGGGAAATCTGCAACGCACCTAAGCTCTCCGGATGCAGGCGGATCTCCGCGCTGTGCACGCCCTGACGGCTCAGTAATGCAATCTGCTGGCTGAATTCCTGCTTCCACGCGGGAGATTCAGGTGGATGTTGCAGGGCCACCGTGACCGTTGCCGGCGCGGGCAGCGCTCGCTGTAACGGCATCGGAGCAGGATGATTGGTGGAGAGTCCCAGCTCGGCGATCGCGGTGGTGTCAGTGTGCGATGCCAGAATCGGTGTCATTTGTCGCTCGGCGAGCAGCCCGCTGGCTGCCGTGACAGAGACTTCGGGCTGCTGCACAGGTGACTGGCTGCCTGAACCTGGCTGACTAAACCGATCGGCGGGCGCGCCGCGCATTTCGCCGAAAAGCGGACTGCGCGTCTTCACGACAGGCTGGCTACTCGCGTTGGCGAGAAGCGCATGGCGCGTGTCCACGGCAGGCAGACTATCTGCATTAGCAACAAGTGCATGGCGCGTATTCGTGACAGACAGGCGATCCGTGTCTGTGAAAAGCATATTGCGCGTGCCAGAGCTAAAAGCTCTGGCGGTAGCATCAGACCCGGCGTCGTCTAATCCGATCGGGTCGGCTGGGACCGATCCGTGAAGGTTGGCCGTCTGTTGGCTTATCAACTGCTGCAACTGCCAGCGGGGATTGTCGCTGCCAGTGAGTGCAGACGCTGGCGCACGCCCGGAATTCGACGATGCAGAACTCCGCATGGAAATGGCAGTGGCCAATACCGATAGCAAAGGTTCCTCCATCGCCAGCATGCCATCCTGCTTCTCCAGTAGCAGTTCGCTAAAATCCTCGTCAGTCGGCTCGCGGGTTTTCAACACATCGCTGAGTTTGCCGTTAAGCAGTGCCGTGATATCCATCGTCATAACCGTCCTCGTTGATGATTGATTCGCTGCGCACACTCATCCATCAGCTTCTGCTCACGACGGCTGGCAACCTGTGCCTCAGCACTCTGCCGCCGCGCCAGCAGGGTTTCAAACGCATTCAAACGCTGCTTGTCATCGATCCAGCATTTTTTCGCGCCATCGATGGCACGTTCGCACTGATCGACCTGGTGCTCATGCTGCCTGACCACCTGATTGAGCGACACGATAAACGCCTGATGATTGACCAGATGCGCCACGGACATGCCGTTGCCCGTCATGCCCAGCCGCAGTGACTGCTGATACTCATCTGCATAGGTTTGCAGCTGCTGATGCTGCGCCACGGCGTGTTGCAATGTCTGCTGCACCTGCCCCAGCGTTTGCGTGGAGGCGGTCAGTGTCTCTTCGGCTCTGTCACGTAACATAACCATGGGATTGCGCATGTGCATTGTCACTCCGGGATGTCAGGGAATAATTGAGCCAGCGCCGCCATTGCAGTCGGGTAGTCGCTGCGTTGGTGGATCGCCTGCTGGAGAAAGGCTTCAAGAGCGGGAAAACGATCGATGGCCTGATCGAGTAGCGCATCGCTGCCTGACGCATAGGCACCGACACTGACCAGATCGCGGTTACGCTGGTAGCAGGCCAGCAGCTGCTTAAAGCGCTGCACCTTGCGATATTGCGCTTGCGGGATCAGCTCGGTCATAGCGCGGCTGATTGAGGCTTCAATATCAATCGCCGGATAATGCCCCGCTTCCGCCAGCCGACGTGACAACACAATGTGGCCGTCGAGAATCGCGCGTGCCGCATCGGCAATCGGATCCTGGGGATCGTCGCCTTCGGTCAATACGGTATAAAACGCGGTGATCGATCCGCCGCCTGCCATGCCATTGCCCGCGCGCTCCACCAGCGCGGGCAGCCGGGCAAATACCGAAGGTGGATAGCCTTTGGTGGCGGGCGGCTCGCCGATGGCTAACGCCACTTCACGCTGCGCCATGGCATAGCGCGTCAGGGAATCCATGATCAGCAGGACATTCATGCCGCGATCGCGAAAGTCTTCTGCAATGCGCGTGGCATACACCGCACCCTGCATGCGCAGCAGCGGGGATACATCGGCAGGCGCGGCAATTACCACCGCGCGCGAACGTCCGGCTTCACCAAGAATATTTTCAATGAAATCTTTAACTTCGCGGCCGCGTTCGCCAATCAATCCCACCACAATCACCTCGGCGGTGGTAAAACGCGCCATCATGCCGAGCAGAACACTTTTGCCCACACCGGAACCGGCAAACAGGCCCATGCGCTGACCACGCCCCGCCGTCAGCAGGCCATTGATCGCTTGCACGCCAACGTCCAGCACGCTTTTGATCGGATCGCGATGCAGCGGATTGAGTGATGCGGTGAACAGGCTCGCCAGCGGTTTGCCCAATGCAGCACCGCCATCCAGCGGATGGCCCTGCGCATCTAGCACCCGACCCAACAGCTGGGGCCCAACGGGCAACTGTTTGCCCCCGCTGCTGTCGTGCGCGGGCGCATAAACTCGCGCGCCAGGCACAATGCCCTCCACCTGCGCCAGCGGCATCAGATACAGCGTATGGCCGTTGAAACCCACCACTTCCGTGTCGACTACGGTTGTGCCTTGCGCAGTCTGCCGCTCGACGAGGCACAGCGCGCCTATCGGCAATATCAGCCCCACGGCTTCCATCACCAGCCCAGTGGCGCGCGTCAGTTTGCCGTATTGGCGAAACCCCGGCACCGCCGCCATGTTGTGCTCAAGTGTGTCGAGTGCATCGAGCCACTGCCTGAGTTGCTGGCTCATGGCACATTCTCCTGGCGCGCCAGCTGGCACAGCGCCTGCCAGCGCGTTTCCAGGCTGGCATCGAACTCGCTTTCAGCCGAGGTAATGCGACAGCCGCCGGGCGCCAGCTGTGCATCGCTGTGCAGCTGCCAGCCCGTCTCGGTTAACGCCTGCGCCAGCGCCTGTTCAATCATCGCACGATCGTCGGGATGCACGTAGAGCTGGATACTGCCGTGCAGCAGTGCGTCATGCTGTAGCAACTGGCGAATCTGTTGCAGCAGCGCGGGGTGATCGATCTGTGCCTGGCGGCCATACAACTGCTGCACGGCGGTGAGCGCCAACTGCACCAGACGACCGGGGATCACACTGTCGAGGTTCTCGCGTGCCAGCCTGAAGTTTTGCAGCCAGCACTCGGCCTGACGTAGCAGCGCCTGCTGCTGTGCTGCGGCCTGTTCGATGCCCTGCGCCAGACCCGCTTCATGCCCTTCGCGCCATCCGGCTTCATAGCCCTGCTGCTGGCCCGCCTCTTCACCCTGTTTCATGCCCTGACTGAAACCTTGCTGTTCCGCCTGTTTACGCAGGCGCGCCAGGTCCGCCTGGCGCTGGGCCTCCGAGGCCGTGCTATCGATTTCAACCGTGATTTCCGGCTCTTGCTGCAGCAGGTTGTCCGGCTGCCAGCGGCGCCACTGTGCGTGATCAGACGTAGGCATCGTCGCTGCCTCCAATCACAATTTCACCGGATTCCGCCAGCTTACGCACAATATTCAGGATGGTTTTCTGCTCGGCCTCAACCTGCGACAAGCGCACCGGGCCACGCGAAGCCAGATCGTCGAGGATCAGTTCTGCCTGGCGGCGCGACATGTTGGCAAGGAACTTGGTGCGCAGCGCCTCGTTGGCCCCTTTTAGCGCAATCAACAGGGTTTCATTTTCAATCTCTTGCAGCAGTCGTTGAATATGTCGATCTTCCACTTCGATCAGTTTCTCAAACAGGAACATCTCATCGATCAGTTTCTGTGCCAGCTCCTGATCAAAATCACGCACCGCTTCAATCGCAGAAGCCTCCTGCTGAGTTTTCATCAGGTTAAGGATCTCGGCGGCCGGTCGCACACCGCCCATTTTGCTGCGCTTGAGATTTTGACCATCCAGCAAGGTGTTCAGCACTTCGGTCAACTCTTGCAGCGCGGCAGGCTGGACGCCGCCAAAGGTGGCGATACGCAGCATGATGTCGTTGCGCTCGCGGTCTTCAAACTTGCCCAGCACATCAGCGGCCTGATTGCGCTTGAGGTGCACCAGAATGGTGGCGATGATCTGCGGATGCTCTTCGCAAATCAGATCGTACACCGCCTGCGGCTCCATAAAGTTGAGCGTTTCCATGCCGTTGCTGCCCTGCTGGGTGTCCAGCAGATCTTCCAGCAGCGAACTGGCACGATCTTCGCCCAGTGCCTTCACCAGCACGCTGCGCAGATAATCATTGGTGTTCAGGCTGAGCGCGGCATATTCACTGGAATCCTGTTCAAACTGCTGCAATACCGCCGCCATTTGCTGATGGCTAAATCCGGCCATGTTGACCATCGCACCGCCGATCTGCTTCACCTCATGCGCATTGAGATGCTTAAACACCTCTGCCGCCAGCTCGTCGCCCAGCGTCAGCATCACCACCGCACTCTTATCTGCCGCATTCATGGCCTGCCCTCCTGGTTCATCCACTGGCGCAGCACCAGCGCAATCACGCGAGGCTCCTGCTCTGCCAGCTCACGCAGTTGCTGAGTGCTAATTTCGGTATGCGCACGCTGCTGAGCACGCTGGCGCACATCGTTCTCTGCCGCATGTTTTTGCGCTGCAGCGGCCTCGTCGCGCGCCTCTTTCTCCAGCTCCATCTGGCGCAGCGTGGTCTGCTGATGGCGTTCCCAGCTCGGTTGCACCAGTTTGCGCCACATGATCCAGGCGATGATCGCCACCACCAGATAGCGAAACAGATTCATTAACAGCGTGTGGAAACTCGCCTGCTGCCACAGCGGCAGCGGAGGCTCATCGACCAGGCCGTTAAACGGCGCATGCATGATATTGATGCTGTCTCCCCGCGTGGCTTGATAGCCAATCGCTTCCTGCACCAGGGTATTCAGGCGGGCCAGCTGCTCATCACTCATCGCACTCACGCTGCCCTCTTCGCCCTGCGGCAGATGGTTTATCACCACCGCCACCGAAAGACGTTCAATGCGGCCTATGCTGGATTTGCTGTGGGTCAGCGTGCGGTCCAGCTCAAAATTGGTGGTCTCGTCGTTACGATTATTGAAAGGCTGGCCAGCGGGACGCTTGCTGTCGCTGACACCTAATGGCTGGGTAATCGGTGCCGTGGCGGGCGTGGGCGGCTGATGGCTGAGTGCGCCAGGAACACCGCCAGTGCCACTGTTGTTGCCCTGCTCTGCCTGGCTGGCCTGTCGGCTGCGAATCGCCATTTTTTGCGGATCGCTATTCGGCTGATATTGCTCCTGGGTCTGCTCCAGCTGGGTGAAATCGATCTGCGCCGTGACCTGCGCGCGCACGTTGTTTTCACCCACCAGCGGCGCCAGCATGCGTTGAATACGCTGCTGGTAATCAAACTCAATGTCGTTGGTGTATTTCAGCTGTGAGGTTTGCAGACCGCGCATGCCACTCTGCGTCAGCAAATTGCCACGCTGATCCACCAGCGTGACGTTCTCTGCTGCCAGGCCGGTTACCGCACTGGAGATCAGATGCGTTATCGCCACAATCTGGCCTTCATCCAGCGTGCGGCCGTTGATCAGATTGACGCTCACCGAGGCGGTAGGCGCTTTCTGCTCACGCACAAACAGGGACGGTTTGGGCACCGCCAGATGCACACGCGCCGACTGGATCGGACCCAGATTCTCAATGGTGCGCGACAGCTCCCCCTCCAGCGCACGCTGGAAGTTCACCTGTTCGCTGAACTGACTGATGCCAAATTTTTCCTGATCCAGCAGCTCAAAGCCCACTGCTCCACCCTTGGGTAAACCCTGCTGTGCCAGCTTCATACGGACTTCATGCACCTGCCCTTCTGGCACCCGGATCGCGCCGCTGGATGCGTCAATGCGATACGGGACGTTCAGCTGGGTGAGCTGCGCCACGATGGCACCGCCGTCTTCATCACTGATATTGCTGAGCAGGATGCTGTAACTCTGCTGATTGGCCCACATCACCAGCGCGATAACCACCGAAAGCGTGGCCGCGGCGGCAATCGCCAGCGCGATTTTCGGGCTGGATCGCAGCGATAACAGCACCGATTTTAATTGTGCGGACGGGTGATGATTTAAATCCTTTAACGTGGCACTCATGCCGCCTTCCTGTAAAAATAGTAATAGGTCATCAGGAATATTCAGAGAATCATTATTCATCGAAAGCGCGATTTATTAATGGGCAATAAGCTCGAAGTTGTGTTGTCTTATTGCATTTTCTGATGAATAGCCTCGAATGCTAATCTGCCGCTCTGTATTCTTATTCCAATGGGCGTGAAGCATGTCAGCGAGCTTATTACGAGGCGTACTCGATCAGATTCAATCTCAGGCGCAACAAGTCACAAGCGCGATATCTCCGCGCGATAACATCCCTTCCTTCTCAGATAAGTTATTGCGCAGTATCAATGAGATAAATAAAACCCAGCTGGATGCCAAAACCAAAACGCAGCAGTGGATGTCAGGCAGCAGCGATCTTGGCCTTAACGATGTGATGCTGGCGATGCAGAAATCCTCTATTTCATTTAGCTTTGGCATGCAGGCTAAAAATAAAATGATTGCTGCGTATCAGGAAGTGATGAATACGCCGGTATAAGGCTTGATGGCAATGCATGAAAATAACACCACAGCTGCGCGCTTATTACCCGGCTCGCTGTCATTAACCGATATTGAATTAATTCGCCTGGGAAAACTGATTTATCAGCGCGCCGGCATTGTGGTGAATACACAAAAAAAAGAGATGATATTTAACCGTCTCTCACGCCGGGTGCGTGAACTCAAACTGAACACCTTTACCGCTTATGCCGACCTGCTCGAATCCCACCCTGAGCAGCCGGAGTGGCAGATTTTTATCAATGCCATGACCACCAATCTCACGTCGTTTTTCCGGGAAGCGCATCATTTCCCGATTCTGGCGGAACATGCACGCCAGCGTCCGAAAGATTATCGCGTGTGGTGTACCGCCGCCTCGACCGGTGAAGAACCCTGTTCAATCGCCATCACGCTGGATCAGGTTTTGGGCAGCGGATTACGCGTCTGGGCGTCTGATATTGATACCGATGTGCTGGCCAAAGCGCAGGCGGGAATCTATCGCTTTAGCGACATTCAAATGCTGAATCAGACGCAGAAACGCCTCTATTTTCTGCGCGGCAGTGGTCACAGTCGCGAGTACGTCAAAGTGAAACCCGCGCTATTGGCGAACATCCATTATCAACAGATCAATCTGCTGGCGGACAGCTGGCCGCTGCCTCAGCCGTTCGATGCCATCTTCTGCCGCAACGTCATGATCTATTTTGATTTTCCCACCCAGATTCGGCTACTGGAGCGCTTCGCTCGCCTGCTCAAACCCGGCGGTTTGCTGTTTGTTGGTCACTCTGAACACTTCTCCCAGCCCACGCTGCCGCTGCAGTTGCGTGGGCAATCAGTGTACGAACGGATGGAGGTTGCACCTTGAAGCGAATACGCGTGATGGCGGTGGATGATTCCACCTTAATGCGCAATATGCTCAGCGCCATCGTCAATCAGCAGGCCGATATGGAGATGGTGGCTACGGCACCCGATCCGCTGATCGCCCGTGACCTGATTAAACAATTCAACCCGGATGTGCTGACGCTGGATATTGATATGCCGCGCATGGACGGGCTGGAGTTTCTGAGCCGACTGATGCGGCTGCGGCCCATGCCGGTGATCATGATCTCCAGCATGACCACGCGCGGATCCAGCGCCACGCTCAATGCATTGGAACAGGGCGCGGTGGATTTTATCCCTAAACCCGGTAACCAGATGCCCGGCGATCTGGCGGCATGGGGCGCGCTGCTGGCAGACAAAATTCGTGGAGCCGCCAAAGCCAATCCCAATCGCTATCGGCTGAACGCTGCCTCCGGCTCGCTGCTGGCTGGCATCAAGACCGATGCCTCGCAAATCATCGCCATTGGCTCGTCTACAGGCGGCACCGAAGCGCTGCGCCGGGTGCTGACACAGATGCCGTTAAGCAGTCCCGGCATCGTCATCGCCCAACATATGCCTGCCGGTTTTACCCGCTCCTTCGCCCAACGCATGGACTCACTGTGTCAGATTTCGGTACGTGAAGCCGAACACGGTGAACCGCTGTTGCCGGGCAATGCCCTGATTGCGCCGGGCGATCGTCATCTGGAGATCGTGCGCCGCAGTCGGGGTTACGAAGTGCAGATCAGCGACAACGCGCCGGTCAATCGCCATCGCCCGTCCGTAGATGTGCTTTTCCATTCCGTGGCGCAGCAGGCAGGCAAACTCGCCAGCGCCGCCATCCTCACTGGCATGGGCAACGATGGCGCACGCGGCCTGCTGACGCTGCGGCAGGCCGGTGCCTGGACGCTGGCACAGGACGAAGCCAGCTGTGTGGTGTTCGGCATGCCGCGCGAGGCCATCGCGCTGAACGGTGCCTGTGAGGTGGTGGATTTGGATCAGGTCAGCCAGCGTTTACTCGACAGTTTCAGCAACAACCTACAACGCAAATAAATGGATTAACCGGTTCAGGAGAACATTGAGATGTCAGATAAAAACCTGCGTTTTCTGGTGGTGGATGACTTTGCCACTATGCGACGCATCGTGCGTAACCTGCTGCAGGACCTCGGCTATCAAAATATTGAAGAGGCGGAGGATGGTCAGGATGCGCTGAATAAACTGCGTGCCGCCACGTTCGATTTCGTGGTCAGCGACTGGAATATGCCCAATCTCGACGGGCTGGAACTATTGAAGGCCATTCGCAGCGATGCCGCCATGGCCAAACTACCGGTGCTGATGGTCACGGCCGAAGCCAAGCGCGAGAACATCATTGCCGCCGCACAGGCGGGCGCGAACGGCTATATCGTCAAGCCCTTCACGGCTGCCACGCTGGAAGAGAAGCTCGGCAAAATCTTTGAAAAACTGGGGTAATCAGCATGAACTCACCCACGGATATGCCGAGTGAAAACCCGAAAGATCTGTTTATACGTATCGGGCATCTCACACGCCTGCTGCGTAACAGCATGGCTAATCTGGGTCTGGAGCAGACCATCTTCGAGGTGGCCGATGCGTTCCCCAATACGCGTGACCGCCTGCGGTACGTGGTGAGTAAAACCTCGCAGGCGGCCGATCGCGCCCTGACCAGCGTCGAGGCCGCGCGCCCGCTACAGCTGGCTTTGAGCGATGACGCTAGCGCACTGAGCGATCGCTGGGATCGCTGGTTTGCCGATCCGCAACCGCTGGATCAGGCGCGCGAGCTGGTGCACGACACCCGCGCTTATCTGCAAAGGGTGCCTGATTTAACCCAACAGACCAATGACGAACTCACCGAGATCATGATGGCGCAGGATTTTCAGGATCTCACCGGCCAGGTGCTGAACAGCCTGATGCAGGTGATCGATACCGTGGAGCGCGAGCTGATCAGCGTGTTAGTCGAGAACATGGGCGATCGTGATGCGCCTGAGGATCCGAGCGAAGTGCAGTTGAAGAACGGGCCGCAAGTCGATCCCCACGCTCAGGGGATCGCCGCTTCACAAGAGCAGGTGGACGATCTGCTGGACTCGCTGGGTTTTTGATGCGTCATGGCTGAAGAGAGCGACAACGAGAAGACCGAGGATCCCACCCCCGAACGTATTAAAAAGTCACGGGAAGAGGGACAGGTTCCGCGATCGCGTGAGCTAACCACGCTGGCCATGCTGCTGGTGGGTTGGGGATTGATGGCGATCGGTGGCAGTCAGCTGGCGCGAAAGCTGCAGCAGTTGATGCACAACGGACTGGCGTTTGATCGCCTGCTGGTGCGCGATCCGCAGCATATGCTGGATCAGGCCGCATCCTTACTGGGGATCGCTATGCTGGCGCTGTTGCCGCTGGTCGGCGGGTTGTATCTCACCGCGCTGACGGCACCGGCGATCATCGGTGGCCTCAACCTCAGCGGCAAGGCGATCCAGTTCAATCCCAAAAAGCTCAACCCGCTGTCGGGCCTCAAACGCCTGCTCTCTTCACAGATGCTGTCCGAGATGGTGAAAGCGATTCTCAAAGTCTTGCTGGCGGCGGCCGGCGGCGGTCTGTTCCTGATGCTGAATAAAAGCCAGTTGATCGCGTTGATGTTTGAACCTCTCAACATGGCGCTTAACGATATCAGTCAGTTACTGATGCTGTGCATGCTGATCATCATCCTGTCGCTGATCCCGATGGTGATTTTCGATGTGGTGTATCAGCTGTGGAGCAACTGGAAAAAGCTGCGTATGAGCCGTCAGGACGTGAAAGATGAGTTCAAAAAACAGGAAGGCGATCCGCTGCTGAAAGGCCGTATTCGCCAGTTGCAGCGCCAGATGGCGCAGCAACGACAAATGGCTGCCGTGCCTGACGCCGATGTGGTGGTGAATAACCCAACGCACTACTCGGTGGCGCTCAAATATCAGGAAGGCAGCATGGGCGCGCCGGTGGTGGTGGCGAAAGGCAGCGGCCTGATTGCCCTGCGCATCCGCGAACTCGCCGCTGAGAACCGCATCCCGATGCTGGATGCTCCACCACTGGCACGCGCCTTGTATCGCCATTGCGAGACCGGCGCCCCCGTGCCAACCGAACTGTATAACGCCGTGGCGGAAGTGCTGGCGTGGGTTTACGGCCTGCGCCGCTGGCGCAAAGGCTACGGCAACCCACCGTCACGCCCGATGAATTTGCCGGTCCCGGAAAAACTGGATTTTGCCCAAGAGAGTGAGAGTGATGGCTAATATCGCCACAAAATTACGTTTGCCGACGCTGAAAGAGACACAGTGGCAGGTGCTGGCCGGGCCGGTGTTGATCATGACCATCCTCGCGATGATGATCCTGCCGCTGCCGACCTTCGTGCTGGATCTGCTGTTTACCTTCAATATCGTACTGTCGATCATGATCCTGCTGGTGGCGATGTTTACGCAGAAGACGCTGGAGTTCTCGGCGTTTCCCACCGTGCTGCTGTTCTCCACCCTGCTGCGCCTGGCGCTGAATGTCGCCTCGACGCGCGTGATTCTGATGCAAGGCCACACCGGCTCAGATGCGGCGGGCCAGGTGGTGGAAGCCTTTGGTCATTTCCTGGTGGGCGGCAATTTCGCCATTGGCATTATCGTTTTTATCATATTGATTATTATTAACTTTATGGTGATTACCAAAGGCGCCGGACGTATCGCTGAAGTCGGCGCGCGTTTCACACTGGATGGCATGCCCGGCAAACAGATGGCGATCGACGCCGATCTTAACGCCGGTTTGATCGGCGAAGACGAAGCCAAGCGCCGTCGCAAAGAGGTGACGCAGGAAGCGGACTTTTACGGCTCAATGGACGGTGCCAGTAAATTTGTGCGCGGCGATGCGATTGCCGGACTGATGATCATGGCGATCAACATTATTGGCGGCTTGATCATCGGCGTGATGCAGCATGACATGACCATGGGCGGGGCGGGTGAGACTTACACGCTGTTGACCATTGGCGATGGCCTGGTGGCACAGATTCCAGGGCTGGTGATCTCCACCGCAGCGGGCGTGGTCGTCACGCGCGTGGTCAACGATCAGGATGTGGGCGAGCAGATGGTGGGCCAGCTGTTTACCTCTCCGCGCGTGCTGACGCTAGCCGCCGTGGTGATTGGCTTGCTCGGGTTGATTCCCGGCATGCCGAACATCGTTTTCCTGCTGTTTACCGCCCTGTTGCTCGGATTAGCCTGGTGGCTGCGCGGCCGCGCCCTGCAGCAACCGGCAGCCGGTGCTTCGCCCGTGACGCGGGCAGAGAGCGAGGCTGCGCAGGTCAACGAAGCGAGCTGGGCTGATGTTCAGCTGGAAGATGAGCTTGGACTGGAAGTCGGTTATCGCCTGATCCCGATGGTCGATCATGAGCAGCAAGGCCAGTTGCTGACGCGCGTGCGCGGTATCCGCAAAAAATTCGCCCAGCAGATGGGCTTCTTACCCCCTGCAGTGCATATCCGTGACAACCTTGATTTGCCGCCAACTCGCTATCGCATTTTGCTCAAAGGCGTTGAGATCGGCCACGGCGAGATCCAGCCCGACCGCTGGATGGCGATCGATCCCGGCTGCGCCGAAGGTGAGATTCCCGGCACGCCGTGCATCGAGCCCACCTTTGGATTGCCCGCGTTATGGATCGACGAGGTGCAGCGCGAACTGGCGCAAACGCTGGGCTATACCGTGGTCGACCCGAGTTCCGTGGTCGCCACCCATCTTAATCATCTGATCTCGACCCATACCGAAGAGCTATTTGGCCGTCAGGAAGCGCAGCAGTTGCTGGACCAGCTCAGCAAACATGCCCCGAAACTGGTGGAGGATCTGATCCCCGCCGTCATCAGCCTGACCTTGCTGCACAAGGTGTTGCAGAACCTGTTGGCAGAGCGCGTGCCGATCCGCGATATGCGCACCATTATCGACACGCTGGCGGAGTTTGCCACGGCCAGCAGCGATGCCGATGAACTTACTGCCCGCGTGCGAGCACGTCTGGCGCGCGCCATTACACAGCAGTGGTTCCCCGGCGAGGAGGACATTCAGGTCATTGGGCTGGATGTATCACTGGAGCAGTTGCTGGTACAGGCCACGCAAAGCGGCAGCGCCATTGAGCCGGGCATTGCCGAGAGTCTGATGAAGCAGACCGAACAAGCGCTGATGCATCAGGAAGGATTAGGTGCGCCGCCGGTGCTGCTGGTGAATCCGGCGCTGCGCCTGATGCTGTCGCGCTATCTGCGCCGCATGTTCCCGCAGATGGCGGTGCTCTCAAGCCAGGAGATCAGCAGCCAGCGCAACGTGCGGATGACGTGGCTGATTGGGGGGAAAGCTGATGCGATGTGATAATTGCAAAAAATCGGAGTCGCGTCGGTTCTGGATCAATGGAGGTAAAATCTGATGCGATGCTGGATGTGGTTTGGGCTGCTGTTATTCTCGCCGCTGGCGCTGGCTGCGGAAGGATCATGGAGCAGCCAGAGCTTTGGCGGCGTGATCACTCAGGGTAAACAAGTGTTTAAAAGCCGTCCGGTACAGCCTGTCGTGCCACCTCCTGCGGGCGCGATGGCCAGGCATCTGGCATGGCGCATCGCCGTCGATGGGCCCGTACCCATGGGGTTTCAGGTACAGGTCTGCGGTGGCGGTCGCTGCGTGAAGCTGCCGGGATTGCGTGGAGAGATGGCCCTGCCGCACGGCTTTCCGGCTGGCGGACCGTTATGGTTTGAGTATTATTCAGCGGTGCGCGGCACGATAGCACCAGTGGTAACGGTGTTAAGTAATCAGGTGACGGTGGGGTATTGGGTGCGGTGAAATCGATGCTAACTGTCTGAGTAAAATAATTTAAATCATCTGAGATATTACTGTTTAAGGCTCATACCTTCCATATGAATCAACAATAAAAAAAACATTGAGTTATATGTTTTCGTTACAGGATTATTGAAGATTTTTTCGTTTAGAGGGAGTGTGTATTAGTGAATTTCAGGCACAAAAAAAGCCGCTCGTAAGCGACTTAATTTTGCATCAATCGATGGTGCCGAAGGTCGGACTCGAACCGACATGTATCTCTACGGTTGATTTTGAATCAACTGCGTCTACCGATTTCGCCACTTCGGCACTGAAGAGGATGCGGAAAACGTTGGCGATTATACCGTTACAAACAGAGTGCGCAACACTAATCGACAGCGCTTTGCGCTAAGCGTTGAAAAAACCAGCACTTCGCAGGTTCTGAGGGGCAAACACGGCAGCACAAGTGCCCTTTCGGCGCTTTCCTGTGCAGATTCCAGAACATTCCCAAACTCCCGCCACTTCGGAACTTTCCGTGCTTACGCCTCTCTTAACCAAAACTGACAGCGTCAGATGTATAAAACAAAGAGGTTGAGATGAACAAAGCAACACAACGCATCATTTTGGGATTGGGTATCGCGGCAGCACTGACAGCAGGCAGTGCATCGGCGGCGAGTTGGCAGGATCAGCTGAGTAGCGCGGCATCACAGTTGTCTCAGCAAAACAGCGGCTCTACCACCAGCAGCAACACGCAGAATGGCGGTCTGTCGCTATCTTCGCTAAGCGGTTTACTGAATGGCGGTGACAAAGCGGTTAGCTCCAACAGCATGACCAACGCCGCAGGCGTGATGTCCTACTGCGTGCAGCACAACGTGGTGGATAACAATGTTTCATCAGTGAAGGATCAGGTGCTGAGCAAGCTCGGCCTGAGCAGCCCTGCCGCGCAAGAGCAGAAAACCGATTATCAGCAGGGTCTGCAAGGCTTGCTGAACACCGGCAACGGTCAGCAGCTGAATCTGCAGAGTCTGAGCAACTCGCCGATGGGTGAGAAAGTGAAGACCAAGGCCTGTGACGTGGTGCTGAAACAAGGTAAGAAATATATCGGCATGTAATTCACGCCCGACTTCGGGTTGCAGGTGCGTTGGCGGCTTTCGTTCCCCCGCATCGCTTAGTGAGTAAGTGCATCGGGCGTCTCTCGATAGCCGCCGTTCTGCATCCGGAATGATAGTGGGTGAAGTAACCATGAATAAGGCGCGAGCTGTCCCTCGCGTCTTATTTACTATTGATGGGGAGCGCAATAAATTGCGCCGCTAGGGCCATTAATCCATTAGCTAATCACCCCTTTAGTTTCTTCTACCACCCTGCCCAGCACATCCACCGCCTGTTCAAACGATTGAATATTGGTGTAGCCAATCACCAACCCGTAGCGTTTTTGGGTTTGTGTATACCAGCCAGAAAGCGGTAACACCCGCAGCTGATGACGCTGCCAAATCTCCGCCAGTGCCACATCCTGAATACCTCGCCGCAGGAAGGCCACGATATGCATGCCACCATCAGTGAGTTCAAAGTCAAACAGCTGCGGAAAACAGTGCTGTAGTGCATCCAGCATCATGCGGCGGCGCTGCTGGTAGAGAATGCGCATCTTCTTAATATGGCGATAGAAATGCCCTTCACTGAGGAATTGCGCGAGGATTTTCTGCGGTAGCAACGGCAAACCGGTTTCGAGGATTTCACCCAGCTCGCGGAAGCGTTCAATGGTCTGCTGCGGCATCACCAGATAACCCACGCGCATCGCGGGCATCATGGTTTTGCTGAAAGTGCCGGTATAGATCACCCGATCGTGCACATCCAGGCTTTTTAGCGCCGGGATCACTTTGCGCGTGTAGTGAAACTCGCCATCGTAATCATCCTCAATGATCCAGCTGCTATTCTGCTGCGCCCACTCCAGCAATTGATGCTTGCGGGGTAATGATAACGTCACCGCCAGCGGGCTCTGATGGGTTGGCGTGACGACCGCGAAGCGTGCGTCTGAGTGATAACGCAGGAGGAAATCCACGTCGAGACCTTCACGATCCACCGATACATAGTGCAGATTCGGTGCGATGCGCTTTAACAGTTTCTGCCCAAAGAAATAGCCCGGATCTTCAAACAGCACTTTGTCGTGAGGATGGGCCAGCACGGCCAGGATGAGGCGCAGGTTGGCGCGATAACCGGTGGTGATAAAAATCTGCTCCGGCTGGCAGTTGAGCCCGCGCGAAATATTGAGATAGCTGGCAATCGCCTCACGCAATGGCTGGTAGCCCATGATGGAGGGCATGATCATCTCATCGGGCCGCAGCGTGCGCGCCGCCTTTCCGGAGATCAGCAGCCACTTCTTGTGCGGGAACTCATCCAGTGCCGGAATACCCAGCCGCAGCTCGCCTTTACTTTCAATCACCGGATGTTCCAGCTGCGTGGAAGGTGGCGCAGTGGAGATAACAGCAGCTCCACCAAGATTGAGCGCAGGGTTCACGCGTGTTCCCTTCGCGCCCTGGCTGACAAAGTACCCTTCTCCGATCAGGATCTCGTAGGCCGCCTCCACTGTTTTGCGCGCAACCTGCAGTTCACTGGCTAACACACGGATCGCGGGCACCCGGTCGCCCGGCTTTAAGCGCCCTTCCAGAATCTGCTGGCGATAACGAATGTAGATTTCTTTGTAGCCCACGTTTATCTCTCGCTCATTCCAATGTCGCAATAAGTGCGATGCCTAATGTCCTACCTGTTTTAAACCATTTTGACCCTTTCCCCTCAGACATAGAAGTTTAAGATGCACCCATTCAACGCGCTATCTCGTTAAGGAAAATTCATGAAACTGCTGCATATTCAGGTCAGCCCGGATCTGGCCGGATCGGCTTCACGTAACGCCTCGGCGCGTTTGGTGGAGAAGCTTCGCGCCCAGCATAGCGATCTCGAAGAGACGGTATTGGATCTGGCGCAGCATCCGTTGCCCCACCTGGATGCCTTCACCATTGGCGCCTTCTTTACCCGTCCAGAAGATCGTAGCGATGCACAGCGTGCCACCATTCAGACTTCCGAAAAAATGGTGGATCAGCTGTTCGCCTGCGACACCCTGGTTATCTCGTCGCCGATGTGGAACCTCGGGCTACCGTCGGTGCTGAAAGCCTGGTTCGACCATATCACCCGCGCCGGGCGCACCTTCGCCTTTACGCCGGAAGGCACCAAAGTCGGTCTGGTGAGCGGCAAGAAGGTATACAGCGTGGTCGCCAGCGGCAGCGTGTTTGCCCACGGCCCGTTTGTGCAGGATGACCAGTTCACGCCTTACATCCGCGTGGCACTCGAATACATCGGCATCACCGATGTGGAATTTATCCGCGTGGACGGTACGCACGATCGCGTCAGCCGCGACACCGCATTACCCCAGGCTCTGCAAGCCATTGACCGCTTATTTTGAATGAGGAAAACATCATGACTTCACGCGTTAACCATTTTAAAACCGCGCCAGCACTGGCCAAATCCATGTCCGATTTCTCTAACACCGTGGCGAACACCGCACTGGAGAAGTCACTGAAACACTTGATTGATATCCGTGCCTCGCAGCTGAATCACTGTGCTTTCTGCCTCGACATGCATGTGAAACAGGCGAAGATCGACGGCGAGCGCGAACTGCGTCTGCATCACGTTTCTATCTGGCGTGAATCTCCACTGTTCAGCGCTCGCGAGAAAGTGGCTTTTGCCCTGACCGAAGCGCTGACCCGCATTGGTGAACACGGCGTGGATGAAGCGCTGTACGGTGAAGTACGTGAACATTTCTCTGAAGGCGAAATCAGTGAGCTGACCTTTAAGATCGCCGCCATCAACACCTGGAACCGCCTGATGATTTTGTCACAGATGGCACCGGGTGCACTCGACAGCGCTTACGGGCTGGATCGTGCTGATTTGCGTTAATTTTTACCGCCAGTAGCCTGTGCTGCTGGCGTTGTCATGTTCATCTGCGCTGCCTGACGCTATAGTGAGATTTTGCACCACACAGGACAGCGCGCATGAAAGGCATCAATATTGCGATTTACTTCGATCCCGACCTGATTCACATCAGCGTTCATCAGCAGGATGACAGCTATCTCAGCCACCACTTCAGCTACGATGACAGCGTCATTGAAGAGATCTACCAGTGGCTGGAGCAGTTCACGCCTAATCGCACCCACATTTGCCTGATTGAGCACGATACTGCCGACATCCTCGCCGATGAGCTGGTCGATAACGGCTATCACGTCCATCAGGTGACGCAGCACGATCTCCTGAACTGGTTTGCCAGCGAGCCTCCTGCAGAACCCGATGGTTCGCCAGTGCGTGCCCTGCTGCGCTATCTGGAAAACGAAAACCCGTCTGAATATCAGTCTCGCACCCCGCAGATCGAAGCCTTAATGGATATGCTGGATGAGTTGGACGATCTGGAAGGCGTGGATGAAGTCGAAGATGAAGACAACCTGCCGGATGACGTACTGCGTTTGATGAAGCAGAAGAAAATCACCGCCAACCAAGCCGCAGAGCGTTTGCTGCCCGACGTCAATGAACGCATTCGCGAACACCTGATAAGCTACCCTGAGCTGATGACGCCCGAACTGCTGGAAGATTTCTTCCCGGAGTTGCTGGAAGCGTTAGAAACGCCAAAACATTGATGCATTTTGCATACGCGCGCTAAATTGTGCCGCGACGCGCCTCTACGGTGTGTCGCGATGCCATTGGAACTCGGGGAAAACCATGCTGGAACTGTTTAAAGCCATCGGGCTGGGATTGGTGGTGCTGTTGCCGCTGGCCAACCCGCTGACCACGGTGGCGCTGTTTCTCGGTCTTGCGGGAGACATGAATTTCCAGGAACGCAATCGCCAGGCCATGCAGGCTTCGATTTACGTGTTCCTGATTATGATGGTGGCGTGGTACGCCGGGAATGCGGTGCTGCACACCTTCGGCATCTCGATCCCTGGTCTGCGCATGGCAGGAGGATTGATCGTCGCCTTTATCGGTTTTCGCATGCTGTTTCCGGCGAAACCCGTCGGCCACTCCGTTGAAGCCCGGCATAAACAGGATGAAATCGACGCCACCGATGCGAATCGTGAATCGGTAAATATCGCCTTCGTGCCGCTGGCGATGCCCAGTACGGCCGGTCCGGGCACTATTGCGATGATCATCAGTTCGGCTTCCACCGTAAAAGCGGGTGTCGATTTTCCTAACTGGGTGGTGAACGTGGCGCCGGTGCTGACCTTCTTGTCGGTCGCTGTGATTTTGTGGATTTCGCTGCGCAGTTCGGGTGCCATCATGAAGCTGGTGGGTAAAGGCGGGATTGAGGCAATTTCGCGGTTGATGGGCTTTTTGCTGGTGTGTATGGGCGTACAGTTTTTGATTAACGGCGTGTTAGAAGTGGTACGGACTTTCCATTGAAGAGAGTGCGGCCCGAAGGCCGCACCCGATTTACTCTGCTTTCAACGTCTTGCGCACATCCGCAACCTGATCTTTGGTCACGGCTGGGGCATTGTTGCTCCAGCCCTGACGGATAAAGGTCGCCAGCTGCGCCACTTCATCATCCGTCAAACGCTTACCAAAGCCCGGCATCGCCAGCGTGGACGGCGCTTTCTCGGTCGATGGCTGCTGCGCACCAGCAAGAATGGTGTGGATCAAGCCGGTAGGATCGTTGGCATTCACAATGGTGGCCTGATCCAGCTCCGGGAAGATACCTGGCGCGCCTTTACCGGTCACGAAGTGACAGGCACCGCAGTTATCGATATACAGACGCTCACCTTCCGTCAGGTTTTTCGCTGCGGTCAGTTTGGCTTCCGTCGCCTGCTGCTTCTGCACGTTGTACGCCTGCAGCGGCGGGTTGCCCCCGATAAACTTCAGGTACGAGGCAATGGCTTTCAGATCGGAATCCGTCATGTGCGAGCTGGAGTGCTCAATCACTGACTTCATCTCTCCGCCCACTGCCGCTTTGTCGTTACGACCGGTTTGCAGGTAATCGACGATCTCCTGCTCACTCCAGCGCGGTAAGCCACGCAGCGACGGCACATCCCAGTTGTTCAGGCTACCACCGGCGAGGAACTTGTCGTCACCGCTGTCCAGCGCTTTCTCGTTCATACCGAGACCGCGTGGCGTATGGCACGAGCCACAGTGACCGAGGCTTTCCACGATGTAAGCACCGCGATTCACTTCTTCAGATGCGCCGCCAATCGGCTGGAACGGCTTATCAGAAGTGAATGCCCAGTTCCAGAAGCGCATGCCCCAGCGCTGGCTGAACGGGAAGCTCAGTTTGGTCTCTTCCGGCTGCTCACTGCTTGGCTTCACGCCCTTCATGAAGTAGACATACAGCGCATGCATGTCTTCATCACTGATTTTGGCGTAATCCGGATATGGCATGGCCGGGTAAAGGCGTGAACCGTCCGGCAGCACACCTTTGCGCACCGCATCAGAGAACTGCTGCTCGCTGTAGTTGCCGATACCGTGCTCTTTGTCCGGCGTGATGTTGGTGGAGAAGATGGTGCCGAGATTCGACTCAATCGCCAGCCCCCCCGCATAATCCGCTTTGCCCGACACGGTATGGCACGCCATACAGTCGCCAAGACGAGACAGATATTCACCCTGCTTGATCAGCGCGGCTTCATCTTCCGCATGAGCCTGTACCGCAAAGCTTCCCAGCAGCACGGCGTTAGCGATTAACAATGATTTTAATTTCATGTGCTTATGCCTGTACCAATGGACCTGGGTTTTTCAGATAGTGTTCTTTGATCGCCTGCGCCGCCATCAGGGTAATCGCACCGATGGTATCGGTCGGGTTCGCCTGGAAGTTTTGCGGGAAGGCGTTACCGCCCGGTACAAACACGTTATGCACATCCCAGCTCTGCAGGTACTTGTTCAGCGCAGAAGTTCTTGGGTTATCGCCCATCACCGCGCCGCCCACGTTGTGCGTGGAGACGTATTTAGTGAGGTCAAAGTCCGCGCCCATCGGCAGGAAGCTCATGCTCATGCTGTCTGGGTTCAGCTCTTTGGCGATATCGCCAACGATGCCTTTCAGATGCTGTTGCAGCTTAAGTTCGTTCTCTTTCCAGTTGAACGTCATACGCAGCAGCGGCTGACCGCGATGGTCGGTGTAGTGCGGATCCAGATCCAGATAGATATCGCGATACGACTGGCAAGTTGTCGTGATGCTGATCTTCATGGAATGGTTGTACCACTCTTCCAGACCCTCTTTGTAACCCATGCCCCAGGCTGGCGTGCCTTTTGGCAGTGCAGCGGCCATTGGCGTACCAGTGGCTTGCGAGCTGTGGATCTTCGCGCCGCCGAGGAAGCCGAGGCCTGGGCCATCGAAGTTGCCTGGAGAGATGTCGTTGAACATCTGGCCGGTGGCGCCTGCGGTGGCGTAGGAGTTAAAGTTCTTGTCTTTGAAGAACAGGGTCGCGCCGCCGTTGGACAGGAACGCATAGTTACGCCCCACCACACCTTCTTCGGTGATTGGGTTGTAAGGCTTGCCGATACCGGACAGCAGCATCAGACGCACGTTGTACAGCTGGAAGCTGGACAGCACGACGATTTTGGCTGGCTGGAACACTTCGTTGCCGTCTGCATCGAAGTAGAGAACGCCCTTCGCGGTTTTACCATCATCGTGCAGCACCACTTTGTACACTTCCGCATGCACTTCGTAAGAGAAGTTTGGCAGACGCTTCAGTGCATCCATCACAGCAGTTTGCGGTGAGGCTTTGGAGTAGTTCAGGCACGGATATTTCGAGCAGTAACCGCAATAGTTACAAGGCGCGATCTGGTTGCCGTACGGGTTTTTCCACGCGCGAGATACGCACGCAGACGGGTTCGGGAACGGGTGATAACCCAGCTTGGTGGCCGCTTCTTTAAACATCACGTTGTTCAGCGTGTCTTCCAGCGCTGGCAGCGGATAGGGTTCAGAACGTGGGCCTTCGAACGGGTCGCCGCCTTCCAGAATCTGACCGCGCAGGTTGCCGGTGTTACCCGACTGACCGCAAATCAGCTCAAACTTGTAGTAATACGGCTCTATCTCTTCCCAGGTGAACGGGAAGTCCATCACGCGCATATCGTCCTGCAGCACGCCCGGCTTGTAGGCCTGATCGACGTAAGTCTTCAGTTTGATATCGGTTGGGGTTGGACGAAGCAATACCGCCGTCCAGTGCATACCTGCACCGCCCACACCAGTACCCGGAGCGAATGCGCCCCACTTACGGGTTGGCAGTGCGGTCTGGCTCATGTTGTAACGCACGGTCACCGCCACTTCTTTTGGGGTGGCGAACACTTTGTTACGCACGTTATAGGCGTATTCATCAGCGGGTTTCGGGTAAGCAAAATCCGGGTAGTCACGCTCGCCGCCGCGCTCTAACGCGCGCACTTCCAGCCCGGCCAATGCCAGTTCGATACTCATCAACGAGCCGGCCCAGCCGAGGCCGCAAACGACGACGTCGACTTCTTTCTTTGTAATCTGTGCCATGTTAATCCTGTCTCACATACCAAATACGGGGGTGTCGGCTTACGCGCGCTCACCCAAGAGGCTGACCGGTCCCAGCGGGTACGGCACGTTGTGCTGCTTCACCCATTCGGTGAAGCTGGCGCGTGCGCCTGGGAAGCCAATCGCAATCCAGGCTTTCATGCCCTTATTGCCGCCATACATCGGATCGGCGAGGTAGCCGTGTTTGGTATCAGCCAGAAGCTGGCCAAAGAACTGCGAGGCTTTCAGGTTCGGTTCACCCATTGCCGGGAAATCGATACCGTCATTTTTATTGACCTTGGTCAGCACCGCGTCTTTCTCTTCCAGCGTCAGTTCATGGAAGGATTTTTTGTAGGTGCTCTGCGTCCACTGTTCCACCAGCTTGATGCCTGTGCGATACAGCTCTTGCGGGGTGTAAGGGATCTGATAACCCATGGTGGCTGGCGCGTGCACGTCGAACGGACCCTGCATGTAAATTTCGCCGCCGAACTCAGGGCTATGGAGTTGCTGATCGATAAAGATCGGCACGTTAGTTTCCAGTGCACCTGGCGCTTTGCCTTTACCACCGGCCGGAATCAGACGATCGGTCGCGGCCAAAATAAACTGCCACTCCTCAGCGCTGAAAAAGATCGGTTTGTAATCGGCGAGTTCCGGTGCTGCCATTTCCGCAGCTTGCGCCGCAGTTAATCCCTTAAATACCAGGTCGCTTAATGGCAAAGCCAATAACGACCCAAGCAAAAACTTACGTCTGGTGGTCGGTTTATTTAGAAGCATGGCGCGACGACTCTCACTTGCTAAGAAAGATAATTATTTTTGTTAATGGCTTTATAAATCGGTAAATAACCTGGCAATCTTAGGGATATAGATATTTCTGAATGTAAGAATCAATGTTCAGATGTGTTTTGATGAGAAACCATCATGATGTTGAATTTAGGTTAAGGGCAGGTAAAGGGCTTTCGGAGGGTGAATTGGGCTTTTAACCGTACAATTGCTGTGTTTTTAGCAATTCAGGATGGGCAAATGACCAAAATTGATCGCGCAAAGAAATAATCGCCCAATTCAATCGATAAAAATAAATCATACTTCCATACAAGAGAATTATTCTCATTAATAACATCTTATTTACTTAATTGACCAGTACATGAACGATCTATTTCCTGGAAATGACAGGCGGCGCACAAATTAAGTGAAATAATCGCCGAATGTTATCATTTGTTAATTTCCGGCACAGCTCAGAACAAACCGGCATTTTGCCTGAGCGGCAGCAGCGATAGAGTCAATTTATCTATCACTCAGGAAAACAATAAATGCGTGCATTGATTTTGTTGGTCACTTTATGGAGTAGTGCATTCGCCGTGCAGGCTGCGACGCCGAAAGACACGCTGGTGGTTGCCGTACCGCTGGATGGCATTATCAGCTTCGACCCCGCAGAAAGCTTCGAAACGGTCAGCAACAGCGTACAGCGCAACATCTACCAGACTCTGGTGCAAGCCGACCGCGATACGCCACAGAAACTGGCACCGCTGCTGGCGACATCCTGGCAAAGTGGCAGTACGCCGCACAGCCTGGTATTTAACCTTAAACCAGGTGCCCGCTTCTCCAGCGGCAATGCGGTGACGCCGCAGGATGTGATTTTCTCACTGTCGCGTGCTGTGCAGTTGAACAAAGCACCCTCTTTTATTCTCGCCGAATTTGGCTGGACCAACGAGAACATCGCCAGCCAGTTTAAGGTGCTGAATGATCACCAGCTGGAGATTCAATGGCCCGCGCAGATTGGTCAGGATTTGGCGCTGCGCCTGCTGACTGCGCCGGTCGCATCCGTAGTGGACAGTAAAACTGTGCAGCAGCATGCGGTGAATAACGATCTTGGCAATGGCTGGCTGCACACTAACACCGCAGGCAGCGGCGCGTTTACGATTCAGCAGTATGTGCCACAGCAGGCGCTGGTGCTGAGCGCCAACCCACAAGCCAATCCGCAGCCACACCTGAAGCGTATTTTGCTGAAAGGCGTAGCCGATGCGGGTGCGCGTCGCCTGTTGATTCAGCAAGGCGATGTCGATGTCGCTTATCAACTCGGCCCCGATCAAATCGATGCGCTAAAGAGCGATAAGCACCTGCACATTGCGTCATTCCCTTCGAGCCTGGTGTATTACCTGGGCTTCAATACGCAGAACCAAGCGCAGCCCGCACTGGGTAATCCGGCCCTATGGGAAGCGGCGCGCTGGTTGGTGGATTACCAGTCCATCTCACAAGATTTGCTGAAAGGTCAGTACCGCATTCATCAAAGTTTCCTGCCGCAGGGCTTTGACGGCGCGCTGGAGGAACAACCGTTCCATTATGATGTGGCGAAAGCCAAAACGATTTTAGCCAAGGGCGGAATTAAACCGGGCAGCAAGTTTGCGCTGACGGTGATCAATCAGCCGCCGTACATTGATGTTGCCCAGGCGCTGCAGGCCAGCTTTGCCAAAGCGGATGTACAGATTGAGCTGCAGCCGGTGGCGGAATCCGAGCTGTGGAGCAAGATGCGCGGCCGCGATTTCCAGTCGATCTTTATCTACTGGGGCGCAGATTACGTTGACCCGAATACCAATGCCAGCGCCTTTGCTTACAACGTGCCGGGCGGCTCGAAAACATTGGCGTGGCGTGTCGGCTGGGAGATTCCGGAACTCAGCGCCAAAACACGTGCCGCAGCAGGCGAAAGTGATGCCGCCAAACGCCGTGCGCTTTACACCGACCTGCAAAACACCGTGCAGCAGAACTCTCCGTTTGTGGTGATGCTGCAGGGCGCGCAGCAGGTGGCGGTGCGGAACAACGTCAATCATGTGCAGCAAGGGATTGGCGTGAGCTTGCTGTTCTTTGATGTGGTGCAGAAGCAATAGATCCTGTTGATGGGGGATGGCTTCCCCCATCAACACTTTCAGTACAATCTTCATCCTTCCCCTCGCATCGCTTGCTATTCTTTCTGGCATAACCTGTTGCCTGCGAGTGAAAAAATATGACCACCCCGTTGCTGATTGCTCAAACGCCCGAAATCCAGTTATCCCTGCTTTCCAATATGGCGAACCGCCACGGCTTAATCACTGGTGCCACCGGCACCGGTAAAACCGTGACGCTGCAAAAAATCGCCGAGTCCTTCTCCAATATCGGCGTGCCGGTGTTTATGGCCGACGTCAAAGGCGATCTCACTGGCGTGGCGACCGCCGGTGAAGGCTCGGAAAAGTTACTGGCGCGGTTGGAAAAGATTGGCGTGACCGACTGGCAGGCACAGAAAAATCCGGTGATGGTGTGGGATATTTTTGCCGAGAAAGGCCATCCGGTGCGTGCCACAGTTTCCGACCTTGGCCCGCTGTTGCTGGCGCGCTTGCTCAACCTCAATGAGGTGCAATCGGGCGTGCTGCAAATCATCTTCCGCATCGCCGACGATCAAGGGTTGTTGCTGCTGGATTTCAAAGATCTGCGCGCCATGACGCAATACATCGGCGATAACGCTAAATCTTTCCAGACGCAGTACGGCAACATCAACAGCGCTTCCGTGGGAGCGATTCAGCGTGGCTTACTGGCGCTGGAACAGCAAGGCGCTGAACACTTCTTCGGCGAGCCGATGCTGGATATCCGTGACTGGATGCGCTGTGACAACGAAGGCAAAGGTTTCATCAACATCCTTTCCGCCGAGAAGCTGTATCAAATGCCCAAACTCTATGCCACCAGCTTGCTATGGCTGCTGGCGGAGCTGTACGAGCAGTTGCCCGAAGCGGGCGACCTCGATAAACCGAAAATGGTGTTCTTCTTTGATGAGGCACACCTGTTGTTTACCGATGCGCCGCCGGTGCTGCTGGAGAAAGTGGAACAGGTGATCCGTTTGATTCGATCCAAAGGCATCGGCGTCTATTTCGTCACGCAGAATCCGTCGGATATCCCTGATAACGTGCTCGGTCAGCTAGGCAATCGCGTGCAACACGCCCTGCGCGCCTTCACGCCGAAAGATCAAAAAGCGGTGAAAAGCGCCGCTGAAACCATGCGCGCCAATCCGGCATTCAATACCGTGGAGGCCATTCAGGCGCTCGGCACTGGCGAGGCGCTGATTTCGTTCCTCGATGAAAAAGGCAGCCCGTCGATGGTGCAGCGCGCCATGGTGATTGCGCCCGGCTCGCGCATGGGGCCAATAACGCAGGATGAGCGCAACGGCCTGATCAATAACTCACCGCTGTACGGAAAATACGACACCGAAGTGGATCGCGAATCCGCGTTTGAGATGCTGCAAAAAGGGGTGCAAGCCGCGCCGCAGCAGGCCGATGCGCCGGAAGCCAAAGGCAATAATGTCGAAGTTGATGATGGCATTCTCGGCGGGTTGAAAGACATTCTGTTTGGCACCACCGGACCGCGCGGCGGCAAGCGCGATGGCGTGGTGCAGAGCGTGGCAAAAAGCGCGGCGCGCCAGGTCACCAACCAAATCATTCGTGGCGTGCTGGGAAGTTTGATGGGCGGCCGTCGTCGATAACACACTGAAAACATTTATTTTCCTCCGCGGCGCTATGTATGGCGCGGGCATCAGCAGCGCTGCAGTGACAGCTGCGCGCCGCGACATTAATGACGCTGATTGAATAGGTGCAATGATTCGCACCGCCACCCTAAGGTGTGGTCTGCTAAGATCGTTATATGGATAAATATCAACAACTCAAACGGAGCAAGCGTCTGGCGCTCGCATTGCTGCTGGTTGCCGCAGCGACTTTTTTCGTGACGCTGTTTCTGCCACCCAATTTTTGGGTGCTTGGTCTCAAGGCCATTGCTGAAGCGGCGATGGTCGGTGCGCTGGCCGACTGGTTTGCGGTGGTCGCGCTGTTTCGTCGCGTGCCGGTGCCGCTTATCTCGCGGCACACGGCGATTATTCCGCGCAATAAGGATCGCATCGGGGAGAATCTTGGCCGCTTTGTGCAGGAGAAATTTCTCGATACCGATTCGTTGCTGGCGCTGATTCGCCGCCACGATCCCTCGCAGATGCTGGCGCACTGGCTGAATACGCCGGGCAACGCCGATCGCATTGGTCGCCATCTGTTGCAGGTGATGCGCGGCTTCCTTGATCTTACGGATGATGAACGCATCCAGCGCTTCCTGCGGCGTGCCGTGCATCGCGCACTGGATAAGGTCGATCTGACGCAATCCAGCGCACTGCTGCTCGACAGCCTGACCAAAAACAATCGCCATCAGGAACTGCTCGATGCCGCAGTACAACAGCTGCTGCGTCTGCTGCATAAGCCCGGCACGCGTGAATTTATCGCGGCTCAGATTGTGCGCTGGCTGAAGCGTGAGCATCCGATCAAAGCCAAAATGCTGCCCACCGAATGGCTGGGCGAGCACAGTGCTGACCTGGTGGCCAATGCAGTGGACTCGATTCTGGATGAAGTGGCGCTGGATCAGGGCCATGAATTCCGCCTCGGTTTTAATCGCGCCGTGCAGCGACTGATAGAGAAGTTGAAAACCGACCCCGAAATGGCTGAACGTGCTGAGGTGATCAAAAGCTGGCTGAAAGAGGATGAGTCGCTGAATCGCTACATCGGCGAGCTATGGCAGGACTTGCGTAGCTGGCTGAAGGCCGATCTTAACAGTGAAGATTCTCGCGTGCAGGAGCGCGTGCGTCTTGCCGCGCTATGGTTCGGCGAAACGCTGGCAGCAGATGAAGCGCTGCGTATCTCGATGAATCAACATCTGGAAGATGCCGCCCGCAGCATTGCACCAGAGTTCGCCGAATTCCTGACGCGCCACATCAGCGATACCGTGAAGAGCTGGGATGCGCGGGAGATGTCACAACAGATTGAGTTGAACATTGGCCGCGATCTGCAGTTTATCCGCATTAACGGTACGTTGGTGGGTGGCACTATTGGGTTGGTATTGTACTTGTTGTCGCAGCTACCTTCGTGGATTCAGCCGCTGCTCTAACTCTTGCAAAGACGCACAATAGATCTCGCCTCTACGGTCATGTTGTAGAGGCGAACCCTGGCGCGCCCGTTCTGGGCTGCCTGCAGACCTCAGCTTAAAAATGTCCGACATGTAAAAGCATCGCAACGAAGTTTGCGGGATGCAGACGCAGATTCCATATCCTACACACTCAGTAATGGCGCAGTGTCTTGCGCATTACCGCATCGCCCTGTTCCTCTTGTTTGAATTTACTTTCACTTATTTTTACTTGCTGGATCACAGATCTCTGAACTTGCATTTACCTTCACTTTCACTTTCATTTATTGTCATATTTCGCATTAATATGAAAGGAAAAGAAAATGAACCGTATCACTCAACAAATGGCGCGCATGATCGATCTCAGCGCCGTGCAGGCCACCAACACTGAAGCCGACATCCGTCAATGCGCCGAATTGGCGATCCGCTACAACATTATTGCCATTCACGTATTACCTTGCTGGACGCGATTCCTCAGCACCTTACTGCCAGAACAAGGTCGTGGAGACATCATGATCGGCGGCCCGGTTGGTTTCCCAAGCGGCGGCCACGCGACCGAGACCAAAGTGCAGGAAGTTCGCCAGCTGATCTGCGATGGCGCCCGTGAGGTCGATATGGTGGTGAACATCGGCAAAGTGTTGTCTGGCCGGTTTGATGAAGTAAAACAGGATCTGCAACGCGTAGTGGAAGCGGCGGCACCTATTGAAGCCAAAGTGATCCTCGAAACCCATTACCTCGACGAACAGCAGATTCGCCGCGTATGTGATATTGCGGTGGAAGCGGGCATGAAGTGGATTAAGACCTCGACCGGTTGGGCAGCTAGCGGCGCGACGGAAGAGAAAGTGGCGATCATAGCCGATCAGCTGCAAGGACGTCTGCGCATTAAAGGATCGGGCGGCATCCGCGACCTCGATACTATCCGCACGCTTTACCGCCTCGGCGTTCGTCGCTTTGGCATGAGTGCCAGCGCCACTGAAAAAGTGCTCGCGCAACTGGAACAGGATCCATCACTGTTCCCGGAACTGGCTCAGGACTGAACAAAACGCTGCAACTCTCCGGCGTAATATGGAGTGAATAATGAAAAAATTACTTCTTACCCTCGATATTGGAACAGGCAGCGCACGCGCTGCCCTTGTGACGACCGATGGCGATATTATCGGTTTTGCCCAACGTGAATATGCACAGACAAGCCCGCAGCCAGGATGGGTAGAGCAAGCCCCCTCGCTGTGGTGGTTATCTGTTTGCGACGGCATCCGGGAACTGAATACGCGCTTTGGCGCTGAAATGACACAGGTGGCGGCGATTGCGGTCTGTGGGCAAATGCATGGCACGGTGCTACTGGATAGCGCAGGCCACCTGGTTGAAGACCGTGCGCTGCTGTGGAATGACAAACGCGCCTGGTCGCAGGTTGCCGCCTTCCGGGAACAGGAAGATGCGTTGTTTTGGCTTGAGCATCTTAATAATCCCCCTACGCCCGCGTGGCCAGCATTTAAGTTGCTGTGGATCCGTGAGCATCATCCTGATTTGTGGTCGCGTGTCGCCAGCGTGTTAATGCCGAAAGATTTTATCAACTTTCGTTTAACCGGCGTTCGTGCGACCGATTACAGCGAAGCCTCGTGCTATTACCTGATGGATAGCGCCACACGCCAGTGGTCAAGTGCTGCGCTCGACCGTTTTCAACTCCCGGCCAGTTTGCTGCCGAAGATCCATGCCGCCAGTGACGTGATTGGCGCTATCAGTCAGGAAGCTGCACGGGAAACGGGTTTGAGGCCGGGCATTCCGGTCGTAGCAGGCACGGCCGATATGGCTGCCAGCCTGCTCGGTTCAGGTGTTTACCAACCAGGTCAGGCATCTGACAGCACGGGTACTTCAACCCTAATTACCGTGGTGAGCCATGCGCCGCTGTTGCATACGCAAGTGAATAATCTGCACCTCAGCAACGAGGCGTGGGGCGGCTTTACCTTGCTGGATGCCGGTGGCGATGCCATGCGCTGGGCGCGTGAAGCGTTCGGCGGCGGTCAGCATTCGCATCCTGAGATGCTGCGCCTTGCTGCAGAAAAGAAACCGGGCGCAGAGGGATTGCTATTCCTGCCGTATCTCACGGGCGAACGCCTGGCAGAGAAATGCAACTCGCGCGGGCAGCTATTTGGATTACAGCGCCGGCATGAGGCAGGCCACCTGTATCGTGCGGTGCTGGAAGGCGTAGCGTTTGCCTCATGGCGCAATCTGCGTCAGCTCAGTGAATGTTGCAACATGCCGGATAGCATTATTGCCTCTGGCGGCGGATCGCGCAGCGAATTGTGGCTGAGCATCAAAGCCTCGGTATATAACCGCCCTATTTTGCAAACCGCCAACCAGGAAAACGGTACGCTGGGCTGCGCCATTCTCGCTGCCACAGGCATCGGCCACTTCAATGACCTCGGCCACGGGGTACAACGCATGGTGCAGATTGCCGGTGAAATCCTACCCGATGCCCGCCTGCATGCAGCCTACCAACGTCAGTTCGATATCTTCGACCAACTTTATGTACAGGCACAACCGCTTTGGGATCGTCTCGATGCCGCGTCCGCCTGTTTTGAGGAGCAGGGATCATGAGCGAAATAGTGATTAAGAAGCAGGATCAGGTGGCAAGCGCGCACGGTGAAACCCTGGATCGTAGCGCCTATCTGCCAGCCACGCCGTGGCTGCAACTCTTGATGGTATGCTGCCTGTTTGCTTTATGGGGCATGGCGGGCAATCTTAATGACATCCTGATTGCTCAGTTTAAAAAGGGCTTTGACCTGAGTGATACGCAAACCGCGCTGGTGCAGTCAATCTTCTTCCTTGGCTACTTCCTCGTAGCGTTGCCCGCCGCGGCGGTCATTAAGCGCTACTCCTACAAAGTGGCGATCATCATCGGGCTTTGTTTGTACGCTGCGGGTTGCTTCCTGTTCATTCCGGCAGCCCATGCCATGACATACGCCGCATTTCTTGGTTGCCTTGGCGTGATCGCCAGCGGATTGTCGTTCCTCGAAACGTCTGCCAACACCTATTCGAGCCTGCTCGGGACCGCAGAAACCTCTACTCAACGTATTAACTTCTCGCAGATCTTTAACTCGGTCGGCGTGATTATGGGCGTGGTGATTGGTCAACAGCTGATCTTTAACAAGGACGATTTGACCCACGATCAACTGGCGGCGCTGCCGGCTGAAGCAGCGGATGCGATTCGTCAGCAAATGGTGTCTCAAGTCGTCACACCGTACCTGATCATCGGGTCGATACTGGTGGTGCTGGCGCTGGTGTTTGTCGCGGTAAAGTTCCCGGCATGCAAACCCATCGCAAAAGCAGATGCGGTAAAAGAGCCGCTGATGCAGTCGCTGAAAAAACTATGGGCGGTTCCGCGATTCCGAATGGGTGTGCTCTCACAGTTCCTCTACGTCGGTGCGCAGGTGGGTCTATGGAGCTTCACCATCCGTTTCGTGCAACTGATTGAGCATGGTACAACCGAGCACTCGGCCACCTGGTGGTTAATCGCTACGTTGCTATGCTACTCAGCAGGCAAAGTGGTCACCACCGCGTTAATGAAGCGCTACAGTCCGGCGCTGCTACTCGGCGTGTTCTGTTCGTTGTGCGTCATGCTGTTACTGTTTGCCGTCAGCCAGAAAAGCATGGCGGCCGTTGTCGCCATTATGGGAGTGAATTTCTGTATGGCGCTGTGCTGGCCGACAAACTTCGGCTTAACCATTAAAGGCATGGGCGCAGAAACTCAACTGGCAGGATCGATTGTGGTGATGTCCATTATTGGCGGCGCGGTGATTCCGCTGGTGATGGGCATCATGTCAGATATGAACGGTGGCGATATGCAGTTCGCCTTTATCATCCCTTTGGTGTGTTTTGCCTATGTGGCCTTCTTCGGCTTCTGGTGCCAGCGTAAGGGAGTTTGAACATGATCAAATCATTAGCGCACATAGGATTACGTACGCAAAACATCGTAACAGCACGTCATTTTTATCAGTCGCTGGGCTTTGAGTTTCAACGCCAGCTGGATATCCCGGAACCGCGTGGCACGATTGCCATCGCATTCTTACAACAGAAAGGCATTGTATTAGAGCTCTATCAATTGCCGTGGCAAACTGATGCACGTGCAGTGGAAGATAGTGGTGTTGATCATCTCGCGTGGCAGGTTGAGGACCTCGCAGCTACGGAAAAATGGGTAAGATCGCTGGGTTATCCGTTAGTCGAAGGGCCATGCGATCATCCTGCGGGCAGCCGTTATTTTATGGTTGCCGGACCAGACGGTGAACGCGTGGAGTTTCTGCAGCCGCTTAACCGTTAAGTGAATTATCCGGGCGGAGTTCACGCCGCCCGGAAGCTGCGATAGAGTGATGCGGTTTTCCCACGTCTGAGGCCAATATGTATCTTGAGGAAAGACAAGAAAAAATCCTCGCCATCCTGAAAGAGAAACGCAAAATCTCGGTTGGCGAAATGAGTGAGCACTTCAATGTTTCCGGTGCCACCATTCGTACCGATCTTCGCCTGATGGAAGAGTCAGGTCAGCTGACACGCACGCACGGTGGCGCGATTCTGCGTACCCGAGCCAGCTTTGAAATGGGCTCGGATCTGCGTGAAAGTTTGCATATTGATGCCAAAGCTCGTATCGGTGCGCGTGCCGCACAGTTGGTCGAAGACGGCGATATCATCGTACTTGATACCGGCACGACCACACTGCATATCGCACATCACTTACGCGATCGTAAAAATCTCACCGTTATTACCAATGACTTTGCCATCGCCCGCGTGCTGGAAGAAGCCAGCGGCGTGCAACTGGTGCTGCTCGGTGGCATGGTGAAAAAAGGTTACCACTGTGTGATTCCGGCAGCGGGCGGCCAGATGATGGATCATCTCAACGTGGATAAAGCCTTTATGGCGGTGAATGGCATTTCGCTCAAGCAAGGAGCGTGTGTTGCAGACATCATGCTGGCGGAGAGCAAGCGCACCATCATTGAACACGCCAGTCAGGTTATCGTGGTATGCGACAGTAGTAAGCTGGGAAACACCTCGCTGGCGCAGTTCGCACGCTGCGATCAGGTCGATATGCTGGTGATGGATACGTTACCAGAAGATGCCGAAATCTGGCAGCAAGCTGGGATAGCGTTGGTCACCATTGAGAATTGAGTTCAGAACGTAATAGAGAGTTCAGTGCAGGACTTGATAGAGAGAATCCGCACGCCGCTACAAGCGTAAATCCATTGCTGTAACGGCGTGGTTGTGACGAGTAATTAACTGCGCTTCATCAGCAGGTACAAGCTGATGGCAAAGAACGCGGCGCTCGGCAATAGCGCCCCCAGAATCGGTGGGATGCCATACACCAGACTTAACGGACCGAAGATCTGATCCAGCACGTAGAACAGGAAGCCGAAGCTGATCCCCGTCACCACGCGCACGCCCATCGACACGCTACGCAGCGGACCAAAGATAAACGACAACGCCATCAGCATCATCACCGCCACGGACAGCGGCTGGAAGATTTTACCCCACATGTTCAGCAGATAACGCCCTGACACCTGGCCACTCTGCTTAAGGTATTTGCTGTAGTTGTACAGACCGCTAATGGACAGCGCATCCGGATCCAGCGCCACCACGCCAAGCTTGTCAGGCGTCAGGTTGGTTTTCCACTCCCCGCCCAGACTTTGCGAGCCGGTAATCTGCTTCGCATCACTCAGGTTGGACTCATCCACCTGCGACAGCTGCCACAACTTCTTGTCTTTGTTCCAGGTCGCACTGGCGGCATAACGCACGCTGAGCAGACGGCGCTGATCGGTGAAGGTGTAAATGCTGACGCCATCAATCTCGCTGTCGCCTTTGATGCGTTCGATGTAGATAAAGTCATGGCCGTCTTTCGCCCACAGCCCATTCTGCGTCGACATCAGCGAGCCACCGTACAGCTGCTGCGCACGGTAGTTACGCGCCATCTGCTCGCCCTGCGGTGCCACAAATTCGCCGATAGCCATGGTCAACAGCACCAGCGGAATCGCGGTTTTCATCACCGCCAGCGCCACCTGCATACGGGTAAAGCCCGATGCCTGCATCACCACCAGCTCGCTGCGCTGCGCTAGCGTTCCCAAGCCCAACAATGCACCCAAGAGTGCGGCCATCGGGAAGAAGATCTCAATATCTTTCGGTACGCTGAGCAGCGTGTAGTAACCGGCGTCGAGCGCGGTGTAAGCGCCCTGCCCGGTTTTACGTAGCTGATCGACAAATTTGATGATGCCCGATAGCGACACCAGCATGAACAACGTCAGCATGATGGTGTTGAAGATGGTTTTGCCGATATAGCGGTCAAGGACCTTAAACATTACTGCGATCCTCCACGACTAAAGCGACCACGAATACGTCGCATCGGTACCGTATCCCACAGGTTCAACATCACGGCCAGCGCCAGATAAGCCAGGTTCACTACCCACATCCAAATCGCGGGATCGAACTTGCCTTTCGCTGCGTTAGAACGTAACGAACTCTGCAGCAGGAAGAAGATCAGATACAGCAGCATCGCAGGCAGCATTGACAGCACACGCCCCTGACGAGGGTTGACCACGCTGAGTGGCACCACCATCAACGCCATCACCAGCACCGCAAACACCAGCGTTAGACGCCAGTGGAACTCGGCCTGGAACTGCGGCGTTTTGTTTTGGTACAGCGTGCTGATGCTCGCCTGATCGGCATCATTCGGATCGAGCGTGGCTTCTTTATAGCCCACCAGCGCCTGGTAGTTGGTGAAGTCGGTGATGCGGAAATCGCGCAGCATCGCAGTGCCCTCGAAGCGCGTGCCTTTATCCAGCGTCACCACTTGTGAGCCGTCTTTGCGCTGCTCCATATGACCGCTGTCAGCCAGCACCACGGATGGGCGCGCATTACCTTTTGGACGCAGCTGCGCCAGGAACACGTTACCAAACGTGTTGCCTTTGACGTTCTCGACAAACAGCACGGTATTACCGTCGCTGGAGGTCTGGAACTGGCCCGCTGCCAGCGCCGCTGCGCCAGGGTTGGCTTTGGCATTTTGTGTGACTTCATCCTGGTAACGCGATGACCATGGCCCTAACCAAAGGACGTTGACCGCTGCGACCGCTGAAGTCAGCAGCATCAGGATCATCGCGGCCTTGACCAGCACGCTTTTCCCCAGGCCGCAGGCATGCATCACCGTGATCTCACTTTCGGTGTACAGCCGCCCAAGGGTCATTAAAATCGCCAGAAACAAGCTTAGGGGCAGGATAAGTTGTGCCATTTCAGGCACGCCAAGTCCTAACAATGTCAGAACCAGATTTGTTGGGATCTCGCCATCCACCGCTGCACCCAAAATCCTGACTAACTTCTGGCAAAAGAAGATCAGTAGCAGGATGAACAGGATAGCCAGCTGGCTTTTGAGCGTTTCCCGAACCAGATATCTAATGATGATCACGCTTAGTACGCCTGTGATAACTTGTCTTTTTGCAGGAAAATCGCTAGTTTCAACGCTTATCAGCCATTTTTCTTCATCAATGGCCGTCATCGTAGCTAAAATAGTATGACGAACGCGTTAGGGTGGTGAAAAAACAACACATTGCCACCACATCTCATTATGACCGTCGGCGTTAAATTGTCATGGCGCCGCTAAAAATAATGGGTTACGAACGCGCTACATTCTAACGACAGCTAAGGCCGTTGTCTTTAAGATTCAGGAGAGTGCATGGAGTTCAGTGTAAAAAGCGGTAGCCCGGAAAAACAGCGTAGCGCCTGCATTGTTGTGGGCGTTTTCGAACCGCGCCGTTTGTCACCCATTGCTGAACAGCTGGATAAAATCAGCGACGGCTACATCAGCGCCCTGCTGCGCCGCGGTGAACTGGAAGGCAAAGTCGGTCAGACATTGCTGCTGCACCATGTGCCGAACATCCTGTCTGAACGCATCCTGTTGATCGGCTGCGGTAAAGAGCGCGAGCTGGATGAACGCCAGTATAAACAGGTGATTCAGAAGACCATTAATACGCTGAACGACACGGGTTCGATGGAAGCGGTGTGCTTCCTGACCGAACTGCATGTTAAAGGGCGTAACACTTACTGGAAAGTCCGCCAGGCGGTTGAAACCTCAAAAGAAGCGCTCTACAACTTCGATCAGCTGAAAAGCAATAAAGTTGAACCGCGCCGTCCACTGCGCAAGCTGGTGTTCAACGTGCCAACCCGTCGTGAACTCACCAGCGGTGAACGTGCGATTCAGCATGGTTTAGCAGTGGCAGCCGGCGTCAGAGCCGCCAAAGACCTCAGCAATATGCCGCCAAATATTTGTAACGCCGCTTATCTGGCGTCGCAGGCGCGTCAGTTGGCTGATGCGTACAGCAAAAATGTCACCACGCGTGTCATCGGCGAACAGCAGATGAAAGAGCTGGGCATGAACGCGTATCTGGCGGTTGGAGCCGGTTCACACAACGAATCGCTGATGTCGGTCATTGAGTACAAAGGCAGCACCGATCCTGAAGCGCGTCCAATTGTGCTGGTGGGTAAAGGCCTGACCTTCGATTCCGGTGGTATCTCGATCAAACCTGCCGATTCGATGGATGAAATGAAGTACGACATGTGCGGCGCGGCGTCCGTGTACGGCGTGATGCGCATGGTGGCGGAACTCAATCTGCCGCTGAACGTCGTCGGCGTACTGGTGGGTTGTGAGAACATGCCGGATGGTCGTTCGATGCGTCCAGGCGATGTGCTGACCACCATGTCGGGTCAGACCGTTGAAGTGCTGAATACCGATGCGGAAGGCCGTCTGGTGCTGTGCGACGCGCTGACTTACGTGGAGCGCTTCGAGCCAGAAGTGGTGATTGACGTCGCGACCCTGACCGGTGCCTGCGTGATTGCGCTCGGCCATCACGTCAGCGGTTTGATGTCGAACCATAATCCGCTGGCGCACGAGCTGATCAGCGCCTCAGAACAAGCAGGTGACCGCGCGTGGCGTCTGCCGATGGCGGATGAGTATCAGGAGCAGCTGGAATCCAATTTTGCTGATATGGCAAACATTGGCGGCCGTCCCGGCGGTGCCATCACTGCAGCCTGTTTCCTGGCGCGTTTTGCGCGTAAGTTTAACTGGGCGCACCTGGACATCGCAGGTACCGCATGGCGTTCTGGCAAGGCCAAAGGCGCCACCGGCCGCCCGGTTCCGCTGCTGTCGCAGTTCCTGTTGAACCGCGCAGGATTGAACGGCGACGATTAATCGCGGTTCAAAGATAGACGTATGAACTCATGGGGCGCAAAATGCGCCCCACTGTCATTAATGGAAATAAGCTTGCCATGAAAAACGCCACTTTCTATGTGATGGAGTCGGAAAGCGCCAGCGACGGCCTGAGCGCCATCGAAGCACTGGTGTGCGATCTGGCCGAAACACGCTGGCGTGACGGCAAACGCATTCTGATTGCCTGCGAGAATGAAGACCAAGCTAATCGTCTGGATGAAGCGCTCTGGCAGCGTCCCGCCAACGCTTTTGTGCCGCACAATCTGGCGGGTGAAGGCCCGCGTTACGGCGCACCGGTGGAATTAGCCTGGCCGCAGCGTCGCGGCAGTTCCCCGCGTGACCTGCTGATCAGCCTGCTGCCACAGTTCGCAGATTTTGCTACTGGTTTCCATGAAGTGATAGACTTTGTTCCTTACGAAGAATCCTTAAAACAACTGGCGCGCGATCGCTATAAAGCCTATCGCAGCGTTGGTTTCCAATTGAATACGGCGACGCCACCTCCGCCGCAAACGACAGTGTAGAAATGGAAAAGACATATAACCCGCAAGATATCGAGCAGCCGCTCTACGAGCACTGGGAACAGCAGGGCTACTTTAAACCGAATGGCGACACCAGCCAGGAAAGCTTTTGCATCATGATCCCGCCGCCGAACGTCACCGGCAGCTTGCATATGGGTCACGCTTTCCAGCAGACCATCATGGATACCATGATTCGTTACCAGCGTATGCAGGGTAAAAACACCCTGTGGCAGGCAGGTACTGACCATGCCGGTATCGCGACGCAGATGGTGGTTGAGCGCAAGATCGCCGCTGAAGAGGGCAAAACTCGCCAGGATTACGGCCGTGATGCTTTCATCGACAAAATCTGGCAGTGGAAAGCAGAGTCTGGCGGCACTATTACCCGTCAGATGCGTCGTCTTGGCAACTCCGTGGATTGGGAGCGCGAACGCTTCACCATGGATGAAGGCCTGTCGAATGCGGTGCGTGAAGTCTTCGTGCGCCTGTATAAAGAGAATCTGATTTACCGTGGCAAACGCCTGGTGAACTGGGATCCAAAACTGCGTACCGCTATCTCCGACCTGGAAGTGGAAAACCGCGAGAGCAAAGGCTCAATGTGGCATATCCGCTACCCGCTGGCGGATGGCGTGAAAACTGCAGAAGGCAAAGATTATCTGGTGGTTGCCACCACTCGTCCGGAAACCCTGCTGGGCGATACCGGCGTGGCGGTGAACCCGGAAGATCCGCGCTATAAAGATCTGATCGGTAAAGAACTGATCCTGCCGCTGGTGAACCGTCGCATTCCGATCGTCGGCGATGAGCACGCGGACATGGAAAAAGGCACCGGCTGCGTGAAGATCACCCCAGCGCATGACTTCAACGACTATGAAGTCGGTCGTCGTCACAAGCTGCCAATGATCAACATCCTGACCTTTGATGGCGATATCCGCGAGCGTGCGGAAGTGTTCGACACCAACGGTGAAGTCAGCGACGAATGCGCCGATGAGATCCCAGCGCAGTTCCAGAAAATGGAGCGTTTCGCGGCGCGTAAAGCCATGGTGGCTGCGGTTGATGAACTCGGCCTGCTGGATGAAATCAAACCACACGATCTGACCGTGCCTTACGGCGACCGTGGCGGCGTGGTGATCGAGCCAATGCTGACCGACCAATGGTATGTGCGCACGGCTCCACTGGCGAAAGTTGCGGTAGAAGCGGTCGAAAACGGCGACATCCAGTTTGTGCCAAAACAGTATGAAAACATGTACTTCTCATGGATGCGTGACATTCAGGATTGGTGCATCTCGCGTCAACTGTGGTGGGGACATCGCATCCCGGCCTGGTATGACAACGACGGCAACGTCTATGTGGGTCGTACTGAAGCCGAAGTGCGTCAGGAAAATAACCTGGCTGACGTTGTGGTGCTGCGCCAGGACGACGACGTGCTGGACACCTGGTTCTCATCAGGCCTGTGGACCTTCTCGACCCTTGGCTGGCCAGAGAATACCGAAGCGCTGCGTACCTTCCACCCAACCAGCGTGTTGGTGAGCGGCTTCGACATCATCTTCTTCTGGATTGCGCGCATGATCATGCTGACCATGCACTTCATCAAAGATGAAGACGGCAAGCCACAGGTGCCGTTCAAAACCGTGTATATGACCGGTTTGATCCGTGATGAAGAAGGCCAGAAGATGTCCAAGTCGAAAGGCAACGTCATCGATCCACTGGATATGATCGACGGCATTTCGCTGGAAGATCTGCTGGAGAAACGCACCGGCAACATGATGCAGCCGCAGTTGGCTGAGAAGATCCGCAAACGTACCGAGAAGCAGTTCCCGGACGGCATTGTGGCTTCCGGCACCGATGCCCTGCGCTTCACCCTGGCGGCACTGGCCTCAACTGGCCGTGACATCAACTGGGATATGAAGCGTCTCGAAGGCTATCGCAACTTCTGTAACAAGTTGTGGAACGCCAGCCGTTTCGTGCTGATGAATACCGAAGAGCATGATTGCGGGCAGAACGGCGGCGAACTGAAGCTGTCACTGGCCGATCGCTGGATTCTGACCGAATTCAACAGCACCGTGAAAGCCTATCGTGAAGCGCTGGACAGCTATCGCTTTGATATCGCAGCCAACATTCTGTACGACTTCACCTGGAACCAGTTCTGTGACTGGTATCTGGAGCTGACCAAGCCGGTCATGAGCAACGGCAGCGAAGCGGAACTGCGCGGCACGCGTAATACGCTGGTTACCGTGCTGGAAGCGGTCTTACGCCTGGCGCACCCAATCATTCCTTACATCACCGAAACCATCTGGCAGCGTGTCAAAGGTCTGAAGAACATCGATCACGACACCATCATGCTGCAGCCGTTCCCGCAGTTTGACGCGGCAAAAGAAGATGCTGAAGCCAAAGCGGATATCGAGTGGATCAAGCAGGCGATCGTGGCGGTGCGTAACATCCGTGCTGAAATGAACATCGCTCCGGGTAAACCGCTGGATGTGCTGCTGCGTGACTGCTCGCCAACCGCGCAGCGTCGTGTCGATGAGAACCGTAGCTTCCTGTCACGTCTTGCGCGTCTGGAAAGCCTGACCATTCTGCCTGCGGGCGAGAAAGGTCCGGTCTCGGTCACCAAGATCGTCGAAGGCGCTGAGTTGCTGATCCCAATGGCGGATCTGGTCAACAAAGAAGCCGAGCTGGAGCGTCTGGCGAAAGAGCTGACCAAGCTGGATGTCGAGATTGAGAAGATCCAGGTCAAACTGGCGAACGAAGGCTTTGTTGCACGTGCACCGGAAGCGGTGGTGGCGAAAGAGCGCGAGCGCATCGTTGAGCTGGAACAATCAAAAGCAAAACTGATTGAACAGCAGGGCGTGATTGCGGCATTGTAAGCGCATCAGTCCAATTGCTAAATCATAGCCGGGCACTGCCCGGCTTTTTTACACCGGAAGAAAATGATGACCACCGCTACGCCACTGAATTTACAGGTGCGCCCGATTGTTGCGGCCGATAATCCGCTGATTGCGCAAGTGATCCGTGATGTCTCCGCAGAGTTTGGCCTGACCGCCGACAAAGGCTACACCGTGTCCGATCCGAATCTGGATCGCCTGTTCGAGTTGTACAGCGAAGCGAACAGCGCTTACTGGATCGTCGAGCATGAGGGACGTGTTGTGGGCGGCGGCGGCGTGGCACCTTTGGCGTGTAGCGCACCGGACATCTGCGAATTGCAGAAGATGTACTTCCTGCCCCAAGTGCGCGGTTTAGGGCTGGCGCGTGCGCTGGCGTTGCGGGCGATGGCGTATGCGCGTCAGCAGGGTTTCCGTCGCTGCTATCTGGAAACCACCGGCACGCTAACCCGCGCGATTAAGCTGTATGAGTCATTGGGTTTTGAGCTCATCGACAGCGCGATGGGCTGTACCGGGCACGGTGATTGCGAAGTGCGAATGTTGAAAGTGCTGTGATGTAAAAGCGGTGCGCAGATTTGCGCACCCAACTTAGTAAGCGGGCAGACCGCTATGGAAACGCAACTCACCATCCGGCTCGCTGATTAATTTCGCTTCTGCTGCACCAAACGCCTGCACGCGCGGCGTAATATCCTTCGCTGAAATCTGTTCCGCCAGCTTCAAATAATCCTGATAGTGACGCGCTTCAGAACGCAGCAGCGAAATATAGAACTTCTGCAGTTGTTCATCCAGATACGGCGCCAGGCTGGCAAAACGCTCACAGGATCGCGCTTCGATATAGGCTCCGCAAATCAGCTTATCCACCAGCGCTTCAGGTTCAAACGTACGGATTTCACGAATCAGCCCTTTGGCATAGCGGCTGGCAGTGATTTTGCGATACGGCAAACCACGCGACTGCATGATTTCCCACACCTGATAAAAATGATGCAGCTCTTCTTTGATCAGCAGAATCATCATCTCGACCAAATCATCCGCCCACGGCAGTTCGTTACGCACAATGATGCTCTTGGTCAGATTTTTATGCGCGTTAATGAAGTTGCTGTCTGGTTCTTCGCGGTAGATGAAATCTTCGTATGGCTTGAGCCACGCCAGAATGGCATCGCCACTGGGTTTATCAGCCACATACTTACGAATGATAAACACCGCGGTTTGTGCCGCTTTTAACTCGCACACCATGTGATCGGTCAACAGCAGCGTCAGGTTTTCCGGCTTGCGCGCTTCGTCAATCCACGCTTGTGGCGTGCGGCAGTGCAGGAATTCATAAATGGGTTCTAACAGGGGAGCGTAATTCATCGGCGTTCTTTATCTGGCGGGGAAGTGGTTCTGGGCGGCGAGCGCCGCCCGTTTAAGACTTAGTGACGCACACCGTCGTCTTCTTCGTCGTCGATGAAATCACCATCGTCGTCTTCATCTTCCGCGTCCGGGTCTTCGAAGTAAGTGCCCCAGCCGTCGTAATCGACGTTGAACTTACCGGCCAGATTCACCAGTTGCTCAACTTGTGCATCAATCAGCTCTGGCTTCAATGCGCCTTCGCTCAGGATATCCACACACATCACCGTGCCACCCTCTTCCAGCTCCAGCTCTTCTGGCTCACTCACTTCAAAGCCCAGTTTGAAAGCCTCAACCGCGACTTTCTCCAGTGAGTCGAAGTTGTTGCAAGAGAGGTGATGCTCGATAGTGTAAAGCGCATCCGGATCGCTGCCGTCTTCCAGCAACTCTTCAATGATCAGGCGGGTTTCTTCGCGCTGTTCTTCCAGCAATGCTTCATATGCCATGTGCGTGTCCTCAAAATGTTCGACGTGAATGCAATTATTTTCCCACACTGCCTCGCGCGCCACTACACAAAACGGAAAGTTTCTTAACGCCGGGGTTGAAAATGCATATTCATACGGTTAGATTGAATTTTAATTCATTATTAGTCCCCATCTGGAGCGCTGTATGAGTCAGCTGTATTCGAGACACTTCCTGAGATTGCTGGATTTCACCCCCGCTGAAATCGCCAACCTGTTAAGTCTGGCAGGTGAATTAAAACACGCTAAGAAAAATGCTACCGAAAAGCAGTACCTGAAAGGCAAGAATATCGCGCTCATCTTCGAAAAAGACTCGACCCGTACCCGATGCTCTTTCGAAGTTGCCGCATACGATCAGGGCGCTAACGTCACTTACCTTGGCCCAAGCGGCAGCCAGATCGGCCATAAAGAGTCAATGAAAGACACCGCGCGCGTATTAGGCCGCATGTATGATGGCATTCAGTATCGTGGCTTCGGCCAGGAATTGGTGGAAACGCTGGCGGAATTTGCCGGTGTGCCGGTGTGGAACGGATTGACCACGGAATTCCACCCGACGCAGTTGCTGGCAGATTTGCTCACCATGCAAGAACATCTGCCAGGTAAACCATTGAGCGACATGACGTTGGTGTATGTGGGTGACGCACGTAACAACATGGGCAACAGCATGCTGGAAGCGGCAGCTCTGGTAGGGCTGGACCTGCGCCTGGTGGCACCGAAGGGTTGCTGGCCGGAAGAGCAGTTGGTTGAACAGTGTCGCGTTGCAGCACAGAAAACCGGTGGCAAAATCACCCTGACCGAAGAGATTGCCGAGGGCGTACAAGGTGCGGATTTCATCTACACTGATGTGTGGGTGTCGATGGGTGAAGCGAAATCGGTATGGGAAGAGCGTATCGCCCTGCTGCGTCCGTATCAGGTAAACAGCGTGATGCTGGCGCTGACCGGCAATCCACAGGTGAAATTCCTGCACTGCCTGCCCGCCTTCCATGATGATCAAACCACGCTGGGCCGTCAGATGGCTGAACAGTATGGTCTGAAAGACGGCATGGAAGTGAGTAACGAGGTGTTTGAATCGGCGCACAGCATCGTTTTCGATCAGGCCGAAAACCGCATGCATACCATCAAAGCGGTGATGGTCGCCACGCTGGGTAACCCATAAAGCAAACGTTTACCTTGCGGCGATTTCTGCTTGATGCAAATCAGTGAATGCGTATAATGCGCCACAATTTGCCGGAGAAAACATGCAACAGCGCAGCGCACAATTTGCCGCTCTACCCCGCCTGACCACAGGCGATGCCGCTGTTTCTTTCCGTCAACCATTGATCGTAAAAAAGCCCCTTAAGCAGGGGCTTTTTTTTGTCCGCAATCCGGCAGCGCAGAGGAGAACGCTATGGCCAACCCGCTATATCGCAAGCACATTATTTCCATTAACGATCTCAACCGCGAAGAACTGGAGCTGGTGTTACACACCGCTGCCCAGCTCAAGGCTCATCCCCAGCCGGAACTGCTGAAGCACAACGTGATCGCCAGCTGCTTCTTTGAAGCCTCGACGCGCACCCGCCTGTCGTTTGAAACCGCTATGCATCGTTTGGGTGCTTCAGTGGTGGGCTTCGCCGACGGCAGCAATACCTCGCTGGGTAAGAAAGGCGAAACGCTGGCCGACACCATTTCGGTGATCAGCACTTATGTCGATGCGATTGTGATGCGTCATCCGCAGGAAGGCGCCGCGCGCCTGGCGACTGAATTCTCCAGCGGCATTCCAATTCTCAATGCCGGTGACGGTGCCAACCAGCACCCGACGCAAACCCTGCTGGATCTGTTCACCATTCGTGAAACTCAGAGTCGCCTCGACAACCTGAATGTGGCGATGGTCGGTGACCTAAAATATGGCCGTACCGTGCACTCGCTGACCCAGGCGCTGGCGAAATTCACCGGCAACCGTTTCTACTTTATTGCGCCGGATGCGCTGGCGATGCCGGCCTACATCACCGATATGCTGGATGAGCAGAACATAGTCTGGACGCGCCACGACACCATCGAAGAAGTGATGCCGGAACTCGACATCCTGTATATGACCCGTGTGCAGAAAGAGCGTCTCGATCCGTCTGAGTACGCCAACGTCAAAGCACAGTTCATCCTGCGCGCGGCCGATTTAGCCGGCGCACGCGACAACATGAAAGTGCTGCATCCGTTGCCGCGTATTGACGAGATCACCACTGACGTCGATAGCACGCCGCACGCCTGGTATTTCCAGCAGGCGGGCAACGGCATCTTCGCCCGCCAGGCTCTGCTGGCACTGGTACTGAATAGCGAACTGGCCCTGTAAGGAGAAACCGATGACTCACGATAATAAATTGCAGGTTGAAGCCATCAAGCGTGGCACGGTAATCGACCATATTCCTGCGCAGATCGGTTTTAAATTACTGTCGCTGTTTCGCCTGACCGAGACCGACCAGCGCATCACCATTGGACTGAATCTGCCTTCAGGCGAGATGGGGCGCAAAGATTTAATTAAGATCGAGAATACCTTCCTGACCGATGATCAGATTAACCAGCTGGCGGTGTATGCGCCTCACGCCACGGTTAACCGCATTGATGAATACGAAGTGGTGGCGAAAATCGCCCCAACCTTACCGGATCGTGTCGAGCGTGTGCTGACCTGCCCGAACAGCAACTGCATTAGCCGCAGTGAGCCAGTATTCAGCAGCTTCGCGGTGAAACAGCGTGACGATGATGTGCACCTGAAGTGCAAATATTGCGAGAAAGAGTTCGCGCGCCACGTGGTGCTCGGTCACTGGTAATCGTGCTTATCGTCCCTATAATGGGGCGAACCAATACGCGGCTGACAAAGGTCGGCTGCGCACTTTTAAGGAGAAACAATGTCTCGCGAAATCAGCACAGAAAAAGCACCCGCAGCAATTGGCCCTTATGTGCAGGGCGTGGATCTCGGCAGCATGATCATCACTTCAGGCCAGATCCCTGTTGATCCGGCGACCGGTGCCGTGGCAGATGATGTGTCTGCGCAGGCGCGTCAGTCACTGGAGAACGTGAAGGCGATCGTGGAAGCCGCTGGCCTGAAAGTGGGCGACATTGTGAAAACCACCGTGTTCGTGAAAGATCTCAATGACTTCGCCACCGTTAACGCCACTTACGAAGCCTTCTTCACCGAGCACGATGCCAGCTTCCCAGCACGTTCTTGTGTGGAAGTGGCGCGTCTGCCAAAAGACGTGAAGATCGAGATTGAGGCGATTGCCGTACGTCGTTAAGTAAAGCAATGCGCAATAAATGAAGTGAACCCCTTAACCTGGACAGTTATAACATCGCCTGTTGGTACTGAGTTCGGTATTGTACCGGACTCAGTCCACCTAACCCCGTCTTGATCCGTTCGTAGTTGTAA